>JBBRDE010000088.1:0-18827 GCA_038204185.1 Cytophagales bacterium
CGAGTTCTTTTAGACGTGTGGCCGCTCGGATCAGGCGGGTGTTTCTTTGGTTCTGAAAAATTATTTTGTTAAATCCGGTGAACACCAACTCATGCGTAAGATTACCTTAGGGAGCAGATCAGGTAATGAGGAGGATACTTATTCTACCTTACCGGACAGTGAGGTGGTCCTGAAAATCCGGATACCCCAGCTTACTTGACTTCGTGTCAAATGGCCAAAAAAACAACATCCAACCGAAAGTAAACCCCCGAATTCAAAGTTGACGTGCTCCGCCTGATTGCTAACGGCGAGTCCAGAACGGACCCGTCATTTTTGGATTACTGGCGATCGTCTCGGGCCTGGAATTTCTGCTGTATTTTACCATCATGGAGTACCTAATATAGGCAAGCTGACTGATGCTATCATACCGTCAAACTCCGTCACCCGGTGCATGATGTCGTCGTAGTTCCGATCCCGAAACCACAAACATTCCCGGAAACTGAATATTTTCGGTAGTGGCAGCGTGAAATTCGCTATTCTATCATTCATTCAATCTATCATCGCACGGGCGACCCCGTCACAATTATTTTTCCCACAACTCAGCCGGGTACTCCCCGGCATCGTGCAGGGCTTTCAGCGCAGCCTGCACCGTCGGCTTGTCCTCAGGGTAGGTCACGCCGAACCAGTCGGACTGGCTGCTGAATACGCGGCAGTTACCTTGCTGATTATAGATCATGTCGGTCACCACCAGCGGGATGTAAAATTCGGCCTTGGGATTATCGACGTTTTTTCGGGCGTATTCGTGAAACTGCTTCTCGATTAAAGGGAAGATACTGGGTTTAAATCCCCAAAAATTCATCGAAACGGGGGCGTAGGGGGGCAATTCGGTCAGAGTATCTCCCTCTTCGAAGTAGATATTCCCTACCTTATCGGGGAAAATCTTGGTACGCTCTGTGACGGACGACAGATTGCCGTCGGCCCGCACGATGCACACCCCGCGCGACACGGTACCATTCTCAGACAGAGTCCGTTTTAGCTCGTAGCTGACCATAGCCTGTTGCGTATCGTCGGTATCGGTAGAGAGGAACTGGGCCATGGTGGCAAAGGCCTCACGGCCATAGAAATCATCAGCATTGATCACGGCGAACGGCGCGTCAGTTTGAGGCCAGGCGCAAAGCGTGGCGTGGCCGGTACCCCAGGGTTTAGTGCGTTCGACAGTTCCCAGCTCTTCAGGTACGTACGACTGGATGCCCTGAATGGCAAAATCGTAGTCGATACGGCCTTGCAAACGAGGACCAAAGGTAGCTTCCATGTCGTCTTTAATTTCTTCGCGCACGATAAACACGACCTTACCAAAGCCGCCACGAATGGCGTCGTACAGGGAATAATCTATGATAGTCTGGCCTTGCGGGCCAAATTGGTCGAGCTGCTTGATACCGCCGTAGCGGCTGCCCATACCGGCGGCCAGAATTAAGAGAGTAGGCTTCATTTTAGTTGAGAATGGAAAGTTGAAAGTTGAAAATGACCGATTATTTAGAGTATTCGAACCTGGCTACAACCACAAAAAACGCTAAATTTTTATAAAAAGCTATCTGCCCCGTGAAAGTTAGCAAGGCATTCGAATGTTAAGTGTCAAAAATCAAACGTCATTCCACAGTTATCAGGCACAAAAAAAGCGCCGCGTGGAAGCTCGCGACGCTTTAATCATTCACACTTAATCAAAACTTACCTTTTGGGATCAGACCGCAAAACTCTCGCCGCAACCGCAGGTACGCGAAGCGTTGGGATTCACGAACTGAAAGCCTTTTCCATTCAGTCCGTCGCTGAAATCCAGTACCGTGCCGGCCAGATACAGAATGCTTTTTTTATCCACCACAATCCGGATGCCTTTGTCTTCAAAGATCATATCCGTTGGTTGGGTATTGATGTCAAATTCGAGGTTGTACATTAGGCCCGAGCAGCCGCCCCCTTCTACACCCACTCGGATGTGGTTTTCGTCGGTGCGGCCCTCTTCAAGGCGCAGCGTCTCTATTCTTTCCTTAGCTTTATCGGTTACCGTTACCATAGTATTCGTCAATTGGGATTCAATAGTAATAACTTTTTTAGGAAAAGGAAAGTTCAGTAGGTAGTGCGGGCGATCCCGCCTAACTTACCGATCGTGGGGTATCCTACTTTTTGAACAGTAAGGCAAATTTAAAAAACATAAGTCGATACCGGATTTCAGCTCTCCTTAAAACTCTACAAATTAACGCCCTAATTCATAAATAAGCTGCAAACAGTTTTCTGTATTTTACCGATCTTTACTTAATATAAGGTTCAAATGCTTAGTGCTCGATCTATGAAAACTATTTTTACAACGGTCTTGGTGTTTGTATGCATCGGCCTGGTTCACGCCCAAAACGGCAAAGGTGTATACGCCACAAATTGTGCGGGCTGTCACGGAGCCAGCCTCCAGGGGGCAACTTCCGGCCCTACACTGCTTAGGGCTGCCTGGAAAAATAACACGGGCAAAGAGCCCATCGCTCACGCCATACGCAAGGGAGTACCTGGCACAACCATGATTGCCTGGGAAAAAGTACTGAGTAACCAGCAGATTGAGGATCTCACGAATTTTATCCTGACGGCGCAAAATAGCCAGTTAGAAAAGGGAGGCGACTCGACAACCCTCCTTAGAAATACGCAAGCTTATTCGCTCAAAGTTGAAAAAATAGTCAGCAGTGGCCTGAAGACACCTTGGGGTATTGAATTTGTCAATCAGGATAGCGCCCTGTTGACGGAGAAGTCAGGTAGGCTGCGATGGATGGTCAAAGGTAGATTAGTGTCCGAACCTATCGAGGGTCTGCCTATAGCCTACCTGGGCACCAGCACGGCGGGGTTAATGGATATCGCCCTAGACCCTGATTACCGCAAAAATGGCTGGGTGTATTTGGGTATCAGCGCTAGCAACGGGAACAGTCAGGATAAAAATGCGCTGGCTTTGACCAAAATAATTCGGGGAAAGGTAAATGGAAATCGGTGGATAGAGGAAGAAACGCTGTTTGAGGTGCCGGACTCACTGAAAGTGGCCAACGGCAACCGTTGGGGCTGTCGATTTTTATTTGATAAATCCGGGCATCTGTTTTTCACAATTGGCGACATGGGCAATGATATGGATTCGCAGAACCCCGGCAAGGCTACGGGTAAGGTATTCCGGATCAATTCCGACGGGAGCATTCCCAAAGACAATCCGTTTGTGAATCAGAAAGGTACTCTACCCGCCCTGTATTCTTTGGGCAACCGCAACGTGCAGGGTATTGCCCAACACCCGGTGACGGGCGAAATCTGGATGACAGAACACGGCCCAAAAGGGGGGGATGAACTGAATATCCTGAAAAAAGGTGCGAATTACGGCTGGCCCGTCATAACCTACGGTGTTGACTACGATGGGAGTATAGTTTCCGATTTGACGGATAAAGCAGGCATGGAGCAACCCGTCACCTACTGGACGCCTTCCATTGCCGTCTCGGCAATTGATTTCTGTACCAGCCCCCTCTTTCCGGCCTGGAAAAACAACCTCCTGGTGGGGGCTTTGGGATTTCAGGAATTAAGGCGGCTTGTCCTTGCCGATAATAAAGTCGTCGAACAGGAACTGCTCTTCAAAGGCATGGGAAGAGTACGGGACGTGAAGTTCGGGCCCGATGGCGCCCTGTATGTACTGACCAACGACCCCGACGCCATTTTACGAATTACTCCGTTGCCAGTACCCGCGGCCCGTCGCGATTGATAGCCGACACGTACAGCTTGCTGTCGATGTCGGCTTCGGCAAATTTTGCCTGCATGGCATGTCCCACGCGTTCGGCGGTTTCGCGGCCTTTGCTTAGAGTGAACATCGAGGGCCCGGCCCCCGAAATACTGCATCCCAGCGCGCCCTGCGCGATAGCAGCCTGCTTTACTTCGTTGAATTCGGGAATCAGGATGGCCCGGATGGGTTCAACAATGACATCCACCATGGAGCGGCTGATCAGGTCGTAGTCTTCTTGTATCAAGCCCGCGATGAGTCCGGCTACGTTGCCCATTTGTGAAATGGCGTTTTTTAAAGACACCTCATTGCGGAGAATGAAACGCGCATCCTTGGTATTGACCTCAATGTCGGGATTGACCAGGGTACAATATAAATCACCTGGTACCGTGATACGGAACACATCCAGCGGCTGGTAGCTACGGATAACCAGAAAGCCGCCCATCAGGGCTGGTCCCACGTTGTCGGCATGGGCCGACCCGCAGGCGATGCGCTCGCCTTCCATCGCAAAGGGTAGCAACTGTTCGCGCGTCAGCGGCTGGCCCAGTAGTTCATTGAGGGCAAATACCCCCGCCACCGCACTGGCCGCGCTGGAGCCCATGCCACTGCCCAGGGGCATGTTTTTGTGTAAGACAACCTCGCACCCAAAATCAGAGATTTTGAGATGATTCAGTAGCCGTAGCATGACCACCGTGACGGCGTTGTGGGCCGGATCGCGCGGGAGTCTACCTTCGTCACCCGTGATGTCGGTAATAATAATCCCCGGCTCGTCGCGACGGCGTAGCTCCACCACGTCGCCGGGTTCGTCCACGGCAAAACCGAAAATATCAAATCCGCAGGCCACGTTGGCGACAGTCGCGGGGGCGAAAACTTTTATGTAGTTCATTTTTTTAAATTCCTAAGTGGCAGAGTTCCAGAGTGGCAAAGTGATATTTTTTAAAATCAGCTTACATACGCTCAGCTCACTTTGGAACTTGGGTACTCTGCCACTTTGCTACTTTTTTACCCCAAATAACTGCTAATACTCATAATGTCCGCAAACACGCCCGAGGCCGTAACCTCAGCGCCCGCGCCGGGTCCTTTCACTACCAAGGGTCGGTCTTTGTAGCGCTCGGTGGTAAAGGATACGATGTTGTCGCTGCCCGAAAGGTTATAGAATGGGTGCTTCGCATCGACGACCCGAAGCTGTACCGTGGCCTGATTGTGATCCAGTGAGGCGATGTAGCGTAGCACGCCATTTTTAGCTTCCGCTTCGTTCAACAGATTTTCAAAGTAATCGTTGGAGCTTTCCAGCTCGGCAAAAAATGCCTCGACTGTAGGAGCCTGCAAACAGCTCTCCGGTAGCAGTGGCGTGATTTTCACATCTTCCGGTTCCATAGGTACCCCTACCTCCCGCGCTAAAATCAGGATTTTGCGGGCTACGTCGGTGCCGCTGAGGTCGTCGCGGGGATCGGGTTCGGTATAGCCCTTGGCCTTGGCCTCGCGCACCACATCGGCAAAGCGCACCCGAGGACCGAAGGTGTTGAAAATATAGGAAAGGGTACCCGACAGAATCGCTTCAATCTTGATAAACTTGTCCCCACTCGCCATCAATCCCTGAATCGTGTTGATGATGGGTAGCCCCGCGCCCACGTTGGTTTCGTACAAAAACTTCACTCCACGCTGTAAGGCGGTGCGCTGCAGTCGCTGGTATTCAGCATAGCGGCCCGAATTGGCCACCTTGTTGGGTGTGACCACCGAAATACTGGCATCGAGCAGGGTACCGTAGTGCTTGACTATATCCTTATCGGATGTGCAGTCAACAAAGACACTGTTGGGCAGGTTGAGCTCGATGATGCGCTGCACAAAAGCCGGAATACTCGTCTTGACTCCGTGGGCGTCGAGCTCGTCGCGCCAGTGGTCGGGGGTGATGCCGCCGGGTTCCAGTAGCATTTTCCGGGTGTTGGAAAGCCCGACGATATTGAGTTTCAGCAGTCTTTCTCCGCTCAGGAAAGCCGACTGGCTGCGTACCTGTTCCAGCAGTGTACTGCCAATGAGGCCTACCCCCACAATAAAGAGATTTAGGGAGCGGGTTTCGGATAGGAAAAATACCCCGTGTATCGCGTTGAGGGCTTTGGAAAGATCATTTTTGGAAATAACCACCGAAATGTTCAGCTCCGATGAGCCCTGCGCCGTGGCGATGATATTAATCCCGTTTTTGCCCAGTACCGAAAACAGCTTCCCCGATACGCCCGTACTCTTGCGCATTCCCTCACCCACAATGGCGATGATCGAAACGTTTTTTTCAATCGTGATGCTGTCGATGTCGCCATGGGCCATTTCGGTCTCGAAAGCTTTTTCCAGAACCGCCTGAGCTCGCTCGGCATTGCGCGGGTCGATGGTGAAACAAATCGAATGCTCCGAGGAAGCCTGTGAGATCAGGATCACGCTGATATTGTTGTCAGACAAGGTCGTGAAAAGCCGGGCCGAAATACCGGCCACCCCGATCATGCCGCTTCCCTGAATATTGACCAGCGCCATGTCGTCGATGGACGAGATGCCCGTGATGGCATATTCTTTGTGATTGGCGCTACGACTGACCAGGGTACCCTCAAAATCAGTATTAAAAGTGTTGAGTACTTTCAGGGGTATGTTCTTGGCAAAAGCGGGTTGTAGGCTAGGCGGATAAATGACCTTGGCCCCAAAGTGAGAAAGCTCCATGGCCTCGGCATACGAAATAGACGGAATCGTAAACGCGTTAGGTACCTTACGCGGATCGGCCGTCATCATACCGTCCACATCCGACCAGATTTCGATAACCTGTGCATCAAGCGCCGCTCCGAAAATGGAAGCCGTGTAGTCCGAGCCGCCGCGCCCCAGCGTCGTGGTGATGCCCTCGGTATTACCACCGACAAAGCCCGTAATACATTGCAGGGCCGAGGTCTTGGCGAAGTGTTCGAGGATTAGACGGTTGGTAATCGGGAAATCTACCTCGGCCATACCGAAGTGGGAGTTAGTGCGAACCAGCTGGCGGGCATCGCAAAACTCGGCTTTCAGATTCCGGTTTTTGAGCGCTTCGGTGATGATGGTGGTCGAGAGTCGCTCACCAAAACTCATGATCAGATCCATGGTACGGTCGGTCAACTCGCGAATCAGAGAAACACCCCGGAGGATATCTTCCAACTCGTTGAACAAACCTTTGATGGCGGCAAAAGTGCTGCTTTGCTGCTTGACGTTGATAAGTCCGCGAATGGTGGCAAAGTGTCGTTCCTCGACGACTTTCAGTAGTTCAAAGTACTCCTGATTACCAGCGGCGGCCATGCGGCCAATTTCGATCAGGCGGTTGGTGGCTCCCCCCATGGCCGAGAACACTACGGCTGAACGCTCGCCTTTTGAAATGTTTTTTTCCAGGATTTGAATGACCTGCTTGATACTGTCAACCGAACCTACCGACGTGCCGCCGAACTTGAGAACTTTCATCAATGAGGAAGATATGGGATACCGGACAAGGGAGTTCAGAAGCTTTTAAAGACCAGTATTCGGTACCTGATGGCCTGAATAATGCTTGGCTCTCGACTCGTTGCTTTCCACTAAATTGCGCAAATATACTAAAAGGCGTTCCGGGTGCGTGGATTTAAAGCAAAAAGTGAAGCGCTTAAGCCCAGACGACCGGCAATTGGGGCGAAGATTTTATTTTGAATAATTTTTTGCTTCGTATATTTGCACCACACCCGCCTCCTTAGCTCAGCTGCGGTTCGTCGCACGATAGAGCGACGCAATCGTAATGGGTAGGGAAAAAAACATAGGCCTCCTTAGCTCAGCTGCGGTTCGTCGCACGATAGAGCGACGCATTCGTAATGCATGGGGTGAGGAAAACAGTATACGCCTCCTTAGCTCAGCTGGTAGAGCGACGCATTCGTAATGCGTAGGTCGCAAGTTCAAGTCTTGTAGGAGGCTCATTGGAAGTCAAGCCCGCTGCGGTTCATCCCTTGGCGGGCTTGTTTTGTATAATTCAAAAGGTACCCGTGCTGGCTCAGTCCGGAATAGTGGGCGGCGGCCACAGCCACTAGTGACTTCCCAATTACTCGTACTTCTTCGTTTTATCCATCATAATAGCCCGAATCAACTTAATCAGCTCACCCATATCCCGGAAATCCATAATTTCGATGGGGGAGTGCGAATAACGCCCCGGCCAGGAAAGCGGTACCGACGGGATGTCGTATTTCAGAAAAGCCTGCCCGTCGGTGCCTCCGGCAGTCATACCAAATTGGGTTTTTATACCGTTCTTTTTGGCCAGATTTTGTAAATAGTTGAGGTGCTCGCGACCGATGAAATTGATACTTTCCAACACCCGGATCACGGCACCGCTACCGAGCGGACAGTAGGCGTATAATTGAGGATCAATGGGGTCGTCAGACGAAACGAAGGTATCTATAGCGTAGGCAATGCGGACATCCTGTAAGTTTTGGGCCGCGTAGGTGGCCCCTACCAAACCTCCCTCCTCCTCCACCGACCACACGAAGGTTACCTTGAAGGGAAGCTCGTCTGGTTTGATATTCTGTAATGTAAGCAACAGACTCGCACATCCCACCCGGTCGTCGAAACCCCGGGCGGTGGCTTTATTTTCGCTTAGCCTAATCATCCTTTTAGGCATCGTAACGGTTGTTTCGTCTTCAACTACCCCGGCAGCCATAGCCTCCTGTCTTGAGCTAAAACCAGCGAAGACGCTAGGGGCTAAATCACTGTTCATTTGGGTAGTGGCGGTGAGGTACTTGGTGCGGGGCTCAAAAGCCGCCGGTATGTCGCGCGTGACCGTATGTACCAGCGCCGCGTGGCCTTCCCACACGGAGTTGAAAAAGCCGCCTTTTGTCTTTAGCAGCAGGATACCATCAGCCCCAATGCTATCGACCTGGTAGCCCACCTCGTCCATGTGGGCCACAAAAGCTATGTGCTGCTGACCTTTGCCGAAGCTCAGCACAATATTCCCCTTGGCATCTACTTCTGGCTTGGCCCAGGAGGGCATGGCCGATAAGATGTAATCACGCACTGGTTTTTCGGCGCTGCTTACGCCATACAGCGAAACCAGTTTTGCCAATAGGGGCTCCTCCTTTGAAAAAGTTGTAAAGCTATCTGCCTTCTTCTCTACCGATGCAGGTGTAGGTATAGCGATCGACCAGGACTTGCTTTCGATCGCATTTAACCAACTTTGAATCAACAGTTGCACCGACTTTACGTCTACCATCTCCACGGGAGTATTGGTATACTCCGATGGCAATCCTACCTCGTAGTAGCCATCTTTAGGCCAAACGGGGCTTCCGGTAGAGGGGTGACGAAAAGCGACAACCGATTTGACAAGTCTTGTATTTTGGGAAACAAAGGGTAGTTTTTTGTCCGTCAGCAGTTGTTTTGTATCACCCGACTCTTGCTGCAAAAAACGATTGAAACGGACCACCTGATCGAAGGGCCCGAGCCTGTTCACGACATTCTCTATGCCTTTCCCATTGATGAGTTCGAGGGTGGTAAAAGCAATCACAACGGTACCCGTAAAGTTTGTCTGCATCAGCGTTTTTGCTACGGTGGCCAGAGCCATGGCGGCTGATTTAGAGGCTGCTGCAGGAGCCGAAAGGTATTCGCTATTTATGATCTGCGGCTTCTTGTTGGCCGTCACCGGATCTACCAGACGTATCCACCTATCCGCCGCTTCTTTGACTGAGGCCATCCCTGCATCTACGAAGGTTTCCTGCCACTGGTACACGCCCCGGCTCCGCACCGGATCAACTCTTAGGCCGTCAAAGTGGGACGACGGCACCACCGCCACGCCGTAGCGGGTACCTTTCTCGGTATTGATTTTTACTTCATTTCCTTCAAGAAACTGGTGGTACATTGTTCCGAGGTGCCCATAGCCTACGGGCGTAATGCGGAGGTAGCCCGTGTCCAGGATATTGCTAACCACGTAACCCGGCTCATCGAGCGGTGCCACAAAGAGTCGTTTTGGGGCTCCACTGCCCAACGTCAGCGTCAGGTTTCCCAGTTTATCTTTTTTGAAAGTACCCGCAGTAAATAGGCTTTCCAAATAGGCCGAGGCCTCGGCTTCGCGGCCCGTTACGGCGCTGGTTTTGCTGAATGACTCAATGAGATTGAGTAGGTCAGAATCCGATGCTATTGATTGAGCGGAGGTGTCGAAGTAAAATGTGCTAAATAAAAGAATCGTAAATAGTCTGAGCATACCCGTTAAGAACCAAATTAAAAATGGATCCTAAGATAAAGGTTTATTCTGTTTTAGCCCAATTGAACAGCCGACCCCACGACATAGATTTTACCACTGGCCCGGTGCAAACGGAAGCGGGTACGGACGGATTTCCAGAACTGCACGGGCCCCTGTAACAACGCCAGCGACACTCCCAGAATTCATCACCAAAGTTGGTTGTTGAACAGCGTGGAGCCGAATTTTTCTCGGTAGCAGTATACACTCATTTCCAGAAATGAATTGAATAACCATTTTCAAGATGATATGAATAAACGGCTATAGGTTCTCCCAGTGAGTTTTGTACATGCGGTACACGCAAAGCTCAATACCTTGCCAAATGGTCATTTTCTCAAACACGAGTCCGTTTTTTTTCGCTATCCGGATGGACTTTGCATTGCCGGGCGAGATGGTGGAAATGATCGAGTCGGCCTGCTGGTTCTCGAAAGCGTAGTCGATAAACAGCCGGGCGGCTTCGGCGGCATAGCCAAGTCCCCAGTACTTTTTCAAGATGCTGTACCCGACCTCTATTTCGGGAATGCCGTCAATCTCCTTGGCGATCAGGCCGCATTGCCCCACCAAAGCATGGGTACTCTTATCGAGCAGTGCCTGCATACCGTATTCGTGCTTTGTATAGCGGGTGCGCTGCCTTTCAATCCATTCTTTGGCGCTTTGTTCGGGAAGCTTGTCATGGTACATGGGAAAGAACTCGATGGCCTCCGCATCTTTAAAAAACTCGGCCCAAAGTGGTACGTCGGCTTCGGTGAGGTACCGCGTGATGAGGCGTTTGGTTTCGAGCTCTTCGGGGTAATGGTAAGGGGGCATAGGGTTGGTTATTAAAAAGTAGACTAATACAGTACCCGTACCGGCCCAAGCAACCCCGAGGGCATGGGTTCCCATTTACCGATATCAAGTTTTTTGTAGGTAATGTCTACAATATTAGCGTCGTAAAATTTCTTCCATTCGGGGGCCTGCGTGTCGCGCAGACGCATGTAGTTGGCCGAAAGATTGGTCACCTCAACGTCCAACGTGTTCTTTCCGGCCCGTAAGGTACCCTGCGGGATCGTGAGCTGGAAGGGTAGGCTCCACGCTACGCCGACAGGCTTGCCGTTGATTGTGACCGAAGCTACCTCCCGCACATCGCCTAGGTCAAGTATGAGTTCTTTGCGGGAAGCCAGTTCGGCAGGTACCTCAAAAGACAAAGAATAGCGGGCTGTTCCCGAAAAATAACTCGCCGAATCGGGTAAGGTAGTCCACGATTTCAGGGTAGGTACCTTAGCCCGGTCGGGAAGGGACGGCTTGCCTTTCAGAAACGTCACGTCCCAGGTACCCGTGAGAGCTTGAGACCGGGTGGGTGTATAGGCTACCGCGTTAGCCGCAGGTTTTTCCGTCGCTTTCAGAAAACAGGATTGGCCGGGTAAGAGGGATAAATATAATTCCGTTTTCCCCTTTTGTTGCCGCGTGGGCAACGGGGTACCTTGGTCTGTCATCGGGTCATAGCGCTGAAAGTAGGTGCCACGTTCGGTGGTGAGCCAGCCTTCACGGAATTGATTTCCTACATTCGCCACAAAGTAGAGCGGCTTGTTTTCGTATATTTTGCGAATGAAGGTCAATCCCTGGGTACCCATTGCCTCGGGCCGCACGCCGTTGGTAGCGAGGGTACCATCCCAATTGGAAGCTATGGAGACGGTCTTGTTTTTGGTAAGCTGGGCCAGCGATTTCGTGAACTCCGCTTGTCTTTGGGCATGATTGGCAAAGCCCGCTACCTGCGAAGGTACCTTACTATCAAAAATGATTTTAGCACCAGCCTGAGCCAGCCTTTGCAATTCCGCCAGGGTACCTGCGGGCAGGTAGGTACTGGCTGGAATCAGGATGGTTTTGTAGGTGCTACTCCCTGAATTCAGAGACCCATTTTTGTCCACCTTCAAACGCGTAAGCTGGTCGTCCGATACGAAATCGAAGGTATAGCCGCGTTGCCATAGCTTCTCGCTCAATTTCCCGAAGGGCAATTTGAGCAACCAGCGGTCTACGTGGTGAACCTCCAGCAAATGGATTCCCCCACCCGAATGGCCAGGTTCGGCCCACAGGTCGTGGATGGGAAAATACACCAGCACGTCATTGTCGGGCTTGCTGTTTTGTAGAAGCTTTTGGGAATTCTCCACGTAGCGGTTGAGCAGCGGAAAGTGCTCGGCGAAGTGGGAGGTAGGTCCGAAATTGGTGGAGGCATAAAACAGCCAGCCCGGATAGGATTCGGCAGGCGGCGAGTAGGTGGTACCGTGGTAAAAAATGTGGTTGATGCCCGCTGTAAACAACTCATCGATCTGCGGCTTTACCTGCGAGAGCGAAACTTTGAAATGATTGGCCAGCCAGGTACCAGTTTCGGAACTCACCAGCTTTTTGCCCGAAAAATGCGCGGCTGACGATGCAAATTTCATCGCCAGCGGATTGGGCGTACCGAATTGCTGAATGGAATAGTCGGGGTCGATGCGTAGGCCCGGAATGGGAAAACGGCTGGTTCCGAAGGATTCGGTTTCGGGGATACTGGCATCGTCGTAGAGGTCGAGCAGGTTGCCGGGGGAGCCGTGTGCCTGGTAGCGGGTTTCATAGCCGTGATTTTTGCTCCACTGGGTCCAGGGTTGAGTATAGCGCTCGCGCAGGAGTTCGGCCAGGGTTTGGAGGTAATCAATCCTGACTAATTCTGCGGAAAGGTTATTGGTAGTGTCTTTGAAGAGAGCAAGTTGCTCGGTTAGGTCGTAGCCGCGACGTTTACGGAATTGCTCCCGAAAATCGGTGGTCCAGTTGGCCCCGTAGGCTTCGTAGGAGTCGTTGTACATGCCGCGCGGACGGTCGGGAATGGTGTTCAGCGTGGTGTCGAACCAGGTTAGGTAGGTACCCAGCGCTGTCGGGTGGAAGGGATCGAGCACGAAGCCCTCGCCGCCGGGCGCGGCGCGTTTTACCTTTTGTCCGGTAGGAGCTACCTGTATTTCTCCGTCCTTCACCGTCATGGTTTTGGCGGCCATGTCGGGCGTTACCGTTGGCCCGCCGAAGGGCCAGCCCGTACCCGTGGTCATGTCCACGCCCAGGCCCAATCGTTTACCTTCTTTTACGGTATATTCCAGTAAGTGCAGCCATTTTTTAGACAAAAAAGGTACGAATTCTTTCTCGTAGCCCTTCACGCCATAAATCGGGCTGATGTGTACGCCTCCCAGCCCGGCCTTTTGGAAGCCCTCCAATTGGGCGGTGATGTCGCGCTCGTTGGCAGCGCTGCCCATCCACCACCAGAACGTCCAGGGCTTGGCGGTGGAGTTAGTTTGGGCGTGGGCGGTACCCGAAAGGAGTATGAGGAGAAGAAGTAGGCTTTTCATGGAGAAAGCAAATCAGTTTATACCAATCAGGACGACAAATAGGCCGGGTATCAGCCATTTTTTTGCAATATTATTGTTTCAAACTCCTTTCAACCTCCCCCAATGACCCGTTCTGATACCGCGTTAAGCCTTTACGCTCTGGAAGGTAGCTGGTACATCCACTTTTCGGATTTTCCGATGTGGCTGAAAGGCGATAAAAGGTACCCCACATTTACGTATACCGTCAAGCGGCGCAAGGGCGTAGTAGGGTTGAAAGATGAGGTAAGGTATTTAAAAAGGGGCAGACCGAAAAGCATCAATGGCTTCGATACGCCCGTCGACGCCAACCCCCGCTCGTTTGTGTGGCGGGGCGATGGTCTGCTGGCTTTATTGAAAAGTAAATGGGCCATCACCTACCTCGATTCTGCGGGTACCTGGGCCATTATTCATTTTAAGAAAACCCTTTTTACCCCTGAGGGCTACGATGTAATAGCCCGCTCCGGCCAACTGACTGAAAAAATGGAGCAGGAGATTCACAAGAAATTAACGGAAGTGGGACTCGAAGGCAAACTTCGCTCGATTGCCCAGAAATAGCACTGGTTCTATTCCAAAAGCCCCATCACAGCGGCATCGCCCATCACGGCCGAAGCCGGGCGTGGGTGTGCGGCACTGAATACTTCCAGGTCGGCACGGGGCAGCGCCTTCACCAGGCTTTCATCAATAATTCCCGAGGCGTCGGTGGCTTTGCTCAAATCCAATTTGAGGTACCTAGCCATGAAGGGGTACATGGCCTTGCGCTTGGAGGGGCCATAATCGTGCTTTTCGTCGGTAAAGTGCGCGTTCTCCACCCGGTTCTTCTGGTCGTACAGCCCGTATATTTTCTGGATGTGCGGAAATTCGATGTTGGGTACATTAGAGGTCCAGTCACCGCCATCCGAGATCAACAGCATGGGGCGCGGAGCGGCCAGGGCGGCTATCTCGACGTTGTTGGTCTGGAACTCGCCTTTCTTATGAATTGGCATCCCACTTTCGCAGGTACAGCCGCCGAAGAAATGCGCCGACACCATCACGCAGGGAACCGACACTTTCACGCGCTCGTCGAGGGCAGTGAGCAGGAAGGTTTGGGTACCTCCGCCCGACTCGCCCGTGACGCCCACCCGCTCGGGATCAACATGGGGCTGTGCCAGCAGAAAGTCCAGCGCCCGCATATTATTGATGGTTTGGAGTTTAACTGCTTTCAGGATCTTGTGCTCGCTTTGTTTGGAATCCCCGTAGCCGATCATATCCACCGTAAGCACGATGGCCCCCATGCGTGCCAGCATGGCCGAGCGGATTTGGGTGTACTCGGCAAAGCGTGGGTCGGGTCCGTGGCCGTGCGGACACAGAATTGCCGCGTAGGAGGCCAGTTTAGCCAACGGCTTGTACAGGTTGCCCGTCACAAAAATCCCCGGCATACTTTCAAAGGCGACATTTTCTACGGTATAGCCATTCATCACCCGGCGGCTATGCACAATAGGTTTAGAAGATGGCTTGGGAGGAAGCGGGTACAAATCCATTCCTTCCAGGATATTGGCCCGAATTTTATCCGCCCGTGTTTTCCATTCCGCCAGGGTTTTTACCTCATTTTTTTGCAAAAACTCTTTGCCTTGCACCTCGGTAAAGTAGGCACCCTGGCAGAGTTCTACCTGGGCCAGCAGCGGACTGGCAAAAAAAGCAAGTAACAGGATTGGCAGAACAGAAATATGCTTCATAATCAGGAAAAGGTATTATTCATTTCGAAGTATCAGGACTTTGGGTAGCATAGCCCAATAAGGCGGGAAATTTACCAGATTACTCTCCTCGTTATATTCTTTTATAAGCAATTGCGTTTTCGGCCTCCCACACGCACAGGAGTTTACCGTCCTTTGTACGGGCTACTTTCAGGAAGCCACCGGTACCCACATCAATAGTTTGGTTTTCCTTCACTAAGGTCACTTTCAAAGCTTCGCCCTGCTGCCAGGTTACTACCGGATTGTCGGGCGATGCAATGCTGCACCTACGGCCCGTGCCGATTTCCTGCTCTTCGTTATGTGGGGTAGCCGTGTACACTTTCCCGGCCCGCTGCCATACTGTCGTGATGCCGTTTGCCTTACTGACTACCAGGCCGCCGCCATCCATCGGGCAGGCGTTCAGTTGCCAGGTACCCTTTCCCAGTTTCTCCGGCTCACTGAAAGTTTTTCCCCCGTTTTCAGATTGGGTCAGATACAAATCCCTAGATCCGTTTACTTTATTTCGGAACATGATGGCGACTGTCGAACCATTGGCCGCTATACTCGGTTTGCAGCACTCACAAACCGGTCCTTCGGGGGCTTTATATACCAGTTGATTCGGCGCCCAGGTCATTCCGTTGTCGGTTGATTTGGAGAAATAAATCTTATTTTTTCGGTCGCCCCGCACATCCAGCCAGGTAGCATAAAAATGATTGGCATCGTCGGCCGCCAGCGACATCAGCCCTTCCGGTGCTGAACCTGCCACATCATTGATATGATTGGCTACGATCCATTTTTTCTTTTTGTGATCTAACTGAAACACGTGAAGCACGCCCTCTTTATCCATGGCCGACACCAATGTAAAATCTTTGGAACTGGCTACCTGCGGGCCTCTGAACATCCCCAGGTGCATGTCCGGAACTTCTCCGACAAGCTGTGGCTCCGAAAAGGTAAGGCCATTGTCGGTGGAAGTAGTACACACAATTTTGTTGCCGTTGCCATAGACCACACGAATTGTACCCGCCGGATCCGTCACGACTTGTGGCTGTTTGCCTTCCCCCATCGTATATGGCCGGGCAGGCCGAAGGGTGAACGCAAAGGCACCCGATACCAGCAATAAGACTATCCAAAAAACTGTTTTTATCCTCATGATTTGATTTGGTTCTGATCCATTATTTTGAAAAAAAGCTTCGAAGGGATGATTTTTACTTATGTCGCGGCAGGTACCCACTATGTTTTCAGTGAGCCATTCTGCGCGGTGCAGAAGTTTTTGAATTATATTGACCTCCAAATCAGCCCCCTTTTCTTGTAGTACTGTACTTCAACGACATTACCCTATGCCTTATTCCCTGCAAACCCTTCAAAGGTACCTCTTTTACATGCTTGTTTTTGTCGGTACCCTGCCCACCGACTCTTTCGCGCAGCAGCCGGTTGAGGTAGATTTCAAAAAACTCGACGCCTACTTTGCCAACGCCCAGAAAACCTGGGGGGTACCCGGCATGTCAGTAGGTATCGTGAAAGACGGCAAGGTGGTTTTCCAGAAAGGGTACGGCGTGGCTAAACAGGGTACCTCGACGCCAGTAGATGATAAAACCTTGTACGCCATCGCGTCCAATTCGAAGGCTTTTACCTCGGCGATCATCGGAATGCTGGTGCAGGAGGGTAAGCTCGACTGGAACGACAAAGTCAGGAAGTACCTGCCCTACTTTACCCTGCCCGATCCCTACGCCAGCGAAAATGCCACCCTCCGCGACATCCTGAGCCACCGCACGGGTTTGGGGACGTTCAGCGTCGACATTTTGTGGTATAATGCTGATTTTACGTCAGAGGAAATTATCCGGCATATTCAGTACCTACCCCAGGGGTATCCCTTCCGGGCGGGCTATGGCTACTCCAATGTGATGTTCATTACGGCGGGAGAAATCATCAAAACTGTCACGGGTAAGTCGTGGTACCAGAATGTGAAAGAACGCATCCTCGACCCGCTGGGCATGACCCGTACCGTGGTAAATATTGATCAGGTGGCCAAAATGGGCAATGCCGCTACCCCTCACAATCTGGTCGATAACACCACCACGTACCCATTCCTTACACCAGCTGGGAGGAAATCGCGGCCACGGGCGGACTGTTTTCCTGCGTGGACGACCTGACCCAATGGATGATTTTTAACCTCGACAACGGTATCCACGGCAAGGATACTCTCCTCACGGCCAGTACCCGCAACATGGTCTGGACGGTGCACAATAGTTTTGGCGTGGATCGCACCAAGCCCAACGACTTCGGGAGTACCTTCTCAGGCTACGGGCTAGGCTGGGGACTGCGCGATTATCAGGGACACCTGAAAGTTTCCCACACGGGCGGCTACGACGGCATGATCAGTTCGGTGAGTATGCTCCCTGACCAGAAACTGGGGATCGTCGTGCTGACCAACGGCCTGAAAGCGCCCATCAACCCCCTAGCGCACTACACGTTCGATGCATTTCTGGGTCGCCCTAACACCGACTGGTCAAAGAAAGACCTGGACCGAACCAACCAGAACTACGCCAGCGATACCCGCATTGCTGAGCGAAAAGCCAAGCGGGTAACGGGTACCCAACCTAACTTACCCCTGAGTACTTACGCGGGTACCTACCACACAGATGTGTACGGCGATATGGTTGTCAAGGAGGTAAATGGTACCCTGGAAATTGATTTTGAACATAGTCCGACGCTCGATTCCAAACTGTCACACTGGCATTACGATACCTTCAAAATGGAGTGGAAAACGCCTCGCCCGTGGTTTACCTTCGGTACCATCCAATTTACCACAGATAACAACCAAAAAGTAACGGGCATCGAGTTCGACGTACCCAACGACGATTTTTGGTTTTATGAATTGAACGCAAAGAAGGTGAAGTAAGCGTCATTGATACCTACACCGCACAACACGTTGTAAGAAATGATCGCAGCGAAAACCTGACCTAAATCACCCGAATCACCTTCACAAAGCGGTCTTCGTAGTACCCTTCCAGCGGCGTGACCGTCACGGAGTACTGCTTGCCCGAGGTAGAATGAATGAATTCAAGGCCGTCGTCGTCATTTTTGGTCACAATCCCAATATGCCCCACGGTACCACTTTCGGGATCGGTACCCGTAAAAAGCATCAGGTCCCCGGGGGCGGCATTGTCCACTTCCACGGGGGTACCTACGTCGGTAAAGTTGACCGAAGAGCGGGGTACCTCGATGCCGAAATGCGTGTATACGTGGCTAATAAAACCGGAGCAATCAAACCCCACGTTGGGATCGCTCGATCCATAGAGGTAGGGTACCCCGTAGAATCGTTTAGCGTATTGAACCAAGTTATGCCCGGTGACGCTGGCCATGCGGGTAGTTTGGGGGGCGGCCACGCGGGTCGCTACGGAAGTTTCCAACGGTTGAGATTCCAGGGTTGTAAAGTTCTGGCTGGTCTGATGGGCGGCGGTCAGCACGAGCCCCAAGCCTATGATTGAAAGGATATATTTCATGGTTCGTAGGTTTAGTCCAGCCGTGGCCGGGAGTGAATTAGTTAAGAAACCAGGACAGATACTACGCCCAAATTTCAGCTATGTTCCTTATTTTTAACCCCATATTGATACCGAACGTTCCGCGGCCCTTACGGAACGACTCCGTGGAATTGCTTTTGTACGGCTTTTAGCCCAAAAAATGAAAGCCTGTTTTGTCCAAGATACCCTTAATCCAAACGATCATGTACCTGTTTCGACTGCTGCCTTTATTTT
>JBBRDE010000089.1:0-18770 GCA_038204185.1 Cytophagales bacterium
CCGGGGAGGAATATACAACCTGACCCCAGCGATTATAAATTTGGATGGTCTCGATAAAAGATTGTCCATTCTGTATAACTAAAATATCATTGATACCATCTCCATTAGGACTAAAAGCATCTGGCATAAAGATGCGGTCTATAATTGTCAGCTGAACGCTGTCAGTAGCCTGGCATCCCCCTGGCGTTTCCACCCGCAGTAAGTATTTCGTTGTCTGATCGGGTAGTGCAGTTGGTATTGAATCCGACGGATTACTTATTCCCAACGCGGGCGACCAGTTGAACGAAATAGGGAATGCAGAAGACAGTACTTTGGGTTGTAACGAAACAGACTCTCCACATTTGACAATAATTTCTTCTGGTAGAATTACCTGAATAGTCTCTTCAACAATCCGTACGCTATCGGACGCGATGCAGCCGTTTTCATCATCACGTATAAGCACCGTATATAATCCAGAGGATTTTACACTTATCTGCTGACGGGTTTCACTTAATGCTTGTCCATTTAAACTCCATTCATACTGAGGTTTTCCAGTACTCTCAGCGTTTAATTGAAGGGGTACCCCTGAGCACAAAACTGTGCTATTCGATCGGATCATCGCCAGGGGTAGGGTACCTTCTATAACCTCAACTACTGGCGATACCACCGGTTTCATACATATTCCTACGGTAACACTCTTAGCACTTCGAACGATAGAATAGCGGCCTATCTTGGTTACGGTATGGCTAAAGGCAGTAGCTCCGGGAATGTCCACACTATTGAGTTGCCACTGATAAGCCCAGTCTCCCTTATCTTCCGTTTCCAGGAGCAGGGAAATACCTGCGCAGAGCTCAACTGTTTGAACAGGTTTACTCTGGAACAGAATCGTAGGCCTTGTGATCACTATTTCCTGACAATCATTTACCAGCACTTTGACATTAGCAGTTGCCAGGCACCCCCCTGGCGTTTTTACCCGTAATGTATAGTCTGTTGTATTCTCAGGCAAAACCGATGGCTGGGCCGAGGTGGTAGAATTGAGGCCGGTGGGAGGTGACCACTGGTAGTCGATCGCAACAGAAGAAGAAACAACCGTAGGGCTGAGTATCACACTCTGTCCACGAATAACATCAACCTGAGGCGGTAATGTTACTACGATTGACTCTTTCATGATCTCAATACTGTCCGTGGCGCTACACCCATTACTATTATTGCGAACTAGCAACGAATAAACCCCGGCCTCTTTAATGGTCAGTATCGGCCCAGATTGTGTCAATTGGTTCATACCATTTCGCCATGTGTAAGAAAAAGAGTCATTACGGTTTGCTCGCAATTCGAGGGTACCACCCGTACAAAGTATATCACTGCTCTTACTAATGCTAGCGGAAAGGACAGTGGGTTGCACTACCTCAACTGGCAGGGACACTGCAGGCTTATTACACTGTCCCTGATCCATATTATTGGCACTCTTCCTTACCGAGTAACTTCCTGTTTTACCTACAAGCAAGGTTGGGGCCATGGCGCCAGGTATATCCTGGTTGTTGCGTTGCCACTGGTACATCCAATCTCCTCCATCCTGCACTGCTAGCGAAACGGTCAGTTCTCCACAGAGTTCTACGTTACGCGCAGGTTGTTGATTAAACAGGATAATAGGAGAGGGGGTACATTAGGGGTACATTCGATGACAAGTGATTGAAAATCGCGGCGAACTACACCGATTTTGACTCCGCTCCGGTATTCCTCGCACTGCACTGTGAACACGTAAAGACCTAGTTGACTGGCTGTAACAGTTAATCTCCCACTTTGCGCATCGATACTCAGGGCAGGGTTGCCCGGAATCATATTTTGCGCGGAGAATCCCGGTAACCATTCTACGAGGGGATATCCCGATTTGGGTGAATCGTTCCCAAGGGGATAATCAATATCTGTATTGCCCCTGAAAGGAGAAACAAGTGAATAACGCAACTCGTCGCCGTCAGCATCAGTAGCCGAAACTTTGGTGGAATAGGGCAAACCGAGACAGATGTAGTCACCATTGGCGGAATTAAAAACAGGTGAGGAATTTCGTACTGATAAGGGAGGAAACTCGAGGTAAAAGACTAACCCGCTCGTCCCTGGCGCTCGGATATTGCCGATATCCGCGTTTCGGCAACATCTTTCCCAAACGATATAGTACCCGCCGGAATCGGAGAACTCAGATGGATTCAAGGTGACCAAGGCATTATAGGTGCCCTCTGTTGTTTTTAAGGTGCCCATTACCGAGCAAACCTTATTCTCGTATTCCACATTTCGCGAGGATACATAGTCTAGGGAGGTGCGGTAAACCAATTGATTGTCTCGCTTTCGGTAAAAGAGTATCTCGACGAAAGGTTCCCGGTTAACCACAGTAAGCTTATTCTGATCCCAAAACTGAATCATACTAAATGAAAATCGATTTGCCTCGGTAGTCGTTTCCATGCGGATTTCACCGCCCAAAATATGGCTTGCCCTTACGGGTGAAATACATAAAAGCAGCAAAACAATTGCCGTTGCAAATAGAGTGTAGCGATTCATGAAAGTCTAATACATTGTTATCCAGGCAGGCTTTTTTCCTAGAAAAGGAATGAAGCTGCCGGGTAGAGCGAATTGGATGAGAGGGGAATCGCTGGATACCTAATACAACACAAGGACTGTACCCTTGTAAGTGTAGAAAGGCGTTTTGATTATGTAGATATACGCTCCTTCGGGGACCTTGGTTTCTTTATAGCGGCCGTCCCAGGGAATATCATATTTTTCATCTTGGAAGACCACTTCTCCCCACCTATTTATAATGCGGATATCTTTGATTTGATTTGAGCCATTGTAGATAGCTAACACATCATTAATACCGTCGCCATTGGGACTGAAAGCATCGGGAATGTATAACCTGTCAAAAACCTCTACCCACACGCTATCTGTGGCTATGCAGCCCAGGGGAGAGGTTACTTGCAGGATATAATTTGTAGAAATCTCTGGCGACGCGTTAGCTATTGGATCAGTAGGGTTGGTCAGACTTTCGGGGGGTAACCAACTGTACAATTGAGATGTAGCTGTTGATGTTACAATAGGGGTCAACGTAACGGAATTACCTTTCTGCATACTCTGAGGGGCGGGCATTTTCAAATTCACCCGTTCGACTACCACCGAAGTACTGTCCGAGGCCGTGCATCCGTTTTTTTCGTTTCGTACGAGCAGCCAATAGGTACCCTGTACATTCACGCCTAGCCGCTGATCCGACCCTATCAAATTACCAGCTTTATTGGAACGCCACTCGTAGCTGTACCCGCTGGCTAAGGCAGGAGCAACAAGTTCGAGTTTTTCGCCCTCACAAATTGAGTCTTTCAGCTGGGTTATACCGGCAGGGGGACGGACACCTGAAACAACCTTAACCAGCTGTGAAGCAGTATCTTTACTGCATAAGTTCTTGAAGCTTTTCACAACCGAATATATCCCCGTGTTTTGAACGGTCAGACTTGGGCTTGTGGCCCCGGCAATATTTTGTCCGTTAACCTGCCACTGAAACGACCAGCTGGGAGACGACTCGGTTTCAAGGGTGAATGGTTTTTCTGAACAGAATTCTAATGTTTCAGCTTTAACCTTATTGTAGGTGATAACTGGTTCCGGGGGAGAGTTTTTACTACACTCGATGACTAAAAGTTGAAAATCGCGCCGAACCAACCCAATCCGAACCCCATTCCTATATTCTTCGCACTGCACTGTAAACACATATAAACCCAATTGGCTGGCCGTTACGGTCATTTGTCCGGAGCGATTGTTTATAGCCAAAGCCGGTTTCCCGGGTATCATGTTTTTTTCAGTAATAGCAGGTACCCATTCCACCAGGGGGTAGCCTGCCTTAGGATAATCGTCTCCTATGGGATTGTTGCGTCCCGTATTGCCCCGCATAGGAGTCACCAATGAATAGCGTAGTTCATCACCGTCGGCATCGGTGGCTGATACATTCATGGAGAAATCCTGATCTTTACATATATAATCCCCGTTAGGAAAACTAAATTCCGGCGTCGAATTTGAAATGGAGAGGGGAGGGAATTCCAGATAGAAGACCATCCCGCTGGATCCTGGTGCTTGAATATTATTGATATCATCATTGCGGCAACAGCGCTCCCATACGATGTAGTAGCCTCCAGCGTCCGTATAATCAGATATTTTGAGGGATACTTGGGCATTGTAAGTCCCTTCCAGGGTTTTTAGCGAGCGGAACGAGGCGCAAGCCTGGTTTTTATAACTGATGTTTCGAGTCGATACAAAGGGAAGGGATATTTTTTGGATCAGTTGATTATCCCGCTTACGGTACACTAGTAACTCAGTCAAGGGATCCCGGTTGCCGGTAGTCAGCGTGTTTTCATCCCAGAATTGGACTAAGGTAAACGAGAATCTATTCGGTACCGCGGTAGATTGCATACGAATTTCTCCACCAACGATATGGCGACTATAACAACTGAACGCTACGCTAAATAGAAAGAAAAGTAAAAGATATCTCATTGGTGTGTAAAGTGCTCATACATCATAAATATAAGGAGGATTTATGTCTTCCTATACTATCATTATTAATTAAGTGTGGCACGTAGCAAATGTATTTATTACTTAAGCTGGTATATAACTTCTTTAAAATAATATGAATAATTGTTGTATAATTTATATTATGTTAAATAGATATTCTAATAATAAGGCGTTCAATAATATGAACGCCTTATTATCAATTGGTTACTCTGTCACACATACTACCTTCTTCTCAGAAAATTGGGTAAGAATGTTATTAACGTTTTCCAAGGTACTCTTCGCTTCTTCTTCGTCGGGACGTACTTTAAGGGCTTTCTCAAAATATGGTTTGGCTCTCTGGAATTTGCCACACACACGGCCTTCAACTTCTTTTCCGCGCTGTTGATACTCGGTCATATTCATGTTGTCTACCTCACGCTTGAGTTCAACGGCATCATTAAAATAAAACACGCCCAGGTTAAATAGTGCGTCGTAATTTTCTGGTTCAGCCGTTAGCGCCTTCTTGTAGGTCTCTATGGACAAATCCCGGTACTGATTGTACTGCGTTTTCAAATCGGTCATTTCTTTTTGCATAGCACCCTGATCACCACTTGTTGCCTTTGCCACCATGCTCGAAACTTCGCCCTCGTACTTGGTAACATTAGCCTTCGCAGCATCCATTGATTGGTTTACCTCATCCAACTGGCGTTTTAGGTCGGCATTTTTAGGTTGCTTCTTCATCAAAGCCGTAATCCGCTTCACTTCGTTTTGAAAAACGTCGATTTTGCCATTTTCGTCGGCTAACTGCTTTTTCTTAGAATCCACTGTATTACCCGAAGCGCCCATCTTATCCTGCAGCTCACGAATTTTGGTACCCTGCTTGATGGCACTGTTATCGTACAGAATGGCAAGGTTTACCATATTGGTCACGTTGGAAGGATCCTTAGCAGTAAGCTCTTTCAATTGGTTAATCGCCATGTCCTCATTCCCCGACGCCAGGTGGATATTCACAATTTCCGATTTCAGGTCTTTGTTATCAGGACTTTTTGTCAAACCTCTTTCCAACGTGCTGATGGCTTTATCGAACTTGTTGTCTGCACGGTACAGCTGGGCCAGCCCGTAAAATACGCTGGGGTCGGTACCACCATTGGTAGCGTACTTTTCAAACTGCTCAACGGCTATGTCCTTCATATCCGCCTGCTGAGCCGATATGCCTCCGTAGAGCGCGGCTGTAGTATCCTTCTGATTGATCTGTTGCGCCATCTGAAACATTTTCAGGGCATCGGTCATATTTTTAGCCTGATATTTCTCGGCCCCCTGCTTTACAAAGGCTGTGTACAGGTTGGTACCATCCGCGCCATTCAAAACATCCTGAGCCTCTTTCGCCGAGCGGCCAGGATCTCCCTTTTTGGTTTTGTCAAGTTCAACTACTTTTTTGTAGGCGTCGTAGGCAGCCATTGCTGCGTTGGAATCCAACTGAGAATATTGCAGAGCAATATTCTGGTAGAGCTGAGCACGTTCCATCCAGGTAGCCGCTTTGGCACTGGTCTTCTCGTCCTGGATACTCTTATCGCTTTTATCCTTGTCTTTTTTGGCCTGGTCCAGCATGGCCTGATCTATGGCCGACTGAGCAAAAGCCAGACAACTGAATAGGCTTAATGCAGAAACAAAAATTATTCTTTTCATACGGGATAAATTTTTAGGTTGTGATTGACGGTACTAAATACGCTAATTTATTTTATTTATTGCAATTCCTCAGAATCAGTAACATCCGAAGAATCCAGTGCTGTTGTGTTTTCATTGGACACGTCCACTGGGCTTTCGTTTAATCCCAATTCGTTTTCATCATTCTCTTCTTCGTCTTTCAAGATGCGAGTCACAGACGATATTTCATCCGAGTTGTTCAACCGAATAAGTTTAACGCCCTGTGTATTGCGCCCTGCCTGACGAATATCAGTAACACTCATACGAATCGCAATGCCGTTGCGTGTGATGATCATTAGGTCATCCTGCTCGGTTACCTCGCGAATGGCCACCAGCTGACCTACCTTTTCGGTGGCATTCATGGTAGAAACTCCTTTACCACCCCGTTTCGTTACGCGGTAATCTTCAATGGGTGACCGCTTACCGAACCCATTCTCAGAAACAACCAGCAGTTGCGCATCCTCCCGATTGATACATACCATGCCGATTACTTTATTCTTAGGATCATCGCTCAGGTTAATACCGCGTACGCCGGAAGCAGTACGCCCCATAGGCCTTACTCCTTTCTCGTTGAACCGGACAGCCCGTCCTGCACTCTGTGCAATCACGATATCATTATCACCGTTTGTCAGGGCCACATCCAGCAACCGATCGCCGTCATTGACCGAGATAGCGATGATCCCGTTCTGCCGGGGACGCGAATACGCTTCAAGGAGTGTTTTCTTGATGGTACCCTGCCGGGTACACATAATGATATAATTGTTATTAATGTAGTCCTCGTCACTTAAAGTCCTAACGTTGATCACCGCCCGGATTGTGTCCCCCGATTCAATGCTGATCAGGTTCTGGATGGGGCGCCCCTTGGAGTTTTTCGATCCTTCGGGCACCTCATATACTTTCAACCAAAAAAGCTTGCCAAACTCGGTGAAAATCATTAAATAATTTAGCATCGTGGCTGAGAACAGGTGTTCCGTGAAGTCGTCATCTTTGGTCTTCACTCCCCTCGCTCCAACCCCACCCCGGGTTTGGGTACGGTACTCCTGCAACGGGGTCCTTTTGATATAGCCCTGGTGTGAAATGGTAATGAGCATTTCCTCATCCGCAATCATGTCCTCATCGCTGAACTCTTCCGCTGCATATTCGATCTTTGTACGGCGGTCGTCGCCGTAGCGCTCGCGAATTTCGCTCAACTCGGCTTTGATGATTTCGAGCTTGCGTGTATCATTGCCCAAAATATCTCGCAAATCACTGATCAGCGCCATGATTTCCTCATACTCCTTAATGATCTTATCCCGCTCGAGTCCGGTAAGACGCTGCAAACGCAGTTCCAGGATGGCTTTTGCCTGAATTTCGGAAAGGGCAAATTGCTCGATCAGTCCGGTTTTAGCGGTTTCAGGGTCTTTGGCGCTACGAATCAGACTAATCACCGCATCCAGGTTGTCGAGTGCGATCAACAAACCTTGCAGAATATGGGCCCGCTTTTCAGCCTCACGCAATTCGTACTCCGTCCGACGGGTCACCACCACCACCCGGTGATCCACATAGTGCCTGATCAGGTCTTTTAGATTCAGAATCATGGGACGCCCCTTCACGAGTGCCACATTATTGACGCCGAAGGAAGTTTGGAGCGGGGTGTACTTATACAGGTGGTTCAGAACGATATTTGGAATCGCATCCTTCTTAAGGTCGAATACGATCCGCATACCATCCCGGTCCGACTCATCCCGGATATCCGAAATACCGTCCAGTTTCTTGTCGTTGATGAGCCCGGCAATACGCTCAATCATCGTGGCTTTATTCGTCATGTACGGAATCTCGGTCACAATAATCTGCTCTCGGCCCGTCTTAGATACCTCCATGTGCGTATTGGCACGGATGATGACTCGCCCCCGACCTGTTTCAAAAGCCGAACGAACGCCCTGATAACCATAGATGGTACCTCCGGTGGGAAAATCAGGTGCTTTTACGTACTCCATCAATTCCGGAATCGTGATCTCGTTGTTATCGATATAAGCTGCTACCCCATCGATTACCTCACGCAAGTTGTGCGGGGCCATGTTAGTAGCCATCCCGACGGCAATCCCTGAGGAGCCGTTAACCAGCAGGTTAGGAAACTTGGCCGGCAATACCGAAGGTTCCTGTAAAGAATCGTCGAAATTGGGCTGGAAGTCAACCGTTTCTTTGTTGATATCATTCAGTAGTTCGTCCGCAATTCGCTTAAGACGAGCTTCGGTGTAGCGCATGGCCGCGGGAGAATCCCCATCTACGGAACCAAAGTTCCCCTGTCCATCGACCAGCATATAGCGCAGCGACCAGGGTTGGGCCATTCGCACCATGGTATCATACACGGACGAATCGCCGTGAGGGTGGTACTTGCCCAGCACTTCACCGACAATACGGGCCGATTTCTTATACGATTTGTTGTAGTTCACACCCAGGTCCGACATGCCGAAAAGTACACGGCGGTGTACGGGCTTCAACCCATCGCGCACATCGGGTAAGGCTCGGGAAATAATAACCGACATCGAATAATCGATGTAAGCTCCCCGCATTTCATCCTCAATATTAATAGGGATGATGTTTCCACTTGTTGTTTCTGCCATAAAAAAAATGTAACGAATCGAAGAATTTGATTGTATCGGGCCTATAACCCAAAAAAAGTATGATTTTTGCCCAAAATGATTGGATTCAACGAGTCAAATTTCGTCATTTTTAGCCATTTAAACAAGAATTCAGCTCTGTGACCTGAAAAGTAATTTCGCTCCCCGTACCCACCCGGCCGTTTTTAAAGGCTTAAAATCGTTTCAATGGGTTTATCATTTTGCTGTCCCTTTGTATTTTGTTACGAATCATAGGATTATTTTGGTTTCAGGGCTCCTAGGGGGGTAACGATCCTTCCGGGGTATCGTTATATTTCACCACTTCGCGCCTTATAGAACCCGAACCCTTCCAAAATTTGCTCCTTTATGCCGCTTCTCCTTACGTTTGCTGCTATTCTATGCCTGGTTCTGTTAATTGCATGGCTCAAACTCGACACCTTTATTTCCTTCCTTTTGGTATCAATCGGTTTGGGGCTAGTCAGCGGCATGGATGTCAGCCAGATCGGAATAGCAGTTCAAAAAGGTATTGGGGGCACCCTGGGCGAGTTGGTACTTATTGTGGTGTTTGGGGCCATGCTCGGAAAACTGGTAGCCGACAGCGGGGCCGCCCAGCGGATCACTGACGCGCTCATAGGGCTATTTGGAAAATCCAATATTCAGTGGGGCCTCGCCCTGGCTGGGTTCGTGATTGGCATTCCATTGTTCTATAATGCCGGATTTGTCATTGTTGTGCCCCTGATCTTCATGATTGCGTCCTCAGCCGGGCTGCCGCTGCTGTACGTGGGCATACCTATGCTCTCGGCTCTATCGGTGGCGCATGGGTACCTCCCCCCCCACCCTTCGCCCTCGGCTATTGCCACCCAGCTGAACGCTGACCTTGGGAAAACGCTATTGTATGGTATTATCGTTGCCATTCCGGCAATCGCCGTGGCTGGACCTCTGTTTGGCCGTACCCTAAAACGGTTTAACCCCAAACCCGATCCGCTACTATTTGACGTCAAGCCCCGCCCAGCCCACGAGTTGCCAAGTCTGGGCATTAGCGCTGTAGCGGCTTTACTACCCGTATTTCTGTTGACAGCCCTATCAGGAATTAATAAAGTAGTTTCCGGCTATAAACTGATTGAAATTCTGGCAGACCCTAGTTTCAGTATGTTAGTATCCGTGCTGTTTGCGGCCTACGTACTCGGAATCCGACGGGGGCTTACCATGCGGGAGGTGTCTAAATCCATGGAGGAAGCTTTCAAGGGGGTAGCCATGATCCTTTTGATCATTGCCGGCGCCGGGGTATTCAAGCAGGTTATGACCGAGAGCGGCGTAAGTCAGTATATTGCCGAAGGATTGAAGGGAGTACAGGTGTCGCCGATTGTGCTGAGTTGGGGAATTGCCGCAATCATCCGGGTATGCGTGGGGTCGGCTACCGTTGCAGGACTTACAACGGTAGGCATTCTGGCTCCTCTGTTGATGCAAAATACAGTTGCCCCCGAACTTATCGTCCTGGCCATTGGTGCCGGTAGCCTCATGTTCTCGCACCTGAACGATGGGGGATTTTGGCTTTTCAAAGAATATTTTAATCTTAGCATTCGCGATACCCTGCTCACATGGTCCATTATGGAAAGCATCGTTTCCGTAGTGGGCCTCCTGGGCGTACTTGCCCTAAGTTTGTTTGTGTAAGCCCATGCTGGATTATAGTTTATAACGCCAACCCGGTCCTCATTCAATACCCATTATTCATAACTTATATCTGCCTATGTCCTCCCCCGAACATAATTTTTCAAAGTTAAATCTTGAACTCCCCCCCGCTCCCAAACCCATGGGTGTATATAAGCCCCTGCTAATTGTCGACAACCGCTGGGTGTACGTGTCAGGACACGGCACCGTACAGTCAGACGGTACCCTGATCCACGGCCGAATAGGCGACGCCCTGGATATGGAACAGGGCAAACTGGCCGCCCGGCAGGTAGGCTTAGCGATTCTGGCCACGTTGCGAGAAAATCTTGGAAGCCTGGATCGGATAAAACGCGTCATTAAGGTACTGGGAATGGTAAACTGCACCTCGGATTTCGAACGACATCCCTACATCATCAACGGATGCAGCGAGTTGTTCGCTTCGGTCTGGGGTTCCGAAGAAGGCGTTGGGGTACGGTCGGCGGTGGGGATGGGGTCCTTGCCTGATAATATTCCCGTAGAAATAGAAGCCATGTTCGAGTTGCACTGAAGGGAAAGGAAATTGATGTTCAATACGGGACTGCAATTGATCAAGTCAAGAATATATAATCCAGTATCTACAAAAAATGACGGTACAAACAGAAGATTGGTATAAAGTTCAGAACCCCGATCAGATACTTTCGCCTTCCTTATTGGTTTATAAAGAACGAATTGCGTTCAACATCGACCTGATGATTGAAATCGCGGGGAGCGCCGACCGATTGGTTCCGCACGTCAAGACTCATAAAATGGCGGAAGTTACTGAGATGCAATTGGAGGCGGGTATCACAAAATTCAAGTGCGCCACCATTGCGGAAGCCGAAATGCTGGCGCAAACCGGGGCCAAGTGGGTATTGATAGCCTACCAATTGGTGGGGCCCAATATCGCCCGACTCTTTTCTCTGCAAAAAAAATATCCCCAAGTACATTTCGCGTCACTGGTAGATTCGCTGGTCTCAGCGCAAAATTTGAGTGATAGCAGTGAAGGGAAGTCCAGCTTTGTTTTTATTGACGTCAATAATGGCATGGATCGTTCGGGAATTCGGGTACACCAGGGGGTGTTTGAACTCTATCAGCAAATTGCCCGCCTGGAAAATATAAAACTGGAAGGCCTGCATGTCTACGACGGCCACATTCGGGAAGCGGATTTTGCTGAACGTAAAGCCCACAGTGATGCCGATTTTGAACCCGTTCAAAAGATACGGGACAGTTTGATAGAAGCAGGGTACCCTACCCCGATGATTATCGCCGGAGGCTCCCCTACCTTCACCGTCCACGCCCAGCGTGAGGGCGTGTTTTGCAGTCCGGGCACTTGCCTGCTGTGGGACTGGGGCTACGGCGACCGCTTCCTCGATCAGCCCTTCCAGCACGCTGCGGTCCTGGCCACACGGGTAATATCGAAACCAGCTAAAAATATAGTCACCGTAGACCTCGGCCATAAAGCCGTGGCTTCCGAGAACCCAATCGAACGGCGCTTCCGTTTTTTGAATTTGAATCAAAACGAAATACTTAGTCAAAGTGAAGAGCATGGGGTAGTTAAAGTGGCTGACTGGGAAAGCATCCAATTGGGCGATTTGCTCTATGCCCTCCCCTACCACATCTGTCCTACGGTGGCACTACATGAATATGCTATCGTGATCGAAAAACGAACGGTGTTAGAAAAATGGCCGATTCTGGCCCGTCGCCGGATGATTTCAGTCTAAGTCGTACTTTTAGACACCAAAATTTCTTTTTTACCGAGTCCATGCTTTTCATAAAACTGAACCTATGTTTCTCTTCGACGCTCATCTCGACCTTGCCATGAATGCCCTGGAATGGAACCGGGATCTTACCCGGCCATTGGAGGAAATTCGGGCACGAGAAGCACACCTAACCGACAAACCCGACCGGGGCCGGGGAGTAGTTTCTTTTCCCGAAATGCGGCGCGGCTCCATCGGCCTGTGTGTAGCCACGCAGATCGCCCGGCACGTCAAGGCCGACAGTCTGCTTCCCGGTTGGAATTCCCCGGCACAGGCCTGGGCCCAAACCCAGGGACAACTGGCCTGGTACAAGGCGATGGAATGGGCGGGAGAAATGGTGCAGATTCGTAATGCCAAAGATTTGCGGCAACATCTGACGCTCTGGCAAACGGCAGAGCATACAGAGAATTTACCAATTGGCTACATTCTTAGCCTGGAAGGTGCTGACTCCATTCTTTCCCTGGATCACTTACACGAGGCTTACGATCAGGGACTCCGCGCTCTGGGACCCGCCCACTACGGTCCCGGGGTGTATGCCCATGGAACCGATGCCGACCAACCCCTCAACCCACGCGGCATAGCCCTATTGCGGGAAATGGAGAAACTCTCGATAATCCTGGATGCCACCCATTTGTGTGATCGCGCATTTTGGAATGCCGTACCTACCTACGACGGACCGGTATGGGCCAGTCATAACCTGGTTCGAACAATCACGCCCCACAACCGCCAGTTCTCCGATGAACAACTCAACCTACTTATCGAGCGCGGCGCGGTGATTGGCATGGCTTTCGATGCCTGGATGATGATTCCCGACTGGCAGCGCGGCATATCCACGCCCACCTCCACAGGACTGCGGATCGAGCACATCGTGGCCCACATCGACTATATCTGCCAATTGGCTGGAAATACTCAGCATGTTGGGATTGGCTCCGATCTGGATGGAGCCTTTGGAAAAGAGCAAGCGCCGGGTGACCTGGAATCCATTGCGGACCTGCAAACCATAACTGGTTTGTTATTAGCCCGAGGCTACACTGAAGAAGATATAGAAAACATATTCTGGAAAAATTGGGTCACTTTTTTAGAAAAAGCTTGGGACTGAGCTATCACCAGAGCCTTGCACCCATTCGAATCCCGATGGTACGAAAATTCGCTTCAGTTTTTCCACGAGCCCCCGACGAGCTAATGGCATTGGCATTATAGATTCCTGAGAAATTATAGCCTGCCATAACCTCGACAAAAAAACCGTATTTCGTTCGTTGCATTTCGATACCAATTCCCGCCAGGGCACCCAGGCTTTGTTTCTTTAAAAGAGATCGATCCCGGGTCGATTCAATTTTATAATGATTCTGCAGGGAGTAACTCATAGGCAATACTACTTCAAAGCCACCTTTGAGGTAGGGACGGAGGCGGTTCGGATCCGTGCCGGACTGGTGTAGCTTAAAAGCAACGTAAGCATCCGCCCCTCTAATCTTAAAATCACCCCCCGCATTCCCTTTTTCCAACAATTGGTATTCTGTCTGAAAATATTCTACACCTAACACAAAATCCAACGGATTCAGATAAGAGATGAAGGAAAGCTGAAGTCCGGCCGAGGCCAGGTACCCGTAGGTTGTTTTCAGGGTTTCTCCGTTTTCGATGTAATTCGGTTTGTTGATACCTACCCGCAAGGAGGGTTCGAGTGATACCGACACATTGCTTCCCCGGCATCGTTCGGGGTAGGCATCACACTCCATGTTTTTCATGATCTCTTGAAGCCTGGCCTTCTGTGTTTCGGGGGCACAGGCATAGGCTTGCTCATAATAGTCATATGATTTTCTCCATTCCCGATTCTCTGCGCTCTGGAAAGCCTTACCACGGGCCGTTGTATAGCAGGATATTTGCTCACACTGTATAATGCGATTCCGGTACTGAACGAGCAGACTATCCTGAGTCTCGGTATTACACAGGATCAGCATGCCTATGCTCTCCATTGTTGTCCGGGCTTCCTTACACTGTCGGGCAGCGAGGGCTTGGTCTTCCTGTGCCATCAGTCGGGTCAACAGGCTATCCGCCGCATAAAAATGATCTATTGAATCGCGTAGGGCCACATAAGTACCGGCAAATTGGGTGTTGTCCAGACCGCACCCCGCAAGACGGCCCGCAGCCGTATCCCATCCTGCCTTCGCCGCCTGCACCTGGCAATTGGCAAGTGCGCGGCGTATTCCTGCAAGCTGTTGCCCGAAATCCCGTTGCCGGTCTTCACAATCCAATTGAGCAGCTATGCGGCGTTGTAGCTCATCCAACGGGGAATGGAATTGCGTAAACCCCAGTTGATAGGCTTCCATTATGTACCGAAGTGCCTCCCGGTAATGTTTTTTGTCCCCACTAACGATCCCATTCTGTTCGCTTAGGCGGGCCTGTACCAATAAGTAATCGAAGTACTTTCTTTTGGCACAAGCCTGTATAACCTCCCCAACATCGGGAACCTGCCGCGCCTTCGCGATTAGATTCTGGTAAGCACTTTCCAAAAAATACCTATTATTAGCATCTTTCCCCAGTTTGGCAATATCCTGTTCAATGGATAAATAGTCAGTCAAGGCCTGGGTGAGCTTTGTGGCCTGGGAAATAAACCGGGCATTGCTTTTAACAAAAAAAGCCAAATCATCAATCCGGCAGTCCAGCGCGTAATGTTTCAGGCGCTCAGCCGGTGCGCCCGCTGTGGGGGTACCCAACAGGGGCGTTTCCCCTTCCTCGTTACTTTTTATTTCATATTCCAGCGACCTTATGATGTATTTGGAGGCCGAACGATATCTTCGGAGTACTTCAAGCATCCGAACCTTATCCTGGGTAGCAACCGTACGGCGGTATTCATCGCCCCAACTCCGGAGGGCTTTTACCGATTGCAACCCTTCCAGGTATTGCTCCCGGAGGGTAGGATTCAGCCCGGCACCGAGTTGCCTGGCCTTGGTATAGTGGCTCAGGGCAGCCAGGGTATCAAGCTCCATGATTTTTTTGTCGCCTTTATAGGCGTACTCGAAGCCGGCCACGACGCGCGTACTCACAGCCAGCTTTTTAACGACTACCTTATCCAGCTGCTGTAGACACGCCTGAATGCGTTCGTCAAGTAGGCCATTGTGCAAGTCAGAAGCAATATCGCGGTATCGGCTGAACGCTTCCAGCGCTTCGGCATATTTTCCGGCCCGGTAAAGCCGTTCTCCCGCCTGAAATACTGTTCGGATTCGCTCCGTTATTTTTAATTGTCTGGCAAATTGCGGCACTTGTGGCGCAGCTTCGTAGAGTTTTATGGCCTCGTCGAATTTGCCGGCGTCAACGTACTGGTCCGCTGTGATCCAAATATCGTACAGATTTCGGTTCTGAAACAATTGCCCCCACCCTACGGTAGGAGAAAGTAATACCAGCAGAAATAGTAGTAGAAATCTTACTTGCATGTTTCAATGGTATGGGTCCGCGAGAGAATAGCCGCGTAGTGGTAGTACTGATTGGGAATAAAGTAGAGTTGCTTACTCCCGGTGGACTGGTAGCGAGTACATTCGGACTGGGCATAAGAAATGTATGCCCGCGCCAGGCTATCCAGTCGTGCATCGATCATTTCGGAGGCGGGCGCCTCGTGGACCGCTGTTTCAAAGCTCCGGACAGCTTCCTGGTAGGCCGATTTTCGTTCGTAGGCCACGCCGCTCTCGAAAGCGTCTGTAAAAGCCATGAGTCGGATTGCGGATGTCGATTCAGGTTTTGAATTCGGTTTTGAGCGGAGCGAGTAGACGCCAACGGCCAAAACCACCCCAATTACAGACAAAAAGATGGGCCAATATAAGGGTGATGGCTTCGAGAACTTCTTTTCGTCAGCATCCACAGCTCCGGCATCGGGTGTCGCTGTAACCAGCAGGGCCCGTTTCCAATGGTCCTTTACTTCGCGCACCAACTGGTCAACGGGCACCTTCGCGGTTGCTTTACGATAAAAGATCAAGATTCCATCCGCCCCGTAATGCCAATACTCGGGCATTTCATGCGCAAGGAGCGTTTCATGGGGAGCCACGGGGAGCGCATCGATTATAGCGGCCAGGTGCGTGCGAGTCCTGTCGTTAAGGTAAGGCACCTCGTATTTTTCAATGGGAGGAGGAGCTTTGTCCTTTTCCCACACAATGTACCGACACTTGCAATCGGCCGATTGTCCCGCCTGCTTCATACCCAGCCGGTCGGCTTTCCAGTGTAAGTCGGACACATAATCGGCCGGGATGGTATCGATCACGACCTCACTCCGCCGGTAAGCGGTAATTTCATCGGCCAGCCAACGGCTCGACTGCCCATGCTCCCCGACGAACACCTTTTCCTCCAGCTGGTAAATTCCCTCAAATATATCGCCCGTATTCAATGACATGGATCGTGCGCAAAACTATTTTGGCAAAAAACTTTTTAAATATACGGAGAAAAAATTTGCCGGGTTCAAGCCAGGAATTGAATAACTATTTACTATAGCTCGATTTCGGCCATAACCGGGTAGTGATCTGAGGCATGGGGATATTTGCTCCAGATTTTTTGGCCATCCGGCATCTCGCTGCAAACCCGGGCGTTCTTTACCCATTCGGCCCGATTGAAACTGTACAGGATGTGGTCGATCCATTCTTTTTGCCAAACATTATTAAAAATAGGATCTTTGAAAGAAGTCGTATACAGTTTTTCAAAGTTCAACTCCGCCTGATCCTTTTCGGAAAGAATATCGAAAAGCGCATTGCCCAGGCTCAGGAATGGCCGCCACACATTACCCATCAATCGCTCGATGGCACTCCCTAGCAACCGCTTTTCACTCGCATCCATACCCGGCCCATCGTTGACGTCCCCACACACAATGATCGGTATCCGTTGAGTTGAAGGGTCACCCAGGTACTTATCCAGGAACTGCACTCGAATCTGGGTAGCCTGGGCCAACAATTTCTTCCGGTTAGCGTCTGAAACCGCCCACCATTTGCTCCATTCATAAGCATTAAAAATTCCCTTGCTTTTGAGATGAAGCCCCATGAGTCGGAAAGCCTCGCCCCTCACCGTGGTTATTTCTACGTACAACGGCGAACGTTCGAAACGATATTTCTCAATAATACCATCGTTCTCATTGGGCAGCTCGAAGGGCTGAAATATGGGCATGTTCTGCGTATCGAAAAAACGAATGGGATGCTGGGTATTAAACAGGTTGGTATCCGTTCTTACGGCACAGCCGATGCATTGCGATGAACCTGAAGTAGGTTGCAGTTTCACTTCCCAGCTACCGGTCACGTCGGAGTCAAAAAACAATTTAAGCTCTTTTTCTCGGTTAGGCCCTTCTACCACTACCACGATGTCTGGAGCCAAATCTTTGATGACACCACTTAAATGATTGCGTCGGGTTCGTACCGTGGTACTCTGGGAATGTTGCGGTTTGTGAGCATCTGGGTGAAAATTGCCGTTTTGATCGACCAAGTCGTTCATCCACTCCATATTCCACAGCAGTAATTTCAAAGTTCCCATATCACAATCAAGTGTTTAGTTTCCTAAATATCTACAATATCAACCACTTTTGTAATTTTAATCCCTGTTTCTTAGTAAGTGGTTCTTCTATCCTACCTTACTGCTTTTAGATTGCATTCACTCGTTCCATTTCCGCTTGTCATAAGGTAAGTAAAAATCAATTTATCTTATATAACGCATTTATCACGTTAATATACTATTAGTAAAAATTCTATTTTGATAATCAATAGATACTTCAATTTGATATCCAACTGCGTTACCGAGCAGACACTAGATTACCAACTTTACATGAGTGCAAACCCATACCCTGTGCTGTACGTCAAAGTACGGAAGAAGGGTAGGTTGAAGTACCCTCTCGCCCTCTAAAATATGATTTAGCGAAAGCAAACCGAGTTGTTGGGTTCCTGTCAACCTTTTAATCTGATTTTTTTTTATAAGGGTAGGACTTTCGCTTGTGATTAGAAATACAATTAAATTTACTGGATGCTACAGAAAAAAGACTACATAGAGTACCTGCTGAGCACGCCTTTCAACTACACCTGTACCAACCTGGCCGACCATAAGCCCGACCTGAGCCATGACTCGGTCAGCGACTTTTTACGGCGCGAACGCTTCACGCCCTCGCAGTTGTGGGCCTCGGTTGCACCTCACATCGAGGATTCGGAAACCTCGGTCGTCATCGCCGATGACAGTGTGCAGAACAAGCAGTACTCCAATTTTATCGAACTGGTCAAGCGACAATACTCTGGCAATGAACACGGTACAGTCAAAGGCATAGGCTTGGTCAACCTTGTCCACTCCTCTGGAAACGATGGCGACTTCTGTGGGACCGCCCATGCGGCCCATCGACTACCGCGTCTACAACCCCGATGATGACGGCAAGACTAAGAACGATCATTTCCAAGAAATGTTCATGCGCATGGTGAGCCACAAGCAACTCAAAGCCAAGACGATACTCTTTGACACTTGGTATGCCTCGGTGGCCAACCTCAAGCTCATACACCGCAGCGAGTGGACCTTCTTCACCACACCG
>JBBRDE010000090.1:0-18484 GCA_038204185.1 Cytophagales bacterium
AAATGTTTCGCCGGGTACGAACGATTCCTGGGTACGGATCACCGTGCTCCCGAACAGCGTAACCGACACCGGAATCCGTTCGGGCGTCTGCTTCAGCAGCTTGTATTTGCCAAAAAAATCGAACGCCTTCTGTTCGCCACTACGCCCCACCCCTACCATCAGATCGTCGGTAATGCCATACTCAAATCCCAGCCGCATCGAAGCCTGATCGAGGCCGAAAAGCTCGTAAGCACCCGAATTGAGTCGCCCGAAGCGGTGCGAAATGCGAAAATCGAGATGATTGCGCTTCACGGTTTCCACAGAGTGCCCATTGATGATCCGAGTCGATTTAAAGGTAGCGGCGATGGGTAGCGGGCGTGCATCCGCCTGCTTTTCGAGTTCACCGAGCAAATCCTCCTGGGCCCATAAGATAGCCGGGGCCAGTAAAAGGCAGAGGGTAAGGCGGAGTGCGTGCATGGGTACCGGTCAGGCTTTTACAGTTAGCGTATTACCGTCGGTACTCAGCGTAGTCTTAAACACGGTCAAGGGCGAGGCTGCCGGGCCTTTCTGCACCCCACCGTCTAGTTTGAACTCTGAGCCGTGGTTGGGGCACAGAATGTCATTTTGGGCTTTCCGGTACCCTACTGTAGTCCCTTCATGGGTGCATTTTTTAGACAAAGCCACGTACTTCTTGTTTGATAACGCAATGACGATGACATCCCCGATCGTGGCAAATTCGCCCTCCGTTTTCAGGTTTTTTTCCTTATAAGCGTTGAGGTCAATCGTGAAATCAATGTTGCTACCCGTGGTGGTTCCTTTTACGGGCGTCGTACTGCCGGGGGGCGTCGTACTGCCGGGGGGCGTTGTACCGCTGCCCGGCATAGGGTCATCTTCTTTTGTGCTACACGAGGTAAGTGTCGTTCCCATGCAGTAAAACGCCATCAGGGCCGAACTGCTCATTCCCAGACTGCGCAAAAAAGCCCCGCGGCTCACTGATTCTTTACCCTTTGTTTCCATAGTAGTCATATTGAGTTTATGTTATAGTTTAATCTTGGAATCTCAACCACAACGCCCGACGTGGCAGAGTTGTTGGACGTACCATAAAACAGAATGCTTATTTTCTAAAAACGGGCGTGTACCGCAGTGAAAACCAGATGCCTCCCGTAAATAGATTGACCTTTCCGAAACCTACACCGCGCAAAGGAATCCGTACATAGGGTTCGGCGACCAACGATAGACGCTCGGCCAAACGGCGTTCATAACCTACCGAGGCATTGGCGTGGCTCAGAAAATACCAACCCGTACTACCTCCCCAGCCCTTTGCGGCATTGTAGACGTAGGTGGCGTAGTTGTAGGTATAATTTTCCTTTTGCATTTTGTACGATGACACGCCCGCTCCGGCAAACCACCGTGTTTTTGGCTTTTGGCTAAAATCAAACCGCACGTTGAGGGGGACTTCAAATACGGTGCACGTTCCGTCCACACTTACGGGCATAGTCTTTTGGTAGAGGTGCTTATCAGGATGATAGTCGCTAAACGGCGCACTGTACTTTTTCAGACTTCGGATGACGCCCGTTTGCAATGACCATTTTTCACCGACGCTGCGTTCCACCAGCAGTGAAGCCGAAGGCCCCGGCTTCATGGAACGCATCATATCCGACATGCGGACAACACTCAGGTCGGGAGATACGCCAATCCGTACCGACCATTTGGGTATCTGTATTACCGGAGCATCCGCAGGGCTCTCCCCGGACAAATTGTCCGAAGGGTTCGTGTAAGCTACCTCTGGATAGGCAGGACCCTCACTTTCCCGGTAATTTTTTCGGGAGTCCAGTGGTTCCACCCGGAGCCAATTCTCGTGGGGTTCATCGACACTCTGGGTTTCACGTGTTTCACCAGCCTGTGCGCTCATATCTTTTTCTAGTCCCAGCTGTGCCGTTTCGTTCAAAGTCACTGGCCTACCTACCTCACTTTGTCCGGTTGCTTTGGCTAAATCCACCTCACTTGTCTGTCGGCCCCGACTAGGCGATTGCACTAATTTGGGATTCTGTTTTGGTAAAAGAATTGCCCCCTCGCCCCTTTCCTGTTCGGATCGGTTGGGTTGGTCGCGCACTCCGCTTACGCTTGCAAGGCTCCGGGGCAATTCTTTTAGGTCTTGAGTATTTTTTCTTTCTGTGTTGATAGGCGACTTGCCCGGCTCATGGGGAACTGTGTTTGATTCGGCCGGGCTTGCATTTTCTATTTCATTCTCTTCCTTCGATTCCGAGGTGCCTTTCCTCTCCAAAAAAGTTGAAACTTCTGCCTGTCCCGCGTCAGGTACCTGTGTCGATGGGCGATCGGTGGGGCGTGTACTCGCAACCGGAGGCGTCCCCTTCCCCTCATTGCTTTGGGTTCCATGATACACGCCGAGCCCTCCGATCAAAAGCAGCAAACCCACGACAAGCCAGGGCCATGCTTTTTTCAGCCATCCACCGGCGGGTGTTATGCCATCGGCCTCGTCGAGGCGGCTACGCAGATTGTTCCAATCGGCAGGTTCATAAGGTGGATCAAGCTCTTCGGCAGACTTTCGGAAGAGTTTGTCCATTTCTTCATCGGACCACTCTTTCATATTTGTCCATACTTTTTTTTACTACCATTACTTTCAATTTTTCCCTGGCCCTCGACAAGTTCGACTTTGAGGCCCCCACCGAGATACCAAGTTCCTGGGCTATGTCCTCATGGGTGTACCCATCCAAAACCGCCAGACTAAAAACAGTACGATACGCGAGCGGCAATTGCTGCACCATTTCAATTAACTCCTGATAAGCCAAATGGCTGATGACATCTTCATTAGCTGCCACTACGTTCTCTGCCGAATCGATACCTTCGTGTACCTGGTGCTTTGCTTCACGGCGGTACTGGTCCAAAGCTGTATTAATCATCACCCTGCCCAGCCAGGTTTTAAAAGGCCGCTCGCGGTCAAAGGTTTCCAACTTCGTGAATATTTTAAAATATCCGTCGTTCAATATCTCGGCAGCTTCATCGCGGCTTCTTGCATAGCGCAGGCACAGCCCCATGGCATATCCATAAAACTGCTTGTATAGCAGTTCCTGACTACGGCGGTCGCCCTGTAGGCAGCCGTCGAGCAAGTCAAGGATAGCGGCGGAGTTATGCTCGGACATGCGGGGTCATTTGATAGTTATACGAAGAAACCAAAAGGGGGGTTGCTTAGCTTGCCGGTAACCTGAAAAATATTCCTGGGTGAGACACATGTGGCAATCAGCTCCAAATTAGTAATTTAGGCTTTGGAATTTCTATTCGCTACGCATTTTCTATTTTATCCGACCCTTACTTTTTAACCTAAGTTACCTATTCCCTATGTATTTTAGACTTCGTGCATTTTTCGGCCTTCAAAAAATGTTAGTATTCCTGGCTATGGCCCTGCTGGGCGGGGTCAACCCGGGGTATACTCAGCCTAAGGCTTACACCCTGGCCAATGGGCATTCGCATAACGATTATGAGCAGCAGCGACCTTTCTATGCTGCTTACGAAATGGGATTCGGTTCTATCGAAGCGGATGTTTTTCTCAAAGACGGCGAACTCTATGTAGCGCACAATTTTAAGGATATTAGCCCAGAGCGTACACTTAAAGCGTTGTATCTGGCGCCCATACTGAAAGAAATAAGCCAGCACAACGGCTGGCCCTATGCCAACCGCCAAGAACTTCAATTATTGATCGATATAAAAAATACGGGCCCGGCTACCCTGATGGCGTTGCAAAAGCTACTGGTTCCCCATCGCAAGGCGTTACAACACGTGCGAATCATAATCAGTGGCGAAATGCCCGATCCGGCGCAAATGGCTGGTCAGGATGAACTCTTTACCTTCGACGGTCGCAAGAATCTGGTGTACCCCAAAGAGGCTTCACCCCGGGTGAAACTGGTAAGTGCCAGTATCATGGATTTTGGGAGTTATTGGGACGGAAAGGGACCGCTGGGCGAAGCTATGCGGGAAAAAATCAAGACTTTCGTCGAATTACAACATGCTCAGAAAAAACTCGTGCGCCTGTGGGCCACACCGAATACCGAGCTAGGTTACAGAACGCTGAAAGACCTGGGCGTGGACTACATCGGCACGGACGACCTGGCGGGACTGGCGGCCTTTTTAGGGAAGTAGGCGCGGGGAAAGGTGTCAGTACTTCACCACACGTTTCCTGTATACCCGATCCCCGGACTTCACTTCAAGCAAATAGGTTCCGGCGGATAGGGCGTGAAGATCGACCTCTCGTTTGTCGGTGATCTTGAGAATTTCTTGCCTTACAACTTTACCCGTCAGGTTGGTGATGGTAAGGCTAATGTCCCGGCTTTGCCCGTCCGCATTTTCGATCACGAAATAATCTGAACCGGGATTAGGGTATACCTCAAACCCGGATAATGTAGGCGTGGTGGCAAGCGGTGGCGTTACCGACAGTCGGAACGTATCGGCCAGGTATCCCAGCGAGTCCTGTACGGTCACGATCATATCGCGGATCGGGTTTACTGTCACAGAAGGTGCGTTTGTTTGCCCGGTCGACCAGCGGTAGGTACCTTTCCACGAAGCTGTCAGTTCCACGCTTTCGCCGTAGTTGAGCTGCTTTTTGGTTTCTTTGTTTACATTTTTAAACATAGTAAAACGGTCGTGGACCTGACCATCGGCGCCCAGCCACTCCGCGTCTAGGCGGTTTTCATCCACCGTGAACAACCCCGAACCGCCAAGCTGGTAATTGGCATACGCCGACGACGGGTGTGCCTGCAACTGACCGTTCCAGTCCAGCCTACCTGCTGACCCGATCACCATGTACACCGTACCCTCATTTTTATTAATGATCGGCTTTGCGTCTTTGGTGTAGCTGGCTTTAGTGTCCTGAACTACGTGTTGTTTCTTGTCAAATGTCGGTGAGTAGCCGGTGTGCCCCTTCATCAGATACGATCGTTCGTACACGTGGCTGTGACCGTTCAAGACCAAATCTACTTTGTACTTGTCAAAAAGTGGCACCAGGGTTTGGCGTAATTCTACCAAGGCTACCTCTACGTCGGAGTCGTGGGAGCGCTTGGTGTAAGGTGGATGATGAAAAAACACGATCGTCCACAAGGACTTATTGGCGGCCAAATCTTTTTCGAGCCACTGGTACTGTGGACTATTCTTGTCGTAGAGGGGGTATTTGCCTTCGTCAAAACCGTACGAGTCCAGCGAAATAAAGTGAACGTTGCCGTAGTTCACCGCGTAGTAAGCCTCGATTCCCGAAGGTACCCCGCCCGCCTCGCCTTTGGTGGGTACCGTAATCATGTCGTAATAAGGAATATTCCTGTCTTTCTGGTCAGTAGCAGTGGGGGTAGCATAGTACTCATGGTTACCGGGGCTGGGTAGAATGGTCATATTGCCGAAAATCCGGCTGCCGTAAAAATCAAAAACCTGCGATTGGTACTGCTGGTCATCACCACAGCAGTAGGCATTATCTCCCAGCCACACCCACAAATCTATCGGGCCACGCTTTCTAGCCAAAAACTGATCTCGTACAGCTTGCTGGTTGGAGGTGTAGGTGGCGGTGTTGGCTGCGCCAAAGTCGCCCATGGCCCAGAAACGGATTGGCCGTTTGGTATCGGCGTTCGGGGCTGTCACGAAATACTGATCGGTGCTCTGAGCGAGAATCTGCTGCGAGGTACCTACCCGGTAGGAAAACCTGGTATCAGCCGACAACTTATTCAGCGTGACGCTGTGCTCGGTGGTCGGCCCGTCGGTGGTCTGGTTGAAAACTTTAGTAGAATCGGACGAGGAAAAGTACTGCACCCGACTACTGGTGGGTACATCGGTGCGCCAACGGATTGTGACGCCGTCGGTAGTGGGCTGCTGCAGGTACGGTCCACGGATTACACGCTGCGCAAGGAGAGATTGTGTAATACAGCAAAAAAGGAACAGGTACCCTCTGAATACAACTTTCATTTTTGCGCATATAGGTGAAAGACAAAGGTACTACCAAAGGGAGCGCTGTAATACTGTCTCTTTTAAAAGCGTTTACAATATATATCCATTGCCTGCAACTTGGGGTACCTTTGGCAAAAATATCGTCAATATCGTGGGGAGGATACTCTTTTGCATAATGCAGCCGGTTAAAAAAGAGCAAAAGGTAAAGCATGAGAATTTAGCCTACACCTACTTTGTATTACTTGCGCTTTTGCCTGTTTAATTAATTACTCGTTGGATAAATATTCGTACAAATGAAAATAAGAAATCAAATCCTGGTTGTCTGTTGTGTTCTGTTCATCGGTCTTTCCTCGCAAGCCCAAAGTCTGGAAAAATTCGCTCTGGATGATGCCTGGAAAGCTAAAATCGAGAAACTGGCTCCCGCTAAAACGACTTTTCCGACTAAGAAAAAGCACAAAGTCCTGCTCTTCTCCCTATTCACGGGTTTTGACCACTGGGTGGTACCGCATACCGCCGCTATGGTCGAAATTCTGGGTCAGAAAAGCGGTGCTTTTGAAGTAGTCACAAGCAATGACATCACGATGTTCGAGAAAAGTAATCTCAAACAGTTCGATGCTGTAATCCTGAACAATAACTGCTCGATCAACCCGCGCCGGGATTTATTCTACGATAAACTCATCGAAAACAAGTCGCTCTCGGAGGCCGAAGCTACCGCCCAAGCTAAGGTACTGGAAGAGAATCTGCTTTACTTCGTCAAAAAAGGCGGTGGGCTCATGGCTTTGCACGGGGGTATCGTGATGCAAAACAAATCGACTGAATTCAGCGAAATGATGGGCGGCAGCTTCGACTACCACCCCACCCAGCAGCCCCTTACCGTGCGGCTGGCCGATCCTGCGAATCCCTTGCTACAAGCTTTTAACGGTGAAGGGTTTACCCACGTGGACGAAGCTTATATGTTCAATGTAGCCTATACCAATCAAAATTTCAAACCGTTGCTTTACATCAATACGAGTGAAATCAAGGGTTTGAAGGGCGAAAATCCCGAAGGTAAAAAGTATATTTCCTGGATTAAGCGCTACGGCAAAGGGCGCATATTCTACGCCTCGCCCTCGCACAATGCCCAGAGCTATACCGAACACCCCGCGCTGCTGAAATTCTTCCTGGATGGCATGCAGTACGTCGTCGGCGACGTGAAGGTCGATGATTCACCCATCAGTTCTAACGGCCAATGATTCATACCATGCGCTGGTTCGGGCCGAACGACCCTGTGTCGCTGATGGACCTTCGGCAGGCGGGATGCAGCGGAGTGGTGAGCGCCCTGCACCAGATTCCCGTGGGTGATGTATGGACGGTACCCGCCATCGAGCAGCGAATCCGAATCATTGAAGCCGACAATGATCGTTACACCCCCCTGAGATGGTTGGTGGTAGAAAGTTTGCCCGTCCATGAGCACATCAAGAAGGGCCTGCCCGACCGCGACCAGTACATCAAAAAGTACAAGCAGTCCCTGATGAATCTGGCGATCTGTGGGATCAAGACGGTTTGCTACAACTTCATGCCCGTACTCGATTGGTCGCGCACGGCGTTGGATTATACCCTACCCGAAGGACAGAAAACCCTGCGGTTTGTCTGGGAAGATTTCGCGCTGTTCGATCTTTATATCCTGAGAAGGCCGAACGCGTCAATCGACTACGAACCCGAAATTCAGGCATCTGCTTTGCAGAAATTCCAAAGCATGACGCTCGAGGAAATCGCCAATCTGACCAATACGGTACTACTCGGTCTGCCCGGTTCGGAAGAGGCATTTAACCTATCCGTTTTTCAGGATTTGTTGGATGGCTACGTGAATATCGGCGACCAGGAGTTGCGAGCAAATCTATATTATTTCATTAAAGAAATTGCTCCAACGGCGTCCCAACTGGGTATCAATCTCTGCATCCATCCTGATGACCCCCCCTGTCCTTTGCTGGGCTTGCCACGCGTGGTAAGTACCGAAAGGGACCTGGAACAACTGATGGAAGCCAGTCCGAACCGCGCCAACGGCATCACGTTTTGCACGGGGTCGCTGGGCGTGCGGGCCGATAATGATTTGGTGAAAATCATCCAGCGCTTCGGCGACCGGATTCACTTCGTGCACCTACGCACGACCCGTCGTGAAGCCGGTACCCGTAATTTCCACGAAGCTCCGCACCTGAACGGTGATGTGGATATGTATGAAGTCGTGAAAGCGCTGGTGCAGGAAGAAAAAAGGCGGACCGGGCTGGCGACCCAGGACGACGACGATGAAGTACCTACCCTACTCCCCATGCGGCCCGACCACGGCTTTCAGATGCTGGACGATTTGCACAAAAAAACTTATCCCGGCTACTCGGGCATCGGGCGGTTGAAGGCGCTTGCGGAGTTGCGTGGCTTGGAAATAGGAATCAAACGTTCGCTGCAAGTAATCCTACTCGTGTTGGGTACCTGCTTCGGGTTTTCGGCATCAGCCGACGATGGCTATCGTTTGTGGTTGAAATATGATTTGATCAAAAATGAAGGGCAGCGGAAGCAATACACCGCTGATTTGCGAACCATTGTGTCGGGCACTACTTCCCCCATTGTTAGGTCAGCGACGGAAGAATTAAAGCTAGGTTTGCAAGGATTGTTGGGGAACGACGTAATGGTTAAAACCACGGTCTCCGGCAAAGCGGGAAATATTATTCTGAAAATTGATCCAACTCAAAAACTAGCTAACGACGAGGGGTATCATATATACCAAGAGGATGGAAACTTCATCATTGCCGCCAAAACCGACAGGGGGGTACTTTACGGTAGTTTCGCTTTTCTTCGTCATATCCAGACCGGGCAACCTTTGGCTAAACTGAATGAAACTTCCAGCCCCAAAATACAACTCCGAATGCTCAATCATTGGGACAATACCAACGGTAGCATCGAGCGGGGCTACGCGGGTGCTTCGCTGTGGAAGTGGTTCGAACTACCCGAAAATCTTGACCCGCGCTACACAGATTATGCGCGGGCCAACGCCTCCATTGGCATCAACGCCACGGTAGTCAATAATGTCAACGCCAGTGCCCGCTTCCTTACGCCGGAGTACCTACCCAAGGTACAGTCCCTGGCCAACGTATTTCGACCCTATGGCATTAAAGTCTTTATGTCGATCAATTTTGCGGCCCCCCGCATGCTCGGCGGACTAGAAACCTCCGACCCACTGGACCCCAAAGTACGGCAGTGGTGGGCGGATAAAACCAAAGAGGTCTACGCCTCTATTCCCGATTTTGGCGGATTCCTGGTGAAAGCCAATTCCGAAGGTCAACCCGGGCCGCAGGACTACGGGCGTAACCACGCCGAGGGGGCCAATATGCTGGCCGACGCGCTAGCCCCTTTTGGTGGTTTAGTCATTTGGCGCGCTTTCGTTTACAAAGCCGATCCCAACGGCGACCGTTTCAAGACAGCTTACGAGGAATTCAAACCGCTGGATGGCACCTTCAAAGCCAATACGATGGTGCAGGTCAAAAACGGACCCATTGATTTCCAGCCCCGCGAACCGTTCTCGCCGCTCTTCGGGGCTATGCCCCAAACACCGTTGGCGATGGAATTCCAGATCACGCAGGAGTACCTGGGCTTTACCACCAATTTCGTGTACCTCGCACCGCTCTTTAAGGAATGTTTAGACTCCGATACGTATGTTAAGGGAAAAGGCTCGACCGTAGCAAAAGTGATCGATGGTACCCTACACGGTTACGAAAAAACGGCCATAGCCGGCGTGGCCAATACGGGTTCTGACCGTAACTGGACGGGTCACACCATCGGACAAGCCAACTGGTACTCCTTCGGACGACTGGCCTGGGACCATACCCTGACTTCAAAAGCCATCGCAGAAGAATGGACCAAAATGACCTTCACGCAAGACCCGAAGGCAGTGGCCACAATCACGGGCCTGCTACTCAATTCCCGCGAGAACTACGTGAATTTCACCACGCCGCTCGGCCTTCACCACATCATGGGGGAAAGCCTGCACTTCGGGCCCCAACCCTGGCTGGCCAAGAGTGCCCGCCCCGATTGGACTGCCGTGTACTACCACCGTGCTGATACCGACGGACTTGGTTTTGACCGTACCAAATCAGGGAGTAACGCGCTGACGCAGTATGCTCCCGAAGTACAGAAGGAATGGGGTGATCCCGAAACCTGCCCACTCCCTTACCTGCTGTGGTTTCATCATGTAGCATGGGACAAAAAACTATACACAGGCCGTACTTTGTGGGATGAACTCTGCTACCGATACTACGAAGGAGCCGAATCAGTCGCACAGATGCAAAAAGAGTGGGGTAAGGTAAAGCCCGCCGTCGATCCTGAACAATTTGCAGATATAGCCGGGCGACTGGCCGCGCAGCGGCGCGAAGCGCTGTGGTGGCGCGATGCCTGTGTGCTGTATTTTCAGGAATTTTCCAAAATGCCGATTCCGGCACCCTATCAAAAGCCAAATCGGACGCTGGAAGACGTGAAGAAAATAACGGCTACCTACCAGTTAAGGTGAATAAGGGTGTTGGATTCTGGAGGCCAGATTTTAAATTGAAGATAATAATTTCATTACCAATCTTTCATAGTTATAATGTCTGACACAACTCCTAACCAAGACACCTCAAAACTCGCCGTATTTTCCCTTCAAAAGAAATTGGCCCTCGTGACGGGGGGGGGAAGCGGAATAGGGTACCATATAGCGGAATGCCTGGTACAAGCCGGAGCCAAAGTAATTCTGACCGGACGGCGTGAGTCCGTTTTGCAGGAGGCGGTCGAAAAGCTGGGCAAGCAAGCAGCGTATGTCGTCCACGATATTACGGAACTAGCCACCATTCCTAAACTAATAGCTGATGTCGAGGACGCTCATGGTTCGCTGGATATTCTGGTGAACAACGCGGGCATCAATATGAAGAAACACGCCGTAGAAACGACCGATGCCGATTTCGACCGGATTATGCAAACCAATCTCCATGCGGTATTTGCTATCACTCGCGAATGCGGCAAGCGCATGATTGAACGGAAATCGGGCTCTATCATTATGATTACCTCCATGGCTGCCCTCTACGGCATCGACCGCGTGGTAGCCTATTCATCGTCCAAATCGGCCGTAGCAGGAATGGTGAAAGCCCTGGCCACTGAATTTTCTCCGCACAATGTGAGGATAAATGGCATCGCGCCGGGTTTTATAGAGACCCCCATGATGCTTACCGCCATGAATGGCGACCCGGCCCGCCGCGACAAAGCCATGGACCGTACCCCGATGGGTACCTGGGGCAAACCGGATGATATTGGCTGGGCAGCGGTATTCCTGGCTTCGGAAGCGTCGAAATTTATTACGGGCATTGCCTTACCTGTTGATGGGGGAAATTCGATAGGGTTCTAAGGAAGCCGATAACTGTTTGCTGCCAATTTTCTTGTTGTGTAAACCCATGCACAAATCTCCAAAATGAATACCCACAAAAAGCCATTAGCCACTAGCAAATTGCTATTTTTAAACTTAACCAAAAGACATAATGAAAGATACCAATCCAACCCGCCGTTCATTTCTTAAGACCACTGCAACAGGGACGGCCGGCATCATCGCGGCGTCTATGTTTCCGACTATTGTTCCGGCGAGTGTGTTTGGCAAGAACGCACCCAGCAATAAAATCAACATTGGCCAGATAGGCTTTGGCCGCATTGCCAGTAGCCATGATTTACCGGAGATTCTTAAAAACGAAGTCGCTCACGTAATGGCCGTCGCCGACCTGGACAAGAATCGCCTGGCGATGGGCAAGAAATGGATCGAGAAAAAATACGCCGATAAGACTGGGAAAGCCAACTACGTAGATGTGCAGATGTACGATGACTACAAGGAACTTCTGACTCGCAAGGACATTGACGCGGTGATTATCAGCACCCCCGATCACTGGCACGCCCAACCGGCCATGGAAGCCGCTGTGGCTGGCAAGCACGTCTATATGCAGAAACCTACATCACTGACGATCCAGGAAGGCCGGATGCTGAGCGACATGGTGCAGAAGAAGGGCATCAAGTTCCAACTGGGCAGCCAGCAGCGATCTACTGATCCGTGGCCGCAGTTTAAGCGCGCCTGCGAGCTGGTTCGTAACGGACGTATTGGGCAATTGAAAAAAGTGTACATCGGCTTGCCCGGCGATCCGGCGGGAGGTAACCCGGAAAAGATGCCTGTACCCTCCAATCTTAATTACAATATGTGGCTGGGATCGACACCGGAGGTACCCTATACACTAGATCGCGTGCACCCGCAGGACAGCCTTTCAGGCCGTGGGGGCTGGCTGCGGTTGGAACAGTTTGGCGCGGGCATGATCACGGGCTGGGGTTCGCACCATCTCGATATTGCCCATTGGGGTATGGATACCGAGCTCACCGGCCCTGTTGAGATCGATGGATTTGCCTCATTCCCACTGCCCGGCTCGGGCTTGTGGGATGTCCACGGCAGTTTTCTGGTACTTTCCAAATACGCTAACGGGGTAGTAATGGAAATCGGCGGCGACAATCCTAACGGTGTCAAGTTCGAAGGTACCGATGGCTGGATCTTCGTATCGCGTGGCAACGTGGGTGTCACGGCATCCGATCCTGGCGCGGCCGCATCAGCTAAGGAAAATGACGCGTTCAAAGCCAGTGACAAAAAAATTCTGGGTTCAGTGATTCAGCCCAACGAAGTCCATTTGTACGAAAGTCCCGAACAGCATCGCAACTGGCTCGAATGCATCCAAAACGGTAAGCAAACCATTAGCCATGTCGAAATCGCCCAGCGTTCGTGCTCAGCCTGCCTGCTGGCGCACACGGCTATGAAACTGGGCCGAAAGCTGAAATGGGATCCTAAAAAAGAGCTATTCATTAATGATAAAGAAGCCAATGCCATGCTGTCGCGCCCGCAGCGCGCGCCGTATGGAACGAGCTATGTTAAGGGGTAGAGTAAGTAGATAATGGGAGAAGCACAAAAAAACCGGAGTGCCGCAGCGCTCCGGTTTTTTTGTGCTTCTGGATTAAGCTTGGTTTTATCCCACCCTCTCAAACATAAAAATTCTTCCGTCCAATCATTTCCTCCACTACATCGGGTACCAGGTAACGAATGGAGCGACCATTTCGTAAGGCATCCCGAATATAGGTAGCTGAAATATCTAGTAGGGGAGCGGCTACGAGGGTCACGCGCGGATGGCTGCCAAAGGTATGGGACGCGGAATTAGGGCGTGGGTACACATACAGACCCACAAAATCTAAAATTTTTTCGTGATTTTTCCAGTTAGGAAATTGTGCCAAATTGTCCTCTCCCATGATTAGTCTGAACTCATGCTGGGGGTACTTTTCCAAAAGCCGGATAAGCGTGTCAATCGTATAGCTGGGCCGGGCAAGATGAAATTCAAAATCGGTGGCTTTCAGTCGGGGGTTGTCGGCAATGGCGCGCTCGACCATATCCAGACGGTCAAATTCGTGGAGCAGGCTTTTGTTTTTCTTAAAGGGATTTTGGGGACTCACCACGAACCACACCTGTTCAAGATCCGTAGCGGTAGCCATGGTGTTGGCTATGATCAGATGACCGATATGGATTGGGTTGAACGAACCGAAGAACAGACCAATTTTCATTGAAAAAAATCTTCTACCAGTTCCTCGGCTTTACGAAGGGTCAGTTCAAGATCGTCATTGACCAGCACTTCGTCAAACTCTTTCTCAAAACTCGCTTCGTAGCGGACTTTGGCCATACGAACGGCCATGGTCGCTTCGGTTTCGGTACCCCGGAAGTTAAGTCGACGCTTAATCTCTTCTTCGGAAGACACTTTGACAAAAACGGCCAGCGCGCGGTCGCCGTAAGCTTCCTTCAGTTTCAGACCTCCCTTCACATCCACGTCGAACAGCACGTGCTTGCCTTCGGACCACAAGCGTTCGATCTCTTTTTTTAGCGTCCCGTAGTAATTCCCAGCGTATACTTCTTCCCACTCGGCAAAATCATGGTTGGCGATGCGCTGCCGAAATTCCGAAACCGACAGAAAATAGTAGTCGCGGCCGTCTACTTCGTAGTCACGACGGGGTCGGGTGCAAGCCGAAACAGAAAAGGCGAGGTGCTGAGGAAAGAAGTCGAGAAGGTGCCGGACGATGGTAGTTTTACCGGAGCCGGAGGGTGCGGAAAAAATAAGGAGTTTTCCTTTCACCTTACAACAATTATTGGTTGAGTTGAGCTTTGATAGCGGCCACCAATCGTTCGGGGCAGGGGCGGCGCTCTACTTTATTTTGCAGGGAATCTTTAATGCATTTTTCAAGATGATAGGTTTGGATGCAGGGCATACACTTGTCCATGTTTTGCCTGAAATGCTCCTTTTCGTCATCGTTAGCTTCACCATCCAATATCATTTGGATCATTTTCATGCACTCGGCATGATTGTCGCAGTGCTGCTTCATAGGCTGCGCCTGCTTCTCTCCGGCAGCCTCGGTTATTTTAGATGATACATTCATCGCGGATAGGGTGTTTGTAAAACCAGTAGTAGTGATACAGTTGTCCTTATAACCGTAAGCCCCGCAAAAAAAGTTTCAAGCTTTAGGCATCATAGCCCATCGAACCTGCATAATTTCTTAATTTTTCTTTCAAAAGATTACGGGCACGGTGCAGGCGCGAACGTACCGTGCCAATGGGAATGTCCAGAATTTTGGCCATTTCTTCATAGGTGAAACCCTCGATGTCGCAAAGGATAATCACCGTGCGAAAATCCACCGGCAAGGAATTAAGGGCGTTAGCTACTTCGTCGCCGATCATGTCTTGCACGGCGTCGGCCCGTAAGTCCACCGTGTGCGAGGTGTCGGCGGCATCCTCCGAGTTGTAGGTAGTTTCTACCTCCTGATAGTCTACCTTGGCGGGCTGCTTGCTCTTCTTGCGGTAGTCATTGATGAAGCTATTCTTCAGAATCCGAAACAGCCATGCCTTGGCGTTAGTACCCTGTTCGAACGAGGAAATAAACCGGAAGGCTTTTAAGTAAGTATCCTGCACCAGATCATTGGCGTCGTCTTCGTCGGTGGTAAGCCGAAAGGCGAAATTATACATCGAATCGATATGTGGCATGAACTCACGGTTGAAAACTTCATGTTTCTCAGCGTCCGTGTAGCCTTTTTTCATAGGTGCTTCTGACATAGTAACTGACATAGGGATGCACAATTTACAAATTTTAAGACTAGCATCAAATGACCGGTCTCAGTACTTGATGAACGGTATCTGTAATCAACCAATAGCAATTTATCACAGACGGAAATGCGGGGGTATCTAAGTACCAACTTGGAAACAAGCAAATGGTTTGTAAACAAAAGGCAGGGTGAACAGTAATAGAATATCAAATTTCGCGCCAGCCAGTAGCAAAACGGTCAAATTGTCAGAGGAGTAGCAAGTTTTATCGCCTTGAGAACAATTGGATAACCGTAATAAGGAGCGTAGTGAATAGGGTACTGGCTACAATACGTAGTATCGTATACCCTATCATTCCGAAATGGCTCATTTCAATCAAAAAAAGCGCGGCATGATGTACAAATACCAGTGGTAACAGGAACGTCAAATAACGAGCGGCGCCCAGTTCATCCATCGTAATTTCCAAACGCTCGGTGGTACCCTTTGTTTCCAATTGAAGCTGAATCCAGAAAGGTCGTAAGTAGGCCACTAATAATGTTGCAGCCGCATGCATCCCCAGGGTATTGTAGAAAACATCCATCAGTAACCCCGTCGAAAACCCCATTATGAGCAAAAGTGTCCGATTTACTTCGGCAGGTAGCAGCAGGATTCCGGCAATGTAAACAAAGCAAAAGGCATAGTCGAACAGCACAATATTGCGCAGAATCAGAATTTGCAGGAGCAGGTAAAGCAAAAACCAAAAGGAGTAGTGTATGATCTCGCGCAGGGTCATCGGCGTTCTTCGTCCAGAGGTTTTTGTAAAGTCTCCTGCTCGGTCAGCAGGCGATTCTGCACGACGTAAACGTAGGAAAGACTGGCAAAATCAGTTGCCACGTTGAGGTCGATGTCGTAGAAGGTTTGGTCGGGTCTAATCCTGACGCTTTTCACGGTACCTACCATAATGCCTGGCGGAAACACGGAATTGAAATTAGAAGTCACCGCCGAATCACCCTTCATCACTTTCTTGTACCTCGAAACATCCATCATCGAAACCAGACTGGGGTCTTTGCTCTCCCAACGCACCGGACCGATCTCACCGCTTCGCACGAGCCGGGTTGATACCATAAACTGGGAGTGCAGGATGGAAGTTATTACAGAAAAATGCTCCGAGCAGGAACGTACCTTACCCACCACTCCCGTGGCCGAAATGACCCCCATACCCGGAAGGATACCGTCGGCGCTTCCTTTGTCGATCGTGATGTAATTATTGGCGCGGCTCGTTTCGCTTACGATCACCTTACCTACTTTAAAGGTAAAGCGGTTGGCAAAGAGTGAGTCGGGCTCATAGCCCGCGGGGGCATTGGTGGAGTTTTGCTGTTGCAGTTGGGCCACCAGGCTGTTAAGTTTGAGATTTTCCTGGGCCAAATTCTCATTGATCTCCCGCAGGTGCGTGTACTCCCGGATGGAGTTGGATACCGTCAGAATCTTGGCAACATAGTAGTTGGACGTATTGAAGTACGTAGCGCTCCAGTAGGAGTTGCTCTGGACGATCAGCCAGAAACTGAATACTTCCAGCAGGACGAAAAAAATGAAGTTACGGTTCCGGGAAAAGAACTCGACGAGTTGGAACATACGTTGTAAAGCCGGAACTACCGAGGGAGGTGGGGGCTATCTTCGCTCCTCACCACACCCGGCAACTGAACGATAAATTTCCTATGTAATCAGTACGGGCTTGTAAAGTTCCAGGTTTTTCAATACGTCGCCCGTTCCCAGCACCACGGCCTTGAGCGGTTCGTCGGCTACGTGGATGGGAAGCTTTGTTTTGGCGGCCAATCGCTTGTCGAGGCCGTGCAGCAGCGCGCCGCCGCCCGTGAGGTGAATGCCGTTGCGGTAAATGTCGGCCGACAGTTCAGGCGGCGAAATTTCCAGAGCTTTCATCACAGCTTCTTCAATCTTGGAAATTGACTTATCGAGTGCATACGCAATCTCACTATACGTCACCTTGATTTCCTTGGGAATTCCCGTCATCAGGTCACGGCCCCGGATATTGTAATCGTCGGGCGGCGTATCCAGTTCGGGTAAAGCCGAGCCAATGGCAATCTTGATCATTTCGGCCGAGCGCTCTCCAATGAGCAGGTTATGCTCACGACGCATGTAATCCACAATGTCGCGGGTGAACACATCCCCGGCAATACGTACCGACTGCTCACACACGATACCTGAGAGGGCAATCACGGCGATTTCGGTCGTACCGCCGCCAATGTCCACAATCATTACCCCGTTGGGCTGCGTGATGTCGATGCCAATGCCGATGGCAGCTGCAATAGGCTCATGTACCATGTACACTTCTTTGGCTCCGGCATGTTCGGCAGAGTCCTTTACGGCCCGCTTTTCCACTTCCGTGATGCCGGAAGGAATGCAGATTACCATCCGGTGGGAAGGGGTGAAAAAGCGGTTGCCCGTGTCGATCATCTTGATCATACCCCGGATCATCATTTCCGCGGCTGTGAAGTCAGCGATTACGCCATCTTTCAGGGGCCGGATTGTCTTTATATTTTCGTTCGTCTTCTCGTGCATTTGCATGGCCGTGTGACCAATCGCCAAAACTTTACCCGTCGCCTTATCGATGGCAATAATCGAGGGCTCATCCACCACAACCTGGTCTTTGCAGATGATTAGGGTGTTGGCGGTACCCAAATCAATCGCAATATCACTAGTTAAAAAATCAAACAATCCCATATATTTTACGATAAAAAAATCACCCTTTAAATACAAGTGCGCAAAATTACAGATAAATGCCCACAAACAAAGTCATTTCTTAAAATAACCCAAACCCCTATGGTTCAATAAGTAAGGTTTCGTTAATCCAACCGGTAAACGGTATTTTGTAAAAGTGATTACCTTTACACAACTATGGGAATTAGAGCATTGTTGAGCCGTCCGCTGGCACACTATATTGTTGAAAAACAACACCGCTGGATGGCGCAGGGGCCGGTCGTACAAGCTGACTGGCAGGACAAGCTAGTCAGGAAGGCTGGTGGTACCCAATTTGGGAAAGATCATTTTTTCAAAGATATTCATTCCTACGAGGATTTTAAGGAAGCAATCCCTATTCGAGACTATGAAGATTTGAAGTCCTACGTGGAGAATATCCTGCACGGCGAGTCCGACGTACTCTGGCCCGGAAAGCCTGCGTATTTTGCCAAAACATCAGGTACCACCTCGGGCGTCAAGTACATTCCCATCACCTCCGATTCGCTGCCCAACCATATCAATTCGGCGCGCGATGCGTTGCTCAACTATGTCTACGAAACAGGTAAGGCCGAGTTCCTGGATAAGAAACTAATTTTTCTATCGGGTAGTCCCGAGCTGGAAACCAAGGCAGGCATCCATGTCGGCCGACTGTCGGGCATTGTCAACCACCACGTGCCGGGGCAC
>JBBRDE010000091.1:0-18481 GCA_038204185.1 Cytophagales bacterium
TAGGGAGTAATAGTTGCCCACGGTAAGTTTCTGACCATTGACGTGCGTGAAAAAATCGCCGCGTTTGAACCCGGCTTTCTCGGCAGGTGAACCCTTGATGGGATACGTCACTACCCCAAAAACGTCATCGGACCCGCTCACATACCGGATGATCCTGAATTCCAGGCCTGGACTAGTCGTTTGGCCACTCAGAGAAGCTTTCAGTTCATCGGCACTCTCCTGCAGCCACGAAAAGCGATCGCCGTCGGGGCGTAGCGTGGCGTCGTATTTATAGAGAATGGATTGGAAGAAATTTTGTGGATCGGGCATAAAATTGGGGCTGCCGGGTAATTTATCGTTCCAGAAGTACCAGGTTTTCATGTTGTCGTAAATCCAGTTATTCACCTCGGTATCGACGGGGTTGCCATCTGGAACGACGTTCTTCTCCCGGCAAGATACCAGAAACGAAAAAACAGCGAGCAGAAGCAGTAGCGAATTCTTTTTCATTGAAGTCATTCGTTGATAAGTGTACAGTAAGTTCAGGTACTATGAAACGCAAACTACTCTGATTCAGTATTGGTTCACATAGCATGGTCCACAAAAATAGAGAGAGGGCGCATAGACTGAAACAAAAAGAATCCAGACTAGTGATTTGTGGGTTAATCGGTACTATTTACGAAAAAAACGGTGCGGGGGACTTGATTTGATCTAATTAAAATTTAGGTTGGTCCGATAGCTTTTCCCCTCCTTGCCAACTGGTAGAATGTTTGAGGCATCAGGGCATTTTCTACCTTTGTTTTTTGCTGACATTTTTTTTGCTGACATATAGATTCAAGATAGTACATGGCGAAGCGAATCAAATACGGGAACACTTGGTGGGGCGAGCAGTGGATCAGCGTGCTGGAAGGCATGGATCAGAGCGGACGCCTGGCGCGGGGACGCACCTATGCCAACGGGGGCGCTGTTCAGTCCATTGATTTTGAAGGGAGTGTTTTCAAAGCGAAAGTGCGGGGCACCAAGCCTATCCCTTATAAAGTCAAGTTCAAAATAGATTCGCTTTCGGCTTCTGGCAAAGCCAAAACGATTGGTTTAATAGCCGAAAATCCGCTCTTTCTCACCCAACTCCTTAACCGCCAGCTACCTGCCGATCTGTACGATGCCTGCCGACGGGTGGGGGTGGATCTGTTTCCAAAGAACTGGAGCCAGATAGATTCATCCTGCACATGCCCCGACTGGGGTGATCCCTGCAAGCACCGGGCGGCGGTGCTATATTTAGTTGCCAATGAGATCGACAAAAATCCTTTTCTGGTTTTTGAACTGCGCGATTTTGATTTGTTTAAAGCACTCGAAGGATTGGGGGTGGCTTCCGCCGATCAGAAGGACGTGGAAATTCTGGATGTAGCCATGCTGCGCAGACCTGTGGAATTGGGCGAGGAAGCCGAGTTTCGGCCTGATGAAAATTTATACGACGCCATAGATTTTTCCACGCTGCCTTCCGTAAGCGACGACCTGCTGTCGCTGCTGGGTGATGCGCCACTTTTCTACAAAACGGGAAATTTCAAAACTATCCTGCGGGAGGGATACCTCGATGCCCAGAAAAAAGCCCATGCTTTGGCGTTGGCCGACGCTGCGGATACCGAAACCGTGAAGCGCGAGCATGACTACAACAAAGATCTCGACGCAGTGGAGAGCGGCGAAATCATCTGGGACGATGCCATGGGCTTTTTGCAGGCCAACTTCCGCGACGCCAACGAGCGGCTGGTACACCAGTTCAATGAAGTAAAAAAGCTAGTGGACTGGCTGCAGCATATTCCCACCAGCCAGCTACCGCAATTGTCGCCGCTACTACGCGGGCTGTACCTGACCAATCGATTTGCCAACAAACTGCTGGAAAAAGGGGGAATGTTGCCGCAACTTCTACGGGTCCAGCTTAAAAAGGAAGCCTACTTTGTCCGCTGGATTCCGGCCTTGCTCAATGAAGACATCGCCCGCGTAGCCAAACAACTCAAAATGCTGTTGCCGCCAGAGTTCTTATTCTATAAAATCGGTCGCAATGATATTTATGAACCCATTGAAAGCGACTGGTTCCCGCTACTGTGTTCGCTGCTGCTGACCGAGCGCATCCGGCAGTTCAACGACCGCTATCATTACAAAGATACCGAAATCGAAGACCTGTTTTTCCGGCGCGAGTTCGCACGGTTCAGCGGCTTCGATAGCCGCGAAATTCCGGCTAGTATCCAGCTCTGGCTCAACAAGTTCTTCATCGCCCAGCGCGACTTTGTGCCCGTGATTCAGGTCGAGGACGATACCGAGCGGGGTATCTTCGTTGTGCATATTCTGGTGGAGAACAAGGCCAAAGAAATGGTGGCCCCGGTACCCTTCGAAGAGTTCATGCAGCAGCCCGACTACGCACCTGTTCGCCTGGGGGTACTGCGTGATCTGTCGATGATGGCCGAGCATTTTCCCCAGCTCAATACGCTCATTTCGTCCAAAGGCGAGGACGAGCTCGCTTTCAACGCCCGGGAATTTCCGGAGGTACTATTCAAAATGCTGCCGCCTTTGAAGTTGTTTGGCATCCGCATCATGCTTCCCAAAGCATTGCAAAAACTTGTTCGTCCGCAGCTTTCGATGCTATTGGACGACGAGGACAATGGCAAGGTAGCGGCTAGTTCGGTGATTAGTCTGGAAGAAATGCTGGGTTTCCGCTGGGAAGTGGCTATCGGCGATCAGCATGTGGATACGAAGGAGTTCGTCAACATCATCGAAAACTACCGGGGTCTGGTCAGGATCAAAGATCAGTACGTGTACCTGGACGAAAAGGAAATCCGTTCGTTGCTGGACAAGCTCAAAAATCCGCCCGAACTGGATTCCCAAACTTTGCTCCAAACCGCCCTGACTGAGGAGTACCAGGGCACGGGCGTGACGCTGTCCGAGGCTGCCCGCAAGCTTATCAAAGGCCTTATGACGCCCGAAGCTGTGAATCTACCCAAAAAACTGAATGCCAAATTGCGGCCCTACCAGCTGCGCGGCTACGAATGGCTGTACAAAAATGCCCGCATCGGCTTCGGTAGTTTGATCGCCGATGACATGGGTTTGGGCAAGACGCTACAGGTGATCGCGACTTTGCAAAAATTCAAAGAAGAAGGGGCGTTTAAGAAAAACAAAGGCCTAGTAGTATTACCCACGACCCTACTCACCAACTGGAGCAGGGAAATCGCCCGTTTTGCGCCCGGCCTGAAAGCGCACGTCTACCACGGCCCCAACCGCAGCAAACTCGAATTCAAGGATACCGATCTGGTGCTGACCACCTACGGCGTGGTGCGCAGCGAGGAGGAAACGTTTACCAAAACCAATTGGCCCGTGGTGGTGATCGACGAGGCCCAAAACATCAAAAACCCCGCCACTGCCCAAACCAAGGCAGTCAAGAAAATCAAAGCGGGCGTCCGCATCGCCATGAGTGGTACCCCCGTCGAAAACCGCCTGAGTGAATACTGGAGCATTCTGGATTTTGTGAACAAGGGGTACCTGGGTACCTTGAAAAAATTCAGCCAGGATTTCTCCATTCCCATCGAAGTAGATCGTGACCAACACCGCCTCGACGTGTTCCGAAAGATGACGGAGCCGTTCATCCTCCGCCGCGTCAAGACCGACAAGAGCATCATTCAGGACCTACCCGACAAGATCGAGATGGACCAGAGTTGCCAGCTATCGGCGGAGCAGGCGGCCCTGTACCAAAGCGTGGTGGATACCGCTCTGCGCGGCATCGAGGGCGCGAAGGATGGTTTCAAGCGCAGCGGCATGATTTTCAAGATGATGACGGCTTTGAAACAAATTTGCAACCACCCCACCCATTATCTCAAAAAAGGGACGACCAATCCGGGGGCTTCGGGCAAAAGTGCCCTGCTGCTGGAACTCGTGCAGCAATTGCTGGAAAATGGGGAGAAAGCCCTGATTTTTACCCAGTACGAAGAGATGGGTACCTTATTGCAAACGATGTTTCGTGAGCAACTCGAACTAGAGGTGCCCTTCCTGCACGGCGGCGTAAGCCGTAAAAACCGCGACGAAATGGTAGAGGATTTCCAGACCAACCGCGCCACGCGCCTACTATTATTATCCTTAAAAGCGGGTGGTACGGGTCTGAATTTGACTGCCGCCAGTAACGTAATCCATTACGATCTGTGGTGGAACCCCGCCGTGGAAGCCCAAGCGACGGACCGGGCTTTCCGCATTGGCCAAACCCGCAACGTGCTGGTGCATCGTCTGATTACCGAGGGTACCTTTGAAGAAAAGATTAACCAACTGATTCAGAACAAAAAGGAACTTGCCAACCTAACCGTAGCCAACGGCGAAACCTGGATCGGGGAGTACTCCAATGCGGATTTGAAGAAGCTGGTGGCGCTGAAATGAGAAGCATTTAATTTGGCAGGTCTAAACCGGTTTCTTGCCTATTTTGCCGAATGTTCCGATTTCTCGCCCAACCCTACCCCCGCGAGCAGCGTGATCCCCGGCGCTGGCTGCTCACTTCTGCTGGGGCGGGTATTTTCGTAGCACTTTTTCTACTTATTTTTCAGCCTTTTGGCTCCGCTCAGTGGGACGACCCCGCAAAGTTCTACATTCTGGCGGGGTATGGGCTGGTGACGTTTGCTTGCTTGGCGGGGGTAGGGCTGGTGTTTCCAAGGGTATTCAGGAGCATTTTCGACGAAAAAGACTGGACGGTCGGACGGGAAATCGGCTGGACGCTGTTCATGATCGTTTTCATTGCCTTCGGAAACATTCTGTATAGCCAATGGACAATGGGCAACGGCTTTGGCCGTGTTCTGCTTTGGCTGGGCATAACTGTCGCCGTAGGCATGATTCCGGCAACGGTTATCACTTTGCTGAGCTATGCACGGCTACTGCGCAAGTATGCAGGCATCGATTTGGAGGTGAAAAAGCGTGAGCCTCTAGTCAATTCTGCAGCTGCAGCCACCGAAATTACCTTTATTGCCGAAAATGAGAAGGATATCCTCAGGATACCCGAGGATGAATTGCTGTTTATCGAGTCGGCCGACAACTATTCCGAGATTGTCTTCTTGCAAAATGAAAAACTCAAAAAAACATTGCTGCGCGGTAGCCTGAGTCGCTTCGAAGAGCAGGCGCACCATCCCGATGTCGTGCGCTGCCACCGCTCCTTCGTCGTGAATCTGCGACAGGTTGCCAGCATTTCTGGCAACGCCCAGGGCTATAAATTACAACTCCAAAACTACCCCTCGCCAATTCCCGTGGCGCGGCGGTACGGCGCTTTGGTGGCGGGATATTTCAAGAAATAGCCTTGTCAAACGTCCCTAGAAATGCCAAATAGCCCGAATTGATGCCATTCTTCCCAAAACTCAGTCAGACTCCCCTCTTTTTAATATGCTGATTTTGTAGCGACTACGTTTGCAGAGGTCAATCTCAAAAACACAAACTATCGCTGCTATGGAAGCTTACAAAATCCTTCTCCTCACCCATGTCGCCTTTGGATTTTCGGCCCTCGCGATGGGCATCGTACCCATGATCGCCAAAAAAGGCGGTAAGGTGCACAAATTCTGGGGCAACGTGTACTACTGGTCAATGTTCGGTGTATTCATTACTGCGCTGATGCTGTTCGCCCTGCATCCTGGCCAGCTCAAACTGCAATTTTTCCTCTGCATCGCTATCCTGAGTTTTTACCTGACCTTTTCGGGCGAGCGGATACTGAAAATGAAAAAAAATGCAACCCAGGCTACCCTGTACGATCGCCTGGCGGCGGCCATTGCGTTGGTTAGTGGCGTGGCGATGTTGGCCTACGCGGGGTATGCAGTAGTCATTTTACAAAACTATTTCATTACGATTCTTTTTACGGTTTTTGGCCTGGGGCTTACGCTGAGTGCCCGAAAAGACTGGCAGCTGTACACCGGAAAAATCGAATCTGAAAAAATGCATTGGTACTTCGGCCACATCAGCAAAATCATGGGGGCCTATATTGCGACCATCACGGCTTTCTGCGTGAATATGACCCGCTATTTGCCCGAAGACGCCTCGGTGTACCTGCAACTGATTCCGTGGCTGGCACCGGGTGTGTTACTGGGTGTGGGGACAGCCTACTATTCCAAACGCCAGCGCGAAAAGCGTAAACTGCCCGTCAGGTATGGATATCTGACGGGCAGTTTACGGAAGATTCTGGTCCGGTAACCCTAACAGCGCGACGGCTGCTAGCGTATTACCACGGCGGTGATATTCAATAGCCTTGAGAATTCTTCACCGACCGCAGCCGACACGCTTGAACCAGCGGGGGGGGGATCGCTGTGCCCGCCATGGCCCCCATCTCCCGGTTTAGAAGTTTCTTCCGGAAAGTATACCCCATCCACAAATACTCCAAAATGGTATAGTCCTGGCACATCGGTGTCGTTGTTATGAAGGTGGAAAGCCCCCCCTTGATGGCTCACCACCTTGCCCTCTGAATCCTTGACAAATCGCAGGTCTTTCTTATCCTTTTCCAAATTGGCTAAGAGTAGGGACACATCCGTTTTTCTGGAATACCGCCTGCCATCTTCTATCAGCTCAATAATTTTCGCCACTTCATGCTTTGGCAAAAGTTCGGCAATATCGAAAGCGGGAGAAACTATTCGGGCAAAACCATTCTGGTTTTGGACACGACCAAGAGTAATATCCTCCTTTAAACTGATTTTTAATTCTTCACGCGGCTTCACTCTGGTGTTTTCAAGGTGTAAATTCAGCTTCAGGTTCGTACGTCCGTAAATATTGACCACGATGTTACACGCTTCGTTGTCATTGCTGTTGGTACTTACAGCCCGGGCATCCAGGCTGTGCTGGCTTTTCTGAAAGACATTCCGCGTAGGGATTCTTCTTTTCTGGTCAAGCAGCAGACGGGAATACCGGGCTCCCCGGATTGGTCCCGCCGCTACCGGGAACAGTAACTCTCCCAGTTCGGGCATCATCATTCTATCCATTTGCCGGGCTTTATAGGAAATCATTAGTTGCCATTTTCCCACCCAACATTCTTTTCCGGTGTTTCCCCTCTGAATTACCAGCGTAAGTCTTCCGTTTGACCTAAGGCTGGTAACGTCGGGAGCTACGCAGCAATGGTGGCAGCTGTCCTCGTGTTGATGACCGTTTTCATTTCCATAAAATACCTGACCGTTTGGCCCGTGTAGCATAAACGACCAGTTTTTATCCTGAAAATCCATCCCTTGGGCAGTGATGAGGAAAGAGTCTTCGGCCGATGTGGCCGTAAAGTTGAGATGAGTATGTTCACCTGCGAAAAGTTCGATTACCGGATCAAAAATAGCAGTAAAGCCAATGGCACTCGCCAGGGCATTGGAGTAGAACTTGTCGATGGTACCCGCATTTTCGCCGTGGAAAATCTGTGGTGTAGACAGGCTCCTACCTTTGCCTACCAGAGAGGCCAGCGTGGGATAATCGACATCGGCCCCCGTTCCGAAACCCATCGCAAAAATGGCCGTACGGCCAAAGCTGCCATCAGGGATCGAACTCATGGGGGCTCCAGATGTAAGCAGCCCATCGGTCAGAAAAGCGAGGTAGCGTTGCTCGTCCGTGGGGTTGCCGCCAAACGGAGCTTCCACCAATGTATTGTGTACATCGTTGAGGGCGTCGGCAAGCGGGGTACCCCCACCCGGAGTCATCGCCGAAACGTTCGAGTCGAACGTAGCCCGACTGAAGCTGGTTCCTGCTTTAACCAACCCGTAGCCCGGTACTCCAAAGACGGAGTCGAACTGATTGGCTCCCAGGCTCCTGAATGTTTTGATGCCTGCTGACACGTACACCGCCCCGCTATTTTGCACGGCTTCACAGTCTTGCAAAAACGCGGATACCCCCCTTTTGGCAGCTTCCCATTTGGTTACGTCGGGCAGGGTACTCACCATAGGATCAGGCGTAAGGCCATTCATACTACCAGTCCTATCCAAGCCAATGCCCATGGTGGCGATCGTATCGTAGCTATAATCCAGTGCATTACGGAAGTCCAGCATATCCACATTCCGCTTGCCTCCGACACTGCTGTAATCAGGCATGGGGATACTGGCCGCAATGGATGCATTGGTGCCATATCCGGCCGCGCCGCCCGTCCAGGGATACATAATGTCGTTGCGGTGATGGTGCGGACTGCCGCCCGAAGTAGGATATTCGGTTTGGTGACCGTCCAGTTGCCACATGGCCCACAGTCTGTCGATGTTGCAATGGTGCAAGTAAAAAAACGGATCGAACGGCGAAACCGAAGGCGATGACATATGCCCGCCAATTCCCCCGATCCAGCCATGCATACCGTTGTGAATCTGGTTGCCGGAGGGTAACCCTGTACCGGATTCCAGCGCATTTTGAAACTGGGTGTAGGAGGGCCTGGCCAGTGTACCCCGGATATCGTTCACCGAGGGTAGGGAAGCTACACTGGCCGTTCTTCTTTTCAGCCCGCCCACATACTGCGAGGGAAACATTCCGGGAAGTTTCCAGCCATCCAGACCCGCCGGCCACCAGGCTGGCAGCGGCGTTGTATTCGCGCCAGTTCCAGGCTTTTCGAGCGCAAAATAACCCGTGCGCACCACATTGCCCAGAGCCAGGTTGCTATTGGGGCCCAGGAAAGTGTCCGTCATAATCGAACCCGGGTCAGTCCAATCCCAATAGGGAAGCATCACTCCTGGTACGTAAGCCTGAAGATCCTTTTCAAATTGGTACAGGAAGTAACGGTGCCAACTCAAAAAGCTGAAAGATCCGGTGCCGCCATGCCCGAAATTTACACTCGCTGCACCCGGCGCGAAAGCTTGCTGGATCATGCTGTGCACCGCGTTGTACTCGTCCCAGCGACTGTATTGGCTGGCTGCGGCTGCGCCGGGATTCACGATTTCGGCCTTCATGAAAATGCAGGCCTTTACAAAGTTTTCCCGTTCGGTTGCCGTCAGGAATTTGGCATTTTTTCTAATTCCCATAATACTTGGTGTTAAAGGTTTAGGTACATGTCAGGTGTTTTTGTAGGTTGACATTAACTTAGTCGTACTATTGTATCTTTTGGGGAACAAGTGGAGGAATTATTTCAAAGCGCTTTTTGAGAGAACAGCAAAGTATACTGTCCTGCAATACCCGCCAATGACAGGGCTAAAAGTACCCCCCCCAGATCCAGAGCTTTTGGTTGTTGTCCAGTGGTTGGCTATCGCCCACCAGAATCATCCCCGCCCACTGCGAAGGCAGGGCGTTGGCTGCCCCCCCCTCATGAAGCCAGTCCAGCTTGGCCTGTTGCAGCGCGATGTCCTTAGGCAATCCTTTGTTCAGATAGGAATAAAAAAGCTGGGTAAGTGCATAGGTAGGTTGATTTTCTACGGTCCAGAGGGTAGTAATGGTACTGGGAACACCCAAAGCCGCAAAGCTGCGGGCCAGGCTGAATACGCCTTCGCCACGCTGATTGGCCCCCACGCCCGTTCTACAAGCCGATAGCACCAGGAGTTGTGCCCGAAAGCGCTCCCCCCGGTTGAGTTCGGAAAGTTGAAGGGCCGTATCGTGAAAATAAATGCGGGGCTCGGTCAGATCGGTACTGTCGGCATCGGCGTGGGTAAAGAGCTGAATCACTCGGGCATGGGGCGCAAAGCGCAGAAAATTGGCTTTGGTGGCTTCAGCATTGACCAGTTTCTTACCCAACCAAAACGATTCGCTTACCAAGGCCAGCGCTCCTGGGGAACCACTCAGCGGAGGCAGTGAACGGGCCTGGAAAAATTCGGGTGCAAAGCCAACAAACCCCGAGCCGAGCCAGGGACCGGGCTGATGGTCTGGGGCTTCCATGAGCCGCGCCGAATAGGCATAACTGATGGCATGGTGCTTGAGCAGAAAATCATCGGGCCCCGGAGTAACCAGTAAGGCTTCCAGGGGCAGGAATACGCCGTCGGGTACCACCACAACCCGAGGGGTAGTAACGGTGAGTGGCTTCCAGAGCTGCTGATACAGTCGGTGCGCGAGCATCCGATAGTGAGCGTAATGTGCATTGAGATAGGGTCGATTGGCGCTCAAAGTTAGAAACTCGGTGGCACTGGCTTGGTACTGGGCCGGGGTAATGGATAACCTGATTAGCCGGGCGCGGCGGTCGGTGAGCACAAAGGCATAGACAGCGCTCTTGCCCATGAAATAAGATACGAGGGTCGACGCTGAACCCGGCCGGGAGGACGGACTGAAAATTTGGCTTCTGATTTCGGTCAGACTAGGGGTGCGGGAGTCGTACTTATAACGGTAGTAGGCGGGACTAGTTTTTTCAAGTTTTCGCCGGAACTCCTCAAATTCCTCCTCCGTTTTTTCCAATCGGATCCGTAGCACCGCATGGTTTTTGTCACTGGAAACCGTTTCGGCTAATTGATATTGTAGATCCGACACGCTATCTCGCAGGGATCGTTGCCGAAGGGCGTCATTTTCGGAGAGTTTCAGGTTGGCCCCCAGTTCGTTGAGCTTATCGGCTAACAGCACGGCTTTCGACTTCTCCAAAAAACGGAAAGCCAACTCGGGGTCATTGGCCAGGTAACAAGCTTCGATGGCACGTTCGTAAAGCCCATGAGTCTGCTGCCGCCAGAACAATTTAGAACCTTCACCCTCGTGTTCGTAGCGCATATAGTCAATCATGCTATCGGCCAGGGCGTAGGTGTGCAGGGCGTTCCGCAGTCGTACCTTTCTGGTCGCTGAATCCGGTGCGCGCCGGGCGTAGTCGAGCCAGGTATCGGCTTTATCCTGTATGATCGTAAGTAGGTACAATTTCTGGGGGATCAGCCGAATGGATTTGGCTCGGGGAAGCAGGCCGAGCGTTGTGGGCCCGAAACCAGATACGAGTTCGGCAGTACCTAGTTGGTAAAATGAAAAAGCCCTTCGGAACTGTTTCATTTTCCAGTAGACGGCTCCCAGGTTACCAAATATCAGACTTTTACTGTACGAACTTTGATCTAATGACAGGGCCACCCGGTAGTACCGGATCGCCTGCGGGTAGTTTGCGGACTCATAGTAAAGGTACCCCAGGCTTGTCGCGAACTCCGAAGGCTTGTAAAGTTGATTCTGCGCGATACGAAAAGCCGTATTAAGACATTCTACGGCCTTGTCAGTTTTATTCAAGTTTTTATACACATCTCCCAGCAAGCGGTACTGTGAGGCCACACTCCGCTGGTTGATGGGGTCATTTTTCAGTAGTCCAATGGCGTCTTCGAGCGCATCCCTTGCCTGTTCATAGCGTTTTTGCTCACTCAGTACCTGGGCTTTTTGCTGCAGTATTTTCGAGATAGAAATGGAGTTTCGAACCTCACGGGCCAGCGTTTCTCCCCGTTCGGCATGAAACAAGGCTTTTTGGTAATCGCCTTTGGCAAAATAGGTATACACCATATAGAGGTGGGCATTGGAGGCCCACAACTTTCCCGCCGCCGTAGTATCGGCTACCCGGATTGCTTTCCGCAGAAAATCCATTTTTTTGTCTTCTGCTTCCAGGTAGTGCAGGGCGACAGCCTGTCGATAGTAAGCTTTTGCCAAGTCGCTTTGCCTCAGCCGGGGATCGAGATGGTCATACAAAGCAACGACCTCTTCCGAAAGCCGGGCGGCCTCCGGGTAAGAATCAGTATTTAAGAAAGCCAGCCCCAGTTGCAGGATGCCATCTACGTAAATTGAATCTTTGGGATAGCCGCATTTCGTCCAGTGGGCAATCCATTGCCGTAGCTCCGCTTCCTGCTGTTTGATGGAGCGAACTGTGATGTGTTGTAAAGTATCCTGAAACTGCCGAGGCGTGGGACATTGCGCCAAAACCAGGTTCGGTAAGGCAATTAGGAACACAAAGCCTGTTTGGCATTTACGGAAAAGTCGAAAGAATAGCATGGAGGACGGACTCGAAATTTTCTTGGATACTTTTTTCGGTCACTTTATCTAGTTCAAGGTACCTCCCCTGTTGCACATGGCCGTTCAGACTGTTATTCTTAGGTAGCGAATTCAGGATTTGGGCACGGGAAGCATTGGGATTTTCTTTCAGACAACGGACGACGTAGGCTGACATGAAGGGTGTCGCAAACGAAGAGCCCGCCAGGGGCGGCGACAGCGGCGGCACCGGACCACCGAAAGGCATTGGAAAGATTCCTCCTATCGGGTGGGCCACCACGCCAACCCCTACGAAGTCGGCTGAATAGTTTTCGACGGCCGTATAACCAACCGGAACGATATTAGAGAACAAGTTCAGCAGCCATTCCAGCAGATTGCTTGTACGAAGCAACTTGTCGTGCAGGCGCGGGTTGATATAGCGGGATCGGTTCCTTCGGTTGAACAGCAGCTTTTCCCACTTTTCTGCCACAGTGGTGACCGTAATCACATTGTCGTACTTTGTCGAATAGCAGGCGGGTAACGCTGGTTCGACCGATAAGTTACGGCCTATCGTCTGGTTGATGGTATACCGGTTTCCCGCCGCTGCCAGCAAGAAAACGTTATTGGCCTGTAATACCGCAATTTTTTTCTCCAAAAGCTCATAGGCAGCGAAGTCGTTTCCAATTACGGCCGCACCCCAACTGGCATTCACAATCCTGATATTTTCACCCGCCTCAATCCGCGAGAATATGTAATTGAATCCGCACAGGATATCGAACAAGGTACCAAATCCCAGGAAGTCAAAAATTTTCAAGGGAATAATGGCTGAGGCTCCGGCGGGATTCTGGGCCACGATGGCCGCGATGCAGGTACCATGCCGCCCGTGGTGGTCATCATTAGGATTACGTAAAACATCGTTATCATTTTGGGGAATTCCACTCGGAAAACTGGCGTTACGAGGAAGGGGATAAGTATCGTCGAGGTAGTTCGTAAGCGAGCAGAATCCGATTGGGTTAGGGTCTGGGGGTATTTTGTTCCGGTTGGGATTAGGCGCAATGGGGAAGTGGGTAGATTGTCCGTCCCAGGTTGTATATTGTTGCTGGGGAGGGGAGTTGAGGTTGAACTTTAAACCTGTATCGCTCACCACCACTTTAATCGTATCGAGATTATCCGCCCAGGGGCCATCAATAATTCCGTAGGCATCGATAGAATAGTCACTCTTGGCAATGTGCAGATCCAGCAGCCCCGACCCTAGAGCCAGGCTTAGGATGGGGGGATCGGGTTCGGAGATGGGGTTACGGGGATTGATGATAAAGTTGTCAGCCTGCTGGGCATTTCCCAGCACTGCTATAGTATTCGCTCCTTTGGCCAGAGAGGATACCTGATTTATGAAATCGGGTCCCACCGCCCATTCGATCAGAAGCGTTTTAGTGGGCGTATTGAATTCACTAATAGCATTGGAGTACTCACTCACCCGTTTTACGCGGGCCTGCAAGGGCGAATTGCCACCAGCATAATTTACATCAACGGTATCTCCATTCTTGAGGTCGGCGGCCACTGACTCGGAATCCGCTACGACCAGTATTTTTTGCCGAGTCTGGGCAATCAGTCCAGACGGAGATTTTCCCGGACGGTAAAAAGTAGTCAGTAGCTCACTAATCTTTTTAGTATCTAGGGAAGAAACATTTTCCTGGGATAAAAGCTTCTCAATGAATTCTTTTTTTATTCTTTCGAGGGTACCCTCCAGGCCCGAGGGACCCTTGGATGTACGCGGGGGAAACTGGGTCTGATCGGCCATTGTTGTTCGGTTTAGGAGGTTGAAAATGTGCGTATTAGTTCATTCGGCCTTCCTTTCGTTCACAGGGCTACAAGTTCGCTCATTACCTGCCTTCAACCAATTAAATAGTCCTGAATTTAGCAAACGGTAACGTACCTATCCCGCCCGACTCCCCTTTCAAACTAAGCATACTGCAAACTTTGAATCTGAAAAACACCAAACCAGGATTCTAGCTGTTGCCGTACCTCTTTGCGCCGTCGCCGCGAGATAGGTAACATGGTACCATTGGTAAGTGTAATCTTATACCCATCGTAGTTCTCGATATGATGCCTGTTGACCAATTCGGATCGGTTGACCCGAACGAAACCCACCGCCAGGAGGCGTTCTTCCAGGATGCCCAGCGTCGTCGCGACTGTCATTTTATGTCTTTTTACAAAATGCACATGGGTGTAGTTGCTGTCTCCCTGGCAAAAGAGAATATCTTCTGCGTGTACATGAGCGTAACCGCCAATATGAACGCCGGGGGTAGAGGGGGTTTGAAATTGATTCATAACGGAATTGATTGGTTTAGTGAATGAATAGATGCACCCCCACTTAGTCGTAGTGCCGGAGGTAACAGGAAACAATCAACATCCGATTTTTTGTAACGCTATGCTTACCAGTTATTTACAGAATCAGGAATTGACCCTGTCGAAAGTCGGTCGTTTGTGGTATATTTCCCGACGATAACGCCCGCGCATGAATATTTTTACCAAAGTACCCCAGGACTCCAGCATCATCGAGGGTATCCGTACCGGAGGACCCCAACGTCGTTCGTACGAAAATCACCTTTACGGAAAATATACCTACCTGATCCGGGATGGCTTGCGGAAGCACCGGCTTTCGGAAGACGATTGCTCCATGGCTTATTCGGACGCTGTCCTGACCGTGATCGAACACCTGACTTCGGGCCGTTTTGAGGGGCGTTCGGAGCTCAAGACCTACCTTCACCAGATTTTTTCTAACAAATGTGTTGACCTTTTGCGCCGGAATACGACTAAGAAAGCACAGGTACACCAGCCCGAGCAATTGACCGACGCGCTGAACCTGTTGCCCGACGAAGCGCGCTCGGTGATTCAGCAACTCATGCAACAGCAGGATATGGACCTGCTCCGGCACCGGCTCAGTGAACTTGGCGACAAATGCCGCCGCATTCTATGGGCCTGGGGAGAGGGCTACAAGGACGAGGAAATTGCGGTACAGCTGGACTATCAGTCGGCGGCGGTGGCAAAAACCAGCCGGCGGCGCTGCCTGGACAAATTGCGGGAACTGTACCACACAGGAAGAAATAAGCAATAAAGAACCTAACTGAAATCATGAACGATCGAATCGAACAATATTTTAATGAAGAACTGCAGCCCCCCGAACGGGAGCAGTTCGAGCTCGAACTGCTTCACAATTCCCAACTGGCCGAAGAGTTAGCCTTTTATCTACAAACCAAGCAGGTAATTCGGGAACAGGTGCTGGCTGAACGGCATGCCGAATGGCAAAAAATGGATCTTAAGGTACCTCATTCCGTGGCTCCGGTACGACAACTACAGCCTTGGTACTATGCGGTGGCCGCCGTAGTGTTGCTGGCCATGGCTTGGATTTGGCTCAGTCTTTCCGACCCCAACGTCCGGGAATTGTCAGACGCCTACATTGAAGAAAATCTTACTACCCTGTCCGTACAAATGGGTGGCGAAGCCGACAGCCTGCAAAGCGCTATTCAATATTACAACGAGAGCCAGTTTGCCGCTGCCCAGACGATGGGTAGGGAGCTGCTGCAACGAAACTCCAATAATGCTGAAGCCCTGAAGCTACTGGGACTAATAGCGATCCGCCAACAAAACTACCCACAAGCTATCGCCCATTTTCACCAGTTGGGCGAGCGGCGGGACCTGTACACCAATCCCGGCAAATTTTATGAAGCCCTGGCTTATTTGCAGCGAAACCAGCCACCGGACAAAGAAGCAGCCCGAAAACTGTTGCAAGTCGTAGTTACGGAAAACCTGGAAGGAAAACCGGATGCCGAGAAGTGGCTGGAAGCCATGGATGAAAAGTGAGGTACATTTAAAGTTTCTCGTTTGCACCTTTCCCCGCTTCCCCGTACTTTTCCGGAATGATGGAAACCAACCCCCACAAAGTCCGCGATCTAATTCAGCTCGCCCTGCGCGAAGATGTCGGCGACGGCGATCACTCAGCGCTGTCCTGCGTACCCGAATCTGCTACCAAACGTGCCCGCTTGCTCGTGAAGCAGGCAGGGGTTTTGGCCGGAGTGGAAGTTGCGCGTATTGTTTTTGAAGAAGTAGATCCTGCCCTACAAGTAGCGGTATTCATTCAGGATGGTACCCGCATTGCGGTAGGGGAAATTGTGCTCACCGTCGAAGGCAGCGCGCGCTCCATTCTCATGGCCGAGCGCCTAATGCTCAATATCATGCAGCGCATGAGCGGCATCGCTACCTACACCCGTAGCCTGGTGGATCTGATCGCCGACCTACCCGTGAAGTTGCTGGATACCCGAAAAACGACGCCCAATTTTCGGGTATTCGAAAAAATGGCCACCCACATCGGCGGGGCGCATAACCACCGCATGGGCCTGTACGACATGATCATGCTCAAAGATAACCACATCGACTACGCCGGGGGCATCGAAGCCGCCATTAGCCGTGCCCGGGGGTACCTTGCCGAAACCAGGCGAAACCTGAAAATAGAAGTGGAAACCCGCAACCTGACGGAAGTGGATGAGGTACTGCGGGTAGGCGGTGTGGATATTATTATGCTGGATAATTTTTCACTCGAAGATATGCGCGAAGCGGTGAAACGCATCGGTGATCGCAATGAAACCGAAGCCTCGGGCAACATCAACGAAACCACGCTACGCGCCGTAGCCGAGACCGGCGTGGACAGTATTTCGAGCGGCGCGCTCACGCACCAGATCAAGAGCCTGGATTTGAGCTTGAAAGCGTATTGAGGGGATGATGACGGGTTCGCCCGGCGGTGATAAATGATGAATTATTAGATTCGTAACGTTGTCATATTGCTTATCCTTTTTTTGCAAATTTATTCAAGCTTAGGCCAGCTGGTTGGGAATACTTGTGCCGTCGGCGGCTATTTATTTGAGGTACGCAGTCTACCTTTGGAAGACCACTCACACCGATGGCCGGGAGGCCATTCTTCACAACGGTCTGGTGCTTCCCATCGCGCGGCGGCGGCGGAAAGAGGTTGAATTGACGTTGAAACCAATTTTTCGTTCCAGTTAGGGTAAAGATAGTCTACTAGGCGTCTTATAAGGTACTAATACCAAACCGATTAAACGCATATCTTCTCCAAACCCTGATTCCTATGGAAAACGAAAACTTCTTTACCCGTCGAAAATTCATCAAGAATTCGGCGGGAGTAGCGGTGGCGCTCTCGCTGCCGACCATTATTCCCGCCAGTGCCTTCGGGTCCAACGACCGGGTGCGGGTAGCCGTGCTGGGGGTCAACGGACGCGGACAGAACCACATTTCCGGTTTCTCGAACCTGAGCAACGTGGAGGTAGCCACCCTCTGCGATCCCGATAACGTAGTGTTGCAGAAACGCGCCGGAGAATTTGAAAAAAAGTACAATAAGAAGGTAGGTACCGAGCAGGATCTGCGGAAAGTGTTTGACGACAAGTCTATCGACGTGGTGAGCATCGCCATGCCCAATCACTGGCACGCGCTGGCTACCATCTGGGCCTGCCAGGCGGGAAAGGATGTGTACGTGGAAAAACCCGGCTCGCACAGCTTCAACGAAGGACAAAAAATCATCGAGGCCGCTAAGAAGTACAAGCGCATCGTGCAGCATGGCGTACAGCTCCGAAGCTCCGAAGCGATGAAGGAAGCCGTGAAGCACCTGCGCGATGGTCTGATCGGCGACGTATATATGGCGCGCGGACTAGTGTTCAAATGGCGGCCCAGCGTGGGCGACAAGGGGACTGAGCCCGTACCCGAAGGCCTGAACTACGACCTGTGGACGGGGCCGGCCGAGATGAAGCCTTTTTCCAAGAACTACGTACACTACAACTGGCACTGGCACTGGAACTACGGCAACGGCGATATTGGCAACCAGGGTATTCACGAAACCGACCTGTGCATGTGGGGATTGGGCGTAGATACCTTTCCCGAAAAAATCACGTCGGGCGGCGGTAAGTTCCTGTGGGACGACTGCCAGGAAACGCCCGAGGTACTTTCGTCGACCTATATTTATCCCAAAGAAAAGAAAATCATCGAGTTTGAGGTACGTCCCTGGATGACCAATGAGGAAGGTGGCACGGGCATCGGCAATATCTTCTACGGTAGTGAGGGGTATATGGTCGTCAAAGGCTACGATTTCTACGAAACATTCCTGGGCCGCGACCGCAAGCCCGGCCCCACGCGCAAGGCGGGCGGCGATCACTTCAAGAATTTCATCGACGCCGTGGTAGCCCGCGACACCTCTATTCAGAACGGCCCCGTCGAGACGGTACACCTGTCATCGGGACTGGCCCACCTGGGCAACATCGCCTACCGCACGGGCCGCTCCTTGACCTTCGATCCGAAAACGGAGAAATTCGTCAACGATAAGGAAGCCAACGCGCTGCTGGGTCGCAAGTACCGCGCGCCGTTTACCATGCCGGAAAGTGTGTAGGTAAAAGAAAGTTTTTATTTTCCGAATTGAGGTAACAGGCCCGCATGTAATGTGTGGGCCTGTTTTTGTTTTTGCTCAATCCCCATGTTCAGTGCGATCCATCCGATGGCACTCTATTTTACTGCAAAACAGTAGCGTGATGTACCAGATAAGCTTTAGCTGCACAACAGCCGGGAAAGCTATGGTTAACAACTATCGAATCACAAATTTCAGGTCGTTGTA
>JBBRDE010000092.1:0-18213 GCA_038204185.1 Cytophagales bacterium
CCCTTCCGATTTAGGTCCGTCTGGACCATCTAATCTTCTTTTGCCTACGTGGCAAAGTTTTTTCTGCCCTTTTTTCCTAGTTTATTCAATTCAGAAACTCATCTCAATCCGATGTGATTTCTCCCAAGCTATGCGCAGAAGGAGCCAATTCAGCACCAAACCATGAAAAATAACGGAATTCAAGAGAATCCTTTCCTTGTTCAGATTGCCAACGAAGACCATCTACACTACGCCGAAACGATTTGCGCCGAAATGGAGGAAAGCGCCAAAAAACGGGGTACCGGCATTGCCAAGCGTTCGGCTGTGTACTTAATGGAGAAGATGATCGAGGGGAAAGCCATCATTGCCACTACCAAAACGGGCGAATGGGTGGGCTTTTGTTACATCGAAACCTGGGAACATGGTAAGTTCGTGGCTAACTCGGGCCTGATCGTACATCCAGATTTCCGGAATAGTGGCATTGCCAAGGCCATAAAAGCCAAGGCCTTCGAATTATCACGCAAGAAGTACCCCAATGCCAAGATTATCGGTATTACGACCAGCCTGGCGGTTATGAAAATCAATTCCGATCTGGGCTACGAGCCGGTGACGTTTAGCGAACTACCGGCCGATGATGCCTTCTGGAAAGGCTGCGCTAGTTGCGTAAACTACGACGTTCTGACGCGTACCAACCGCAAAAACTGCCTGTGTACGGGCATGATGTACAATCAGGAAGAGGCCAAAAAGCAGGATAAAGGAGAAGGATGGAACTTCCTGAAAGAGTCTAAATTGTACGAGCGCTGGATGCGCATCAAGCAGCGGATTTTGCTGCGAAGGAACGACCGTACCCAAAAGAAGAACCCCGACGCGATGCTGGTATAGTGAAATAAGTTGAAAGTTGATAGTGGAGACAGGGCCGCCTGCGCGGTTGAAAGTGATTGTTTTTTTGAACCACCTGTACTACTCCTTTTATTAAACTAGAATTATACTCCCCGCTCGGTATTTCTGCAAAGAATCGGAGCGGGGTTTTTGTTTGCCATAGCCCGAATCGCCAGAATGCATTAAGTTTGTAAGTGAAAGTGCCCTGTGTTTTCAATTGTTAATCAAATTTAAAGGCCATTAGCCAGCAGCTATCGGCCCTAAGTTCAAAAATAACCCATGTCCCAAAAACCAAAAGTAGTATTAGCGTTCAGCGGTGGGCTGGACACCTCTTTTTGTGTAAAGTACCTGGCCGAAGACCAGGGCTATGAAGTGTATTCAGTCCTGGTAGATACGGGCGGTTTTTCCGACGAGGAACTGAAAACCATCGAAGCCAACGCCTATGCGCTGGGCGTGAAGCAACATACGACGGTTGTAAAAACTACGGAATACTACGCTGATTGTATCAAGTACCTCATTTTTGGTAATATTCTCAAAAACAACACCTACCCCCTGTCGGTGAGTGCCGAGCGCATTTTTCAGGCCGTTGCCGTGGCTGAATACGCGAAGGAAATCGGGGCGTCAGCCATTGCCCATGGGAGTACCGGGGCGGGCAACGACCAGGTGCGCTTCGATATGGCCTTCCGCATCATTACCCCTGAGGCCGAAATCATTACGCCCATTCGGGACCTGAAACTCTCGCGTGAAGCCGAAATTGAGTACCTGACCAAAAAAGGCGTGGAGCGCGACTGGAAAAAAGCGGAGTATAGCATTAACAAAGGCCTGTGGGGTACCTCAGTCGGCGGAAAGGAAACGCTGACTTCCCAAAAGTACCTCCCCGAAAGCGCCTGGCCCACGCAGGTAACCAAGACGGAGCCCGAAGCGATCACGCTGGAATTTGAAAAAGGCGAACTGGTAGGTCTGAACGGCGAACGTACCGAAACTTCCGTACAGGCGATTCAGAGACTGGCCGAACTCGCGCAGCCCTTTGGTATTGGCCGTGATATCCACGTGGGCGATACCATCATCGGTATTAAAGGTAGGGTAGGTTTCGAAGCCGCCGCGCCGCTGATTATTATCAAGGCCCACCACACGCTGGAAAAGCACGTACTGACCGAGCAGCAGTTGTACTGGAAAGAGCAACTCGCCAACTGGTACGGCAGCCTGCTACACAAAGGCCAATTTGTGGAGCCCGTCATGCGCAACATTGAGACGTTCCTAACGGATACGCAGAGTCACGTCACGGGTAAGGTAATGGTGCATTTGGCCCCCTATCGTTTCTACGTAGAAGGCATCGAGTCGCCTTACGATTTGATGTCCCCGGTTTTTGGCAGCTACGGTGAAATGAACAATGCCTGGACAGGCGACGATGTCCGCGGCTTCTCGAAGGTAGCATCGAATCAGGCGATGATTTATCAGAAAGTGAGTGAATTAGCGGAGGGAAAATGATAGATAAAATCAACTTAGGAATCATCGGAGCAGCAGGCTACACGGGAGGTGAATTGATCAGAATTCTTCTCAATCATCCGAACGCAGAAATAGCCTTTGCCCACAGCAAAAGTCAGGCGGGTAAGCCTGTGTACGCTACGCATACCGATTTGCTAGGCGATACGGAACTGGTATTTTCGGGTGAGGAAATTCAGGATTTACTCAACAGCGAATCATTGACTGTGATTTTCCTCTGTTCGGGGCATGGGGAATCGAAGAAATTCCTGGATGCAAACAAGGTACCTGATTCTGTAAAAATTATTGACATGAGTACTGATTTTCGTGATGAAAGCAATGGCTTTGTGTACGGCTTACCTGAATTGCAGAAGGAGAAAATTAAGGTAGCTACCAAAGTCGCGAATCCCGGCTGTTTTGCCACGAGTATCGAACTGGCGTTGCTACCGTTGGCGCAAGCAAACTTACTCATGGACGATGTTCATGTTAGTGCCGTCACGGGGAGTACCGGGGCGGGACAATCGCTGAGCACGACGACGCATTTTTCGTGGCGTAATAATAACGCTTCGATCTATAAGGCCTTCACGCATCAGCACCTGACCGAAATCAGGATGAGCGTGACGAAGTTGCAGGAAGGTTTTAATCGAAAGATAAACTTCATCCCCTACCGAGGCGACTTCACACGCGGGATTCTGGCCAATGTCTACACGCCTTACGATGGCTCGCTGGATGACGCGATCGAATTGTACAAAAGCTATTACAAACCGCATCCGTTCACGCACGTCAGCAGCCCGGCTATTGACTTGAAGCAGGTGGTCGGTACCAACAAGTGTTTTATTCATTTGGAAAAACACGATGGTCAATTGCTGATTACCAGTATTATTGACAACCTCACTAAAGGGGCGTCGGGACACGCGGTGCAGAATATGAATCTGCTGTTTGGACTTCCCGAAGATGCGGGATTGCGTCTGAAAGCGGCGGCTTTTTAGTAATGGAGTTTTCCAATTTTCACTGTTAATTAAAAAAATGAGTCATCTTTTCGACGTCTATCCTCTCTACGATATAGAACCCGTCAAAGCGCGGGGTAGTTACCTGTGGGATGAGAACGGTATAAAATACACGGATTTGTACGGCGGGCACGCGGTAATTTCGGTCGGGCATTGCCATCCCTACTACGTGGAAATGCTCACCAAGCAAATGAAAGCCATCAGCTTTTATTCTAATTCGGTGCGCATCAGTTTGCAGGAAGAATTGGCGGAAAAACTGGGCGAGCTTTCGGGATACCCCGACTATAAACTTTTCCTGTGCAACTCGGGAGCCGAAGCTAATGAGAACGCTCTAAAACTCGCTTCCTTTCATAATGGCCGGACCAAGGTAGTTGCCTTTAATAAAGCCTTTCACGGCCGTACCGCCGGGGCCGTAGCCGCTACGGATAATCCGTCCATCGTTGCCCCCATCAACTACAATCAACACGTATCTTTCTTGCCGTTCAACGAAGTAGCGGCCGCCGAAACGGGTATCAATGATGAGGTATGCGCGGTCATCGTAGAAGGGATTCAAGGGGTGGGGGGGATCAACGTCGCGACCGATGAGTTTCTGCAAACCCTGCGCCGCAAGTGCGACGAAACTGGAGCTGTGCTCATTCTCGACAGCGTGCAATGTGGCTACGGGCGAACCGGAAAATTCTTTTCGCACCAGTTCAGCGGTATCGACCCCGACCTGATGACGATGGCTAAGGGTATGGGTAATGGGTTTCCGTTGGGTGGCGTGTTGATTTCTCCCAAGTTTAAAGCGAGCTATGGTTTGCTGGGGACTACTTTCGGGGGCAATCACCTGGCCTGCGCGGCGGGGATAGCGGTACTGGATATCATGAAAAATGAAAACCTTATCGAGAATGCCGCTCGCATGGGTACCTACCTGATGGAGGGTCTCCGGCAGATCGGTGGCCACAAGGAATTACGCGGACGCGGTCTGATGATTGGCATTGAGTATGATTTTCCGGTAAAGGAGCTACGAAATAAACTGCTTTTTGAACATAAGCTCTTTACGGGTGTAGCCGGAGCCAATACCATCCGCTTACTGCCGTCGTTGGCGATCGGTACTGAAGAAGCCGATGCTTTTCTGGAAGCGCTACAAGCCGAAATCCCTAAGAAAATCAACTGATCCAACTTACCAACTTCCCGAAGGGTCAAAATTTTCGGGAAGTTTATAACCAACTCAATGAACCACTTTATTTCCCCTGCCGACGTTCTCGATATCAACCAACTGATTACGAGCGGGATCGTAGCCAAACGTAACCCCTTTGCCGATAAGCAACTCGGCGAGAACAAAACCATGGGCCTGCTGTTTTTCAATTCCAGTCTGCGCACCCGGCTCAGCACCCAAAAGGCCGCCCAGAACCTGGGCATGAACGTCATTATCCTGAACGTGAGTCAGGATAGCTGGGGTCTGGAAATGGAAGAAGGCGTGGTGATGAATGGCACTAGCGCCGAACACGTGAAGGAGGCAGCGGCGGTCATTGGACATTACTGTGACATCATCGGGGTTCGTTCGTTCGCCAAACTTGAAGACCGCGACGCCGATTACTCCGAACTGGTTTTTCAGCAATTCAAAAAATACGCGGGGGTACCCATCGTGAACCTCGAATCGGCCACCCGGCATCCGCTGCAATCGCTGGCCGATTGCATTACGATTGAAGAGTTCAAGGTGAAATCTCGCCCCAAAGTGGTCCTTACTTGGCTACCCCACTTCAAGGCGTTACCCCAAGCGGTGGCCAACTCGTTCTGCGAGTGGATGAACGGCATGGACGTAGAGCTCGTCGTGACGCACCCGGAGGGCTACGATCTGGCATCTGAATTTGTGGGGAAAGCGGAGGTACTTTATGACCAGGATAAAGCCCTGGAAGGCGCCGATTTTGTATACGGCAAAAACTGGTCTTCGTACACCAGCTACGGTCAGGTACTTGTCAATGACCCCAGCTGGATGATGACCGAAGAAAAAATGGCGCGCACCGATAACGGCAAGTTCATGCACTGTCTGCCGGTGCGCCGCAACGTCAAAGTGACCGATGCCGTACTGGATAGTCCGCGTTCGCTGGTGATCGAGCAGGCTGCCAACCGCGAATGGGCCGCGCAGGCGGTTTTGAAGGAGATATTATTAGGAATGCAGCAACAGTAGCCGAACCGGTTACGCACGAGATGAACCCAACTGTCTTGCGAAACGTTTCATAATGAGGTACCTTTACCCCAATTTTAAACCTTACACCCTGATCTGAAACAAATTGCCGCCACCGGATTTTTCCTTTTGCTCCTGATTCACATGCTGGGTCAGACGGTGTCGGTATGGTGTCTGGAAGCCTTTTACCATACCCCAGATTCAGGGGTGTTGAGCGAAGAACGCATCACGCTGAAGGTACCCCTTGCCATTCCCTATGGTACCACCTGGAACAACGACTCGCCCGAAGGACTGATCCATTACGAAGGCGATTTTTATAACATCGTGGAGCAGCGCTACGAAAATGACTCTCTCTACACAGTCATGCAGGCTAACCTCAGCGCGCGGGAGCAATTTTTTGCACTGGCCGACCGCATCCAGCAGGAGTTTGGCCACGATGTGAACAAGACGGGCAATCCGCTCGAAAAAAGCTCTAAGGTATTCTCGACGGCTATTAAACATTACCTTTCCACGCAGCGTCGGACTACGTTTTTTGTGTGGGATCTGATGGAGGGTACCCCCTCGGTTTCGGCCCATGCGCTGAGCTGGCCTGCTGATGAACCATCTCCTGCTACTCCGCCTCCCGATCAAGTCTGATCTGTTTCTTTTCTTTAAAGATACAATCCACTTTCATAGACAACAGCGTAGACCTACCTACACGCGGTCTTGGATTTCTATCCCTACAAATAAATCATTGATCGGATTGGTTGCTGACCTTCCCCAAGCGGGTGAAGTCCATCAGGCTTTCCTAAAAAACAGGCTATATGAAAAAATTATCTTTCCTGGTAATACTGATGGCCATCAGTATTTGTGAACAGAGCTGCCGCCCAACCACAACACCCGAAGTATATAACAAGAGTGCCTCAGACCCTGAGTTGATCCATGATCTTGGTGAGGAGTTGACGAATATCGTCATCCACGATATTTTCAAACCACCCGTAGCTAGTCGTATTTACGCTTATTCTTATATGGCAGCCTATGAAGCGCTTGTGCCTGGCAATCCCGAGTACCGTTCGCTAAGCGGACAACTCAACGGTTTCGACACTTCTCCCCAGCCCGAGCCGGACAAGCAATATTGCTTTCCGCTGGCGAGTGCGAAGGCATTTACGATTGTGGGCCGGACACTTACCTTTTCCGGCGATATGTGGGATACCTACGAAAAAGATTTCTTCAAGAAATACGAAGCAATGGGCATTCCTGACGACGTGATCGAACGCTCCACGTCTTACGGGGAAGCCATTGCAAATCATATTATTGCGTATTCTGGTAAAGATAACTACAAGCAAATCAGAGGATTCCGTTATACGGTGACGAACGAGCCGGGTAGCTGGGTACCTACGCCCCCTGCCTATGCCGATGCCTGTGAACCGATGTGGAATACAGTACGGCCCTTTACGCTGGATTCAGTGCGGCAGTTTGTGTGTCCTCCGCCGGCTAAGTATGATTTAGCTAAGAACAGCCCCTTCATGAAATTGACTAATGAGGTGTACGACATAGTCAAAAACCTTACCGATGAGCAGCGTACCACGGCTTATTTCTGGGACGACAACGCTTTTGTGACCAACGTGGTGGGCCATGTGATGTTTGCTAACAAGAAAATGACCCCGCCGGGCCACTGGCTGGCGATCACCCGCACGGTAGCAAGGGATAAAAAGCTGGATATGATGCAGGCAACCGAGGCCTATACGCTGGGTTCTCTTTCGATGTTCGATGCATTCGTTTCGTGCTGGGATGAGAAGTACAAAAGCGTACGCATTCGTCCTGAGACGGTCATTAATAATGGCTGGGATCCCGAATGGCGCCCCTATTTGGAAACACCTCCTTTTCCCGAATACGTGAGTGGACATAGTTCTGTTTCGGCGGCTTGTGGTACCGTGCTCACTAATTTGCTCGGTGATAATGTAGCGTTTACTGACACCACCGAGAAGAAGTATGGGCATGGTGTGAAGTCCTTCAAGTCTTTTGAGGAAGCTTACTGGAATGCTTCGTACAGCCGCATGTACGGTGGCATCCATTACCGCGACGGCGTGGAGGAAGGTACCCACCTGGGACAAACAGTAGGTGCCTGGGTTTGGAAAAAAGTCCAGACTCGCAGGGATCGTAAAGAGCGCGTAGCGATTCGCTGAGTTGATTGTTAAACAAAAAAGGAAGGGCCGAATCGTACGATTCGGCCCTTCCTTTTAGTGATCTATCGAAGTGGCAGTACTACCTCTGATTTTGCCTTCGGCTTTTGCGGCGTGATGTTATCCAGATTGTAGTGCAGCCCGACGTTCTCGCGCCGCGCCATCGCCATTTTAATCACCAGATACGATACCGTAATCATATTCCGCAGTTCACAGATAGCCACCGATACCTTCGATTCCCGGTAAAGTTGCTCGTGTTCCTCGTGTAGCAGTTGCAGGCGATCGTAAGCGCGCTTCATGCGTCGGTTGGTGCGGACAATGCCTACGTAGTTGGACATAATGCTGTTCAATTCGCGCGTCATTTCGGTCACGAGCACCTGCTCTTCGGGGTGAGAGGTACCCGAGTCGTCCCAGTCAGGAATTCCCTCGGGAATAATGGCGTTTTCGTAGTTCTCAATGGTATTGAGGTAGGCGCGATGTCCAAAAACGGCGGCTTCCAGTAAAGAATTAGAGGCAAGTCGATTGGCCCCATGCAGCCCGGTTGCCGAGCATTCGCCCACGGCATAGAGGAACTGAATATTCGTTTTTCCCCACTCATCTACCTTGATACCCCCGCACATGTAGTGCTGCGCGGGCACTACGGGAATCATATCCCGCCGCACATCGATGCCGATGTTGAGGCAGTATTGGTTGATGTTGGGGAAATGTTCCAGAAATTTCTCGTAATCAAGATGACGGACATCCAGGTAGACGTGCTCAACGCCGTGGGTTTTCATTTCGGAGTCAATGGCGCGGGCCACGATGTCGCGCGGAGCCAGGGATAGACGATCGTCGAAGAACTCCATGAAGGTACTACCGTCGGCGTGTTTCAGAATACCCCCGAAACCGCGTACCGCCTCCGAAATCAGGAAGGAAGGTTTTTTGCCGGGCTGGAAAAGGCTGGTAGGATGGAATTGAATGAACTCCATGTTGTCACAAATCCCCTTGGAGCGGTAAGCCATGGCAATCCCATCGCCACATGCGATGGTAGGGTTGGTGGTACTCTGGTAAATATTCCCGATGCCGCCCGTGGCTACGAGGGTAGTTTTTGCCAGGAATTTCTCCACCGCTCCGGTTTTCAGGTCCAGCACGTACGCGCCGAAGCACTTGATATCCTCACGATAGCGGTACACTGTTTCACCCAGGTGGTGTTGGGTGATCAGTTCGACGGCGTAGTAGTGGGTGAAAAGCTGGATATTCTGGTGGCGTTTGACTTCTTCGAGCAGGGCGCGTTCAATCTCGTAGCCGGTAATGTCCTTGAAATGCAGAATCCGGTGATCAGAATGCCCGCCTTCCTTAGCCAGGTCGTAGTCGCCATCGCTCTCCTTGTCGAACCGGGTACCGTAGTCGATTAATTCCTGAATACGTTCGGGACCTTCCGTAACCACGATTTCGACGATGTTGCGTTTGTTGATCCCATCGCCCGCGTCCATGGTGTCCTCAATATGCTTCTCAAAGGTGTCGCCCTCGGCCCATACCGCGGCGATACCACCCTGGGCATACTTGGTGTTGGTCTCGTCGGCCTGCACCTTGGTAATGACGGCGATCGAAACCTCCTCGTTGCCTTCAAAATGCCGCGCCAGTTTGGCGGCGTAGCTAAGTCCGGCAATACCGGAGCCAATGACTAAAAAATCGAATTGAGCCATAAAAATTAATGATAGAATGTGTGAATGAGTGAATGAATAGAAATCCGTTAAGTATTCTATCATTCTACCAATACATCATCGCACCAGCGACCCGGTCAAAATTGTAAATTTCAATGTCAGCTTCGTCACCCTAGGTGGATCGTAGACCGTGCTGCGGGTTTCCATTTCAAAGGTGTCTTCGTACACGTTGCGGGGGTAAATGTTCCAGCCGCCGGTCCCGGTGGCCGAGTCACGCAGGGCAATCACATTTTGGGGAACGTAGACTTTCCATTGATAATGTTGCGTAGTGTCGTCGCCTGTCATGTGCCCCTCGAAACCTCCATCGGAATAGAACTTCACCCAATCCAGGTGGCGGTCAAACCGGACACCGCTGATGTGGGGTATGTGCTTTCCTTCTTTGAAAACCGGAACCTCGTCCATCGCAATTTGCCCGATGTACCAGCGGTCGACAGCCAATAGGCGTTTTTGAGCTTCCTGCAAATCGTCGGCAGGACGATAGCAAGCGGATATGATTAGCATACTAAAGATCAGCCAGATACTTTGCTTCATTTGAGCTGATTTTCAGTTAGGAACATTGATTGGAGATTGGTGAAATACTAACCAAAATCGGTATCCCACCATTCATCATTAAATCAAATCCCCTTGCTCAGTTCCAGCATCCTCGCTACCGACTCGTAGGCTTTTACCCGGATGTTTTCCGGCACGATGATTTCCGGCTGCTCGTACAGCAGCGCGTTATACACTTTTTCCAACGTGTTCATTTTCATATAAGGGCATTCCGAACACGCACAGGTATTGTTGTCGGTAGCCGGGGCAGGAAGCAGTTTCTTATGCGGTACCGACTGCTTCATTTTGTGCAGAATGCCTGCTTCCGTCGCTACGATAAATTTTTCGTGCGGATCGCTTTGGACAAATTTCAACAGGCCCGTCGTTGAACCCACAAAATCGGCCTGCAGCAGAATATCCTCCTTACATTCGGGGTGAGCGATGAGCAGCGCGTCGGGATTGTCGTCACGTAGCTTTTGAAGCTTCTCCCGAGAAATGTCGATGTGTACGATACATGCACCGTCCCACAGCACCATTTCACGTCCGGTTTTCTGCGCTACGTAGCGGCCCAGGTTAGCGTCGGGTGCAAAAATGATTTTTTGATCCTTGGGCAGGCTATTCACAATATGCAGCGCGTTCGACGAGGTACACACAATATCGGTCAGGGCCTTGATCTCCGCCGAACAATTAATGTAGCTGATGACGATGTGGTCGGGGTATCTGGCTTTGAATTCAGCGAACTTATCCGCCGGAGCCGAGTCAGCCAGTGAGCAGCCCGCGTTCAGATCGGGAATGACCACTTTTTTGTTCGGGCTGAGCACCTTGGCCGTTTCACCCATGAAATGCACGCCACAAAACAAAATCATATCAGCCTCGGTAGCAGCGGCTTGCTGCGAAAGCCCCAGGCTATCACCGATATAGTCAGCAAGATCCTGAATGGCCCCATCCACATAGTAATGGGCCAGGATCACCGCATTCTTTTCTTTTTTCAGTCGGTTGATTTCGGCAATGAGGTCGATGTCGTCGGCTACGGTCTCATTGACGTACCCGTAGCGTGCGACCTGTTCAAGTATATCGGTCATTGTTTGTTATGTTCGGTAATCGTGATTTTCTATTCAATAACGCTCCAAGGTACAAATATTCCCAAAATCTTGACAAAAGAGTGCTAAAAAGAGAAAGCCGCCGTCCTCGTTGGGGAGAAAGGCGGCTAATAAAGACAAAAATGAGGTGAGCGGCTGATAAAAAGTTAAAAAATCCAGCGGAATAAAGCATACAGCGTGCCCGACAGAATCATCGTGACGGGCAGGGTCAAAATCCAGGCGATAGCGATATTGCGTACGGTGCCAGCCTGGAGGTTTTTGACGCCCTTACTGGCCACCATGCTGCCGGCAATGCCCGAGGACAGCACGTGCGTGGTACTCACCGGCAATCCCAGCCAGGAGGAAACGCCAATGGTACTTGCCGCTACCAACTCCGCCGAAGCACCTTGTGCGTAGGTAAGATGTTGCTTACCTATTTTTTCGCCGATAGTCACGACGATACGTTTCCAGCCTACCATGGTGCCCAGACCGAGGGAAAGCGAAATCATCAGAATTACCCAGTCGGGAGCGTAATCGGTGAAGCGACGAAGCCCTTTTTCCTCCCCGATTTGGGTCTTGAGGACAGCCGTATCAATCGTACTGATGTTAGCGTTACGGCTATCCACCAGATCTTTCACGTTACGACTGATCAATAGGAGCGAACGCCGGGCATTCAGGCGGGCGTCTTCGGGAAACGTGTTGTCGACCAGAGGTTTGGTCAATTGAACTTTCAGAGCCGTGATTTCGCGCTTCGTTTCGGTCAGTTCAGCACGGTCCAGGGCCGAGAGCAACATGGGATCTACCCGATTGACGATGGTTTCGATCTGATTGAGGTTATCCCTCATCATCAGCGGATTCTTACTATTGTCCAGCGCGAAGTATGTGGGTGTGATGCCAATCAAAATCAGCATGATCAGACCCACTCCCTTTTGTCCATCGTTGGAGCCGTGAAAAAAACTCACCAGGGTACAGGTCACGATCAGAATCCCGCGAATCCAGGTCGGAGGGGGCTGATTTTTCTTGGGCTCGCTGAATAGAAGATTGCGGAGGGGTTTATCGAGTGATCTTCTGAGGATAAACATCAGGATGATGGCCAGCGAAAAACCGAAAAGGGGCGAAACCAGCAAAGAAACCATTATGTCTGCTGCTTTAGAAGTGTTGATTCCCGTGCCACGCGTGTTTTCCGGCATAAAGGTAAATGCCAGGCCTACTCCCAAAATGGAACCAATGAGCGTGTGTGAGCTGGAACTGGGAAGGCCGAAGTACCAGGTACCCAGGTTCCAGACAATGGCACTGAACAGCAGGGCCAGCACCATCGCAATACTGTGATAGACATCCTGGTCAACCAACAGTTCGGTGGGAAGCAGATTCAGGATTCCCATCGCTACGGCAATACCGCCAAAGAATACACCCAGAAAATTACAAAAGCCCGACCATACGACGGCCGTGTTGGGTTTCAGGGAGTTCGTGTAGATAACCGTCGCGACCGCGTTAGCTGTATCGTGAAATCCATTGACAAATTCAAAGGCACAGGCGGCGAACAAACAGAAGGCCAGCAGAAGGAAAATGTCGGTTTCTAAGCCAAACATAGAAAGTTAATAAAGTGGTGTCTGGTAGCCGTTTGGCTAAATTTTAACGCCGCAAAAGTACGGAAATTTTATGGGCGTGGTGTGTTAAGAAATTGTTAACCCTTAATCCTTATTCGCCAACTGCCCGCAGGCAGCGTCGATGTCTTTTCCTCGGCTGCGTCGCACGCTTACCGTTACGCCCCGGTCTTCCAGGTAGGCGGCAAACCTATCCAGTTTGTCAGCTTCAGTATTTTGGAAATCGGCTTCGGCAATGGGGTTGTACTCGATAATATTCACGCGTGCGGGGACCCTTTTCGTGAACTCCCACAGCTCTTTGGCATCCTGCAAAGAATCATTAAAATTATTAAAAACAATGTACTCGAACGTAATGCGGTTCCCGGTTTTTTTATAAAAATAATTAAGTGCCTCAGCCAGGTTGTCCAGTGAGTTGGACTCATTGATGGGCATAATCCGGTTACGCTTTTCGTCGTTGGCCGCGTGCAGCGAAAGTGCCAGCCGGAAACGTACCTCATCGTCGCCCAATTTTTTAATCATCTTCGCTATCCCCGCCGTCGAGACGGTAATGCGTTTGGGCGACATACCCAGGCCCTGCGGTGATGTAATATGTTCAATGGATTGCATCACATTCGCGTAGTTGAGCAAAGGCTCCCCCATACCCATATATACTATATTCGTAAGGGGGGCCTGAAACTTCGCGTTGGCCTGCCGGGCTATTTCTACTACCTGATCGTAGATCTCACCCGCCTCCAGGTTGCGTTTGCGATCCATGTAGCCTGTGGCGCAGAAGGTGCACGTGAGCGAGCATCCGACTTGACTGCTCACGCAGGCGGTCATGCGGTCCGTAGCTGGAATCAGTACCCCTTCTACCAGATGCGCGTCGTGCAGCCGGAACGCGGACTTGACGGTACCGTCGTTACTGTGCTGCTGCTTGTCGGTCGTCAGGGCATAAATGGCAAAATGTTCAACCAGAAGCTCCCGCAGGGAAAGCGATAAGTTCGTCATTTCGGTAAACGAGCGCACGGATTTTTTCCACAGCCATTCGTGGATTTGCTTGGCCCGAAAATCCGGCTCTTTATGATCCGCTACCCAGGTTTTGAGCTGATCCAACGAAAGCCTCCTTATGTCAGTTTTTATTTGATTCATTGTAGTTATTTAACATACCGACGTCCCCTTGCGCTTTGTCATAAATCGTCATTTCCGGAATCAAGATATTCTCTTTTCCAGTCACGAATGAGCTCACTACCAGCGGGAAGCCATTCGACAGCCTTAGTAATGACGATGGGCGCAATGGGAACAATGTAAGGGTAGATGTACGTTCCCTCGGTGCGGTGTGCGGGAATGTTGACGCCCATCGTGCTCAGCAACCAGAAGAAAACACTGGCCCCAAATACCCATGTGAACAGGCCCACTGCCGCGCCGGCGAGACTGTCAAAGGTACCCAGGAGCGAGTACTTCAACGACCGCCGGATGGAGTACCCAAATTGATTGAGCAAAAAAACCGTCGGAAAAAAGATCACTGAAAAGCCAATGAAGGGCAGAATCCGGCGGGCTACGGTGCGGCCCACGTGTGGTTCCAGAATCTCCATCCCTAGCCCCAGGAACTTAAATCCGACAATCATGGCCACGATGAAGGCCACGATGCCCACAATTTCCACAAGCAAACCCTTGCGGTAGCCATTCACTGCACCCCACAGTAAGGGAATCAGAAGCAGAAAGTCGAGTAATTTCACGTCGAGGTGAAGATTACTTTGCCAATAGGCTTTTCACCAACGTGGAAACGATCCTGCCGTCGGCTTGCCCGGCTAGCTCCTTCGTAGCTACGCCCATAACTTTTCCCATATCCTGAGGGCCAGATGCACCTACGCGATTGATAATATCTTCCAATCGGAATTTGATTTCGTCTTCGGTCAGCTGCCGGGGCATGAATTGCTCGATGACAGCCAGCTCGGCTTCTTCTTTCGACCATAAATCTTCCCGGCCCTGTGCCTGATAAATTTCGGCTGATTCGCGGCGCTGCTTGGCAGCCTTGGTCAGAAGCTTGAGTTCGGTGTCCTCCGAGAGTTCACCCGTGCTGCTGCCGCTGGTTTCTTCCAAAAGAATCAATGACTTAATGGCCCGTAAGGCCCGCAACTTGTCCTGATCCTTGGCCCGCATGGCGTCCTTAATATCCGATTCAACTTTACTTTTTAGTGACATAGTAGTAACTGTGGTGAGGTCGGGGCGATGTATCGCCAGCTCACTCATTATTGTATTATAGTAGAATACCAAAAATCTGTTGCAAATACCTACCAGAACAATTCCTCAAAAACATACGTTCGGTAAGCGTAACTTTGCCACAAAGGTACGAAGTCTCCGCCATCAATCCATTTGTTCCAATCCATGACCCGACTCAGTGTAAATATCAACAAAATAGCTACCCTCCGCAACGCGCGGGGCGGCGATAATCCCAACGTGGTGAAGGTAGCCCTCGATTGCGAACGCTTCGGCGCGCAGGGTATTACGGTGCATCCGCGCCCCGACGAACGGCATATTCGCTATCAAGACGTCTACGACCTAAAAAAAGTTGTTACCACCGAATTCAACATTGAGGGCAATCCCTCCGAGCGGAATTTTGTGGATTTGGTGTTGGCCAATCACCCCGCCCAGGTAACACTGGTACCGGACGCTCTGGGAGCTATTACGTCCAATGCGGGTTGGGATACGATCACGCACAAAGAGCGCCTTACTGATCTGATCGCGGAATTCAAAGCCTCGGGTATTCGGGTATCAGTGTTTGTGGATGCCGACGAGCGGATGGTGGAAGGCGCCAAAGCTTGCGGAGCCGACCGAGTGGAACTCTATACCGAACCCTACGCAGAACAGTACTTTGAGAATCAGGAAGCGGCCGTGGCTCCGTTCGTCAAAGCTGCCGAAGCCGCCCGTCGGGTAGGGTTGGGCCTGAACGCAGGCCATGACCTTAGCCTGGAGAATCTACGGTTTTTAAAAAAAAGTATTCCGTGGCTCGACGAGGTATCCATTGGCCATGCTCTGATCGCCGATGCCCTGTATTTTGGGTTGGAAAATACAATTCAAATCTACCTGCGGGAACTTAATTGTGAATAAGTGACCGGGTCGCCGGTGCGATGATAAAATAAATCGGTGTAAGCAATATTCACTCACTCACTCATTCACGATATGCCTACTCCCCTACCAATTTCTGATTTCCTGCAAAAAGCCGAAACGCGGCCCGTGGTGGATGTGCGTTCACCGGGGGAGTTCGCACAAGGCCACATTCCGGGGGCCGTGAATATTCCTTTGTTCAGCAATGAAGAAAGAGCGCAGGTAGGTACCACTTACAAGCAAGTCAGTCAGGACGAAGCCCTGTTACTGGGGCTGGAACTGGTGGGGCCAAAGATGGCCGACTTCGTGCGGCAGTCGAAGGTACTGGCTCCCGAAAAAGAAATCCTGGTGCATTGCTGGCGCGGCGGAATGCGCAGCGGGTCGTTTGGTTGGCTGCTCGAAATCGCCGGAATGAGAGTCAGTACACTAGTAGGGGGCTACAAAGCCTTTCGGAATGAAGTCTTGGTGGGGTTAGGAGTTCCTCAAAATATCGTCATACTCGGGGGCAAAACGGGCAGCGGCAAGACCGAAATACTACACAAGCTCCGCGAACTGGGCGAGCAGGTGATTGATCTGGAAGGACTGGCCCACCACAAAGGGTCTTCGTACGGAGCCATCGGCCAATTACCGCAACCAAGTTCCGAGCATTTTGAAAACGAGCTCTACACCCAATGGCGTCAGCTCGACCCCACGCGCCGAGTCTGGATCGAGGATGAAAGCCGATCAGTGGGCCGTTGCCTACTACCGGATGCTACCTGGACGCAAATGCGGAACGCGCCGCTGGTGGTGGTGGATGTGGACAAGAAAGTGCGAATTGAACGTCTGGTACGCGAGTACGCCTGTTTCGAGCTGAATCTCCTCTACGAAGCTACCGATCGGATTCAAAAACGCCTGGGCGGCCAGCACCATAAAGCGGCTATCGCGGCCCTTGACCAAAAAGATTTCGCCACCGTAGCCGACATTACGTTGACCTACTACGACAAAGCCTACCAACACGGCATCGGTAGCCGAAGGGTACTTCACACGCTGGAAACGGCAGAAGATAAACCGGCGGATTTGGCGGAAAAGCTGGTTCTTTCGGTGAAGGATGAGGAATTAAAGGTAAACGGGTAACGGTCAGTTGTCAAGGGATTATTCTTCTGTACCGTAGACTAGCACGCTAGATTTTTCTGCACCTTATAATCCCGATAAGCGTGCTTTTCGTTGACCGTTCGCCCTTACCCGTTGCCCATTGTACCCTTCACCCTTGCTATCTTCAACTTCACTCCCCCTCTTGGGCGCAGCGTCACCATGGGCTCCGCAGCCACGACCTGATCGGGCGCAAGCAGATCCACGTCAAAATCCCGCAGCAAAATCGCCAGGACTAGCTGCATTTCCAGCAACGCAAAATTATTACCGATACACAATCTCGGCCCGCCGCCGAAGGGTAGGTAGGCGTAGGTAGGTCGGATTTTGGAATTTTCCTCCGAAAAGCGATCGGGGTTGAATACTCCCGGGTCGGGCCAGTACTCGGGGCGGCGGTGCAGTGTGTAAGGGCTAATGAGCATATACGAATTGGCCGGAAAAGCGTAGGGGCCGATCTGGTCTTCGGCCAGCGACCGTCGACTGATCACCCAGGCGGGCGGGTACAGGCGTAGTACTTCCTGCACTACCTGCAAGGTGTACCGCAGATCACGGGCTTTTTCAAACGTTGAGGTACCTTCCGTGGTAAAAACGCTTGTACTTTCTTCTCTGATTTTTTGGGCCACCTCGGGATGTTTCGCCAGCAGGTACATCGCCCACGAAAGCGCATTGGCCGTAGTTTCGTGACCAGCCATAAAAATTGTCGTCACCTCGTCGCGGAGTTGGCCGTCCGACATCGTCTCGCCTGTTTCTTCGTCTCGCGTGTGCATGAGCATATCCAGCAGATCATCGTGGCGGAGGTCGGGATTTCTTTGTCGTTCCTCGCGCCTGCCGTTGATTATACCGTAAATCAATACTTCCACTTTCTTCACCGCCGCCAGAAACTTCTTGTTGCGGGGGGTAGGGTAGGTGAGGGGAGGGCGGATAAAACTTTTCAGCGTCTGGTCGGCGAAATACATGATGTCGTCGAGCGCACTGGAAATACCCGCCACGCGCTCGCCCACATCGGTACTGAACAGCGCCTTGGTCACGATATTGAGCGTCAGCCGCAGCATATCTTTACTCATGTTGCGCGGCTGGGATTGGTCGTGGGTTTTCCAGTCGGCCACCAACAATTCGGTCTCCTGCGCCATCATATCGGTCATCAGGGCCAGGCGCTGTTTATAGAAAGCGGGCTGCGCCAGCTTGCGCTGCCGCCGCCAGAAATCGTCCTCGCTGGTCAGCAGCCCGTTGCCCAGGAAGGTAGCCAGAATCTTGTAGGCCTCGCTCTTGTGGAAATTGCGGTTGTTTTCCTGCAAAACGTACTTCGCGTCCTCGGCGGTCTGGATAATGTTCAGCGTACGTCCCAGTACCTTCACGGTCGAGAGCCGGTCGTATTGTTCCTGCAAACGCAGCAGAAAACCCAGCGGATCGCTGA
>JBBRDE010000093.1:0-18114 GCA_038204185.1 Cytophagales bacterium
GAAAAAATAAAATCTCAGAAAAAACAAGGGACAGGATAGCTGCTACAAAAAGCAACTTATCAGTTAAATTAAATTTTTTGAACATTATTGTATTTTAATTTTTATTGATATCCTACTCATATAGCTTTTCGGTATCGCTCCGTTTTTCAAATGGTTTCTGGTCTCCACTTCCTAAATAACGACAATTAATTCCCCAACCAATACTTTTGTCAACCGGATATTTTATGATAACCTTTTTAACACTTATACGGATTATGTTTATCCGCATACTCATCAAGAATCTATCCAAAAGGATGAAGCTGGAATTCTTCTAACTCTCAATAACAGCGAACATTCCCAAAAGATAGGAAGAAATTCTTTCTTTTTCATATTGACGCTGTGTTGAAGTACATTTTTTTAAGAAAGGTCGTAGAAATACACCGAAGATTCGACTTTGCTCGATCAGCCGGGGTGCCTCATAGTGATGCTGTTTTCGTTGACTTTCAAGTCTCATGAAGAACATCAAGAATACTCAGATAGTATTTTTACATGAGAAAAATCAGCTAAAGTATGGCGTGCTTATTGTATTAAACGTAAGCATCTTCCAGCAAACCCACTTATCTTCTTGCAGTAAGAATAGGTATTTTTACCAAATCCAGATTGTTTAAATTCATTAAGTCGGACAGGAACAAAGTTAGTGTCCTCTGATGGATACTGCTATCCTATATTGAATCCCCGTTTAAAAACCCCTCGTTCTGCCGCAAAAATTCCTTGACGAACGCATTGTCTACCAGCTCGGGATACGCTTGCAGAATGCGATCTATTTCTTCCATTTGTCCCGCCGAAAGTTGCTCTGCGGGATTGAGGCACCAGGTACCCCGCAAAATCCCCTGCCGCTTCAATACTTCATGAATACCGGCGATGCAGCCCTGAAAAGAATTCCTGGCGTCGAAAATCGCGGCATTCATATCCGTGACCGAAATACCTTTGGCCAACAAGGCTTCTGAGCCCTGGTAGTCAATGCTGATACACTGCTTTACTTCATCCAAAAGCTCGACCGCTTTACTTGTCCAAACCGCCCAATGCCCCAGCAGGCCACCCACGAAGCGTTTTTCTATTGTCCCCCCCATCGCATTCAGGCGGTAGGGGGTTAGCAAATCGGCCACGATGTTGTCGTCGTTGCCCGTGTAGAGTGCGATGTCGTTCCACCGGGTCGAGTCACCTATTCCCCGCACCGCATCCAGGGTCTGATAGCGGTTGAAAGCGGCGATTTTTACCCCAACTACGTTAGGCAGCTCGGCCATTTTTTTCCAAAAATCATAACTCAGAAGCCGCCCACCCACGGCCGGTTGCAGGTAAAAGCCAAAGACGGGAATCGTTTCGGATATGGCCCGTAAGTGGGTAATCAATTGATCGTCGGTTAGGTCGATTAATCCCCCGAGGCTAACTAGCCCAATGTGGTAGCCGTGCTTCCGGGCCAGCTTGGCCTCGCGCAAAGCCTGGTCGGTGGGGCCGCAAACGCCCGCTATTTTCAGAAATGGCCGGGATAAATGGGCCTTCGCAATTTCGTCGGCGGCAAGTTCCAGCACTTTCTCTAGTAGGTTGATTTCCGGTTTTCTGATTTCAAACTGAGTGGTGTGGACGCCCACCGCCACGCCACCCGCGCCGCTGGCCAGGTAGTAGCGGGTCAGGAGTCGCTGCCGCTTTTCATCCAATTGGCGCGTTTCGGTCAATGCCAGCGGGTGCGCCGGAATCACCGTGCCTTCGTGCAAAAGCTGTCGGAGTTCGCTAGTCAAGGGTTGGGTCATGGTACCTAAAATTTTCCTCCTCTTTCCTGAAAATGGGTTTCCTTATCAATCGTTTTACCACCCTGCGTGAGCCAATCGTAAATTAGTCGAATCATTTGGTTGGGGCAAACGGTGGGGTAACCGAACAAATCGACGCATTCGGCGGCGTTACTCAGCAAGGCGGTGGGTTGCTCTTCGTGGACGAAAACGGGCGCTATCCCCGCCAGTTTGCCAAACTGTCCGGCGATCCATCGCACCGAAAGTTGCTCGGGACCCGTGACATTCAGGATTTTGGCGGGGTTCGCACAGTGCCGCAGCGACCGGATCGCTAGTTCATTGGCGTCGCCCTGCCAGATTACGTTGACCATGCCCATCCGAAGGTCGATCGGCTTTTGGGCCATGACGCTTTTGGCCAGTTCCAGCAATACGCCGTACGTGACATCATTGGCATAGTTGAGCCGATAAATCAACAGCGGAGTCCCGTATTTTTGGCTGCTGTACTGAAAAATTCGCTCCCGGCCCAGGCAGGATTGGGCGTACTCACCGAGCGGCTCCGGGGACATGGCCTCAGTAGCCCCGCCCAGCGCGATCGGGGTCAGCGGATAGACGTTGCCGGTGGAAAAAACGACGATGTTGGAATCTTTATATTTTTCGGCCACCCGACCGGGCAGGTAGCTGTTCATGGCCCAGGTTTGGGACTCGTTACCCGTAGTGCCGAACTTGGTGCCGGCCAGGTACAGTACGTTCTTAACCAAAGGCAGCGCCTGTAGCTGCCCGTCATCCAGTAAATCCGCTTGAATCGTTTCGATGCCCGCTCCGCGCAGTTCTCCGGCCAATCCCGCTTCGGAGAATCGGGAAACGGCGATGATTCTTTTTTCGACCCCCGACTTCTCGACCGCAGTCCGGGCGAGTCGGGCCAACGCGGGTCCCATTTTACCCCCAGCTCCCAGAATCAAAATATCACCTTCCAGCGTAGTAAGGTCCGCGATGAGTGGTTCGGAAGGTTGTAGCAGGGAATCGTAGTATTGGTACAGGTCGTTGGTATTGTTCACGGTAAGGGACAAAAATAGTTTAAAAAAAGAGAGTCCTGATGTTGACAAGCGCCAGGCCGATGATCAGGGCGAGGCCCAGTCCGCCGAGTACCCTGGCAGAATTGGTATTGGCAAAATCTCCCATGATCGTGCGGTCGTTGGCGATCATGTACATGCTGACTCCAATGACCGGGACGACGAAAATGGTAACGCTTTGGGCAAAAATGATCAGTTGTAAGGGCAATCTGCCAAAAACGATCGCGATGACTGCGCCGAAAACCATCACCAGAGCGATGAAGTATTTGACGGGGCGGCTGCTGAGCTGACTGCCAAATCCCAAAGCATCGCCCAGCAAGGTACCCCCTACCGTAGCGTTGCCAATGAGCGACGAAAAACCAGCCCCGAATAAGCCCGTCAGAAACAGAAAGGAGGCGTAAGGCCCGAAGAGTGGTTCCAGGACCCGCGACATATCGGTGGCGCTGGTAAGTTTGATGTGCTGCGGATGCAGCACCGTAGCGGCGCAGATTAAGAGAATGGCGCTCATGGTACCCAGAATCACGATTCCGGTGATACTGTCGTTGCCCCTCTGAACGGACAGACTCGCGATTTTCCGCCGCTCCTGTACCAGGTAGGCCTGATAAAAAGCCCCCACGATCGACACGCTGGAAGCCATGAAGGCGATGACGAGTCCCGTGGAACCGAGGGGTAGGGTGGGTTTCAGCCCGGCGGCGATACCGCCTAGTTCTGGCTTCACCAGCAAGAGCGTCGTGACGAAAGAAAGCAGCATGATCACGATCAGCGTAATCATCGCCTTTTCGAGTACTTTATAAAAACTCCTGAAAAACAGCAGACCAATGCCGGCCAGGGTGAAAAGGATGATCCAGGGATTCGCGTCGGTGTGCGTCATTTCGCCAAGGGCAATCCCGACCCCCACGGCATTGCCGGCCTGGAAAGAAATACACACCAGAAAAACACCGATACCTACCACCGTAGCCGCTGCTTTGCCAAACCGCCCCCGGATCGAACTCAACAGCGATTGCTCCGTAGCCAGCCCAATGCGGCCTGCCATCGTTGTGAACACGATCATGAACAGCACGGCAATGGGGACGATCCACAACAGACTGAATCCATATTCGGCTCCGAGTTTGGAAGTAATGGTCAGTTTGCTGGGGCCAAATACCAAAGCCGCCGTAATCAGGCCCGGCCCCAGCGTCTGTAGCCAGCGCACCAATGCAGTTGAGTTAGTCAATTCAAGGGTAGTTGGAGGAGAGGATAATTTACCTTAAAGCCAGTTTAGAGGGATGAATACTCAATTGATTAGAGCAAATCCGATTGGAGGTTCGAAAGATCATTGATAACGGTGGGCGTACACCCCGTCGACAGCGCGATCCGGGGCATCCGGTGAAAAAGGAGAGCGGGTTGCCGCGCGGCGTGCCATCGGATAGGATGAAGCTTCCGTTAAAGTTAGGGGGGGAGCATTTTATTTTGTCAGGGTTAACGACTGCGCGCCCCGAATGCCAACGCGAGTGGATGCAACGACTGACCGTCGAGCGGCGTACCGCCCCAAATAAAAATTGGGGTTAGCGAACACTTGCTAACTTAAAGGCGGTGGAGTGTAGGCCTTGGAGAGGCCAAACGTTTATAGAAAAAGTATCCACACAAACTCCAACAAGTTTCGGAGAAGCGCAACTGTCCTTGTTGCGCTTCTCCGAAACTTGTTAATCGGTTGAATTTGAGGTGCTACAAACCTTCCGCTTCTCCGAAGCTAGGCATAGGTTGAAGGAGAAAAAAACAACTGTTTCGAAAGGCAGGTATCTGGAATATTTTTCTCTTGCCAATGTCCGCCTTACAAATGCGAGTTGATGTAACACCTAATTATAAACTGGGTTGGCGGGTTCAAGGCTTGGCGAAAGGAGCTATTTTATTATTGAACTTGATGCGAAGCCCTGAGTCACCACTTCTGCTAAATCACTGTTAGTGGCTTGGCCACTTTGTTATTGTTCAACAACATTTCTTGTCTTGCTGAATTGGCGGACATGCAACACTGCCGAAACTGCAATATACACAACAGTCACCTTGATTTGGTTTGAGAACTTGTTTGCATTTTTCACATTCGTAAAAATATTGGCAAGCATCTGTTGGCATTGTTTCTTCTTTCTTATGTCCGCAGTTTGGGCAAGTGATAATTGACTGCAATAGGATTTCCATTTTTAATTTTCTTTTTTGCTTAGTACAGTATAGCCGGTTGAGTTGATGGCTTTTTCAATTTCTGCTATATTGGTTTTTGAATTATCAAACTCTATAACTGCATTTCCATTTTCGTATGAAGCGTTTGAGTTTAATATTCCAGTCAATTTATTCACTTCATGATTAACGTGTTCTTCACAGCTTGTACACGTCATTCCATTAACTGTGAATTCTAGTTTTGAGATATTAGATTTGTCGACTAATGTGATTTTATTTTCTGACTTTGGATAGAACATATTTGAATAGTAAGGAAAAGCAAGCATAATGATTGCAATTCCTGTAACAATTCCCAAAAACATTGTGGACTGAATAAATTTTGGCTTTTTTTCAGTATCACAGCCGCAATCAATTTGTTTTTTATTTTTTAACTTTGGATACCAAGCAAAACCTAGCACAAAAATTGTTAAACCGATAAAATAGGGTCGAAAAGGATCAAGCCAAGAAAACGTTGAAGCAAGTCCGCTTGCCCCTGCTATGAGAGCCAGGACCGGTGTAATGCAACAGAGTGATGCTGCAATTGCCGCCAATAGTCCAGTACTGATTAATTTGTTTTCTTTTTTCATGTGGTTTCCAGGATTTTGGTTTCGTCAAGCATCATAAAAAACGGTCGCAGCATTTTTTTATAGTCTTGTGTAAGGGAGTAAAAAATGGTTTGAGCTTCCCGTTCTGTTTCAATGAGTTTTCTGTCTTTAAGTTTTCGCAAGTGTTGAGAAACTGCGGAGATGGTCATTCCGAGTATATCGCTTATGTCGCAAACACAAAGCCTTTGTTCTTCATAGAGGAGAAAAAGAATTTTTAATCTTACGTTATTGCCCACCAATTCAAGCCCTTGTGAAAGATAGTCAAAAGTCCCGTTAAGTTCTGAAACCCTGTCCTTACAGCGATTTATTTGCTTTATATCAGCCTTTTGGCGTGTACAATGAATGTTGTCCATGGTGTAAAGGTATGTAATTTTTGTATTTAAGTAATTACTTAAATACAAAAATTCAAAAAGACCCTGATTTTGGCTATTGGGGTGTATCTGGCGCTAACCCCGATTTGTAGTCCAGTCAGTTGACAATTAAAGAGGAATTCAGTAAGTTAAATACATGGAAGATGAACTGGAATTCAACAAAAGTACCAATATTCGGGATTACCGCCGCCATTCGATCATTCGCTTTTCAGGACAGGGACTAAGCCAAAAGGCGATTGCTGAGGGTTTGTCCTGTAGCCAGGGATTGGTCAGCCAAGTGCTGAGCGCCTACGAAAAAGAAGGCCTACCCGGCATTGAGATTCAAACGCCCCCCGGAGCGAAGAGTCAACTCGATGAGGATGAGCAGTCCGAGTTGAAATCCTATCTACTCGAAGGGGCCAGGGCCTTCGGCTACGCCACCGACCATTGGACCAGGCCACGGGTGCGGGCACTGATCGAGGAGAAATTCGCCGTGCACTACCGGAGCCTGTCGAGCGTGGGTAATATGCTGGCCAAAATCGGCTTCACCTGAAAGCAAGGGGTGCTTTACGACCCCAGACAGGATGCCGAAGCAGTCCGGGAGTGGAAGCAAGAAACCTTGCCTGAGCTGAAAGAGGAGGCCACAAGGGAGGGCAGGACGTTGTTTTACGCTGACGAGTCCTCTTTTCTTCTCAACCCGAAAGACCTGCGGACTTACTGGCTGAAAAATGAAGACCTGGAAATCGATTCGTGGGACAAGCAATTCCAGACTTACGGCGTCTGCGGGGCAATCAGCACAGAGGAGCATTTCGTTCACACTCGCCAGCAGGAAATTTTCAAAGGCAAGCACATGGTCGCCTTCCTCAAATCACTGCTTGATCAAACACGGGGGAAGGTCACCCTAGTCTGGGACGGGGCGAGCATTCACGGCTGCAAGCTCGTCAGGGAATTCCTGGAAAGCCTGCCGGAGGGTAGATTGAAGCTAGTCAGGCAGCCCGCCTACTCCCCTGAACTGAACGCTTCCGAGCAGGTGTGGAATTATCTGAAAAACGTCCTACTGAGGAACCGGGTGTTCAAAAACATCGACGCCTTGGCCAAGGCCGTCGGTGAGGCCTTGCAAACAATGGAGTTGAAAACAGACACCATCAAGAAGTTCTTCCACCACCCAGAGGTGGCTTTTTATTAATCCTTAATTGCCTGGACTAGCAATCGGTGTTAGCAGCCCACAAATTGGGGTTAGGGGGAGAAGCGAAACTATTTATGTGGCACTTCTCCGAAGCTGGGCTAGTGTACCGGAAAACTTTGAAAACGACTTTGAAAAGTAGGCATTGGGTCTACTTTTGCCAGCGTTCGCGACTGCGCGTCTCGGTTGCAAACGCGAGGTGATGCAACACCCAATTACAAATTGGGGTTAGCAGGTTTTTTTGAGTAAATAAATAACAGAATCAACCTTGCTTTGCTGTGCTGAAAGAATATTACTATGTGTGAGGAGCAAAATGCTGAAGATTAATGGCAGAATATAAGGTTTATTTTGCATGGTTCTATTTATTTTTAAATTTCACCACAAACGTCGTTCCTTCGCCTTCCTCACTTTCCACTTCCATCGTCCCGCCATGCCCCTTCGTCACAATATCATAGGCCAAACTTAGGCCCAGCCCGGTGCCTTCGCCCGTGGGCTTGGTGGTAAAGAAGGGCTGGAAAATCTTCTCCCTAATCGCCTCGGGAATGCCTATGCCATTGTCCCGCACCCGGATTTCAACCGCCTGATCTAGTCTTTGGGTACTTACCCAAACCGTAGGGGTATAGGCCTGATCGGTCAGAACCTGCTTTTGCCGCACGGCATAGAAGGTATTGTTGTACAAATTGAGCAGTACCCGCCCGATGTCGGGGGCCACCCCCTCTACTTCTCCCAGGTTTGGGTCAAAGTCGGTAATCAGCTCGCATTGGAAGTCTGGATCTTTGGCCGGATCGCCGGACCGTCGCAGGCCCTGGTAGGCCAGCCGCAGGTACTCGTCGGCCAGGCGGTTGAGGTCGGTGGACTGGCGTTCGCCCGAAGTGGTCCGGCTGTGCTCCAACATCCCCTTGACGATAGAAGAGGCCCGTTGGCCATGCTGCGTAATTTTTTGCAGATTTTGCCTGAGATCATTAGCAATCGCCTTTACTTCCTGCGTATTCCCTGCGGCAGCTTCTTCATCCAGTTCATCAACCAATTCGGCGCTGACTTCGGAGTAGTTGTTGACGAAGTTCAGGGGGTTCTGAATTTCGTGGGCGATGCCCGCCGTGAGTTCGCCCAAACTGGCCATTTTCTCTTTCTGAATGAGCTGGGTCTGTGTAATCTTTAATTCATTTAAGGTGGTTTGTATTTCTTCTTTCTGCTTCCGCAATAACTCATTGGCTATTTGCTTCTGTCTATTGTTGCGATATAATATAAAAGCAATAATTAACAACACAGTAACCCCCGTTAAAAGCCCGTACCACTTTATCTTATTTTGGTAAGCCTGCTTTGCATCATCAAGTTCCCGTTGCTTGGCTTCTTCTGTTGATACAAGATTTTGTATTACCTGAATAGTAGTTACCCCAAATAAGCTGTCCTTAGTATCGGCGGCAACCTTGTAGTATTTAAGCGCAAGCGAGGGTTGTGTGGAGTCATACAATTCAGCCAGCATATTGCCATTAATAATTATCCCTTTTTTAAATGAAATCTCTTTGGCAGCATTAAAACCTTTTAAAGCATAAAAGGTCGCGGAATCCTTTTGATTACGGTCGTTATACATAACTGAAAAATCGTTACACAATTGGGAAGTTGCTATTAAATCGTTATTGAGCAGCGCTTCGTCCATCCCCTTTCTATAGCTAAGGGCTGCCTCAGAGTAATTTCCCTTTTTTTGCTGTATATGCCCAAGTATCTCATAAACGTACTGCATCAAACTGGGCAATAGGTTTTTCTGTTTGAGGGCAAAGTCTATATGATAGGCTGCGGAATCAAGTTGATTTAATTTTTCATATGCGTTAGCTAATGCATAATGGTCTATAGCCACTTTATCTTTAAGTCCACTTGCCTTATCTATAGGCAAGGCTTTTAACAGATAGTCTATTGCTTTACGATAGTTTTGTAATTCGAAATATATGCCGCTAATCCTGCGGTTGGCTCTTGCAATATCATATGCACTATTACTTGTCTCCGCAATTTTCAGCGACTTAAAAAGAAGTTCGAATGCTTCTGCATATTTCCCCTGGTGTTCCATTAATCCGCTCAAGCCAGCTGAAAGTCTTGCTTCGCCCCATGCATATGACTTTTGCCTTGCCAGGTCAAGTGCTACACTATAATAGGTTAATGAAGAATCAGCATTTAAACGTTCGAAAAAGAAAGCCATGTTTTGCAGCGCAATTATCCTGTCTGAGTCATTTTTAGCCCTTTGTAAGTTTTGCCTGAGGGTTGTAATTCTAACATTGCTGAATGAGTCTGCCGATTGCATGTTCTGCGACAAACAAACATTTTGAAGACCAATTATAAAGATGATATATAAGCATATTTTGACCATACTTCTATACTGAAAATTGAATTATAAATTCACTTCCCTCACCCTCCTTCGTCTCCACTTTCAACTCGCCTCCATGCGCCTTCACAATATCATAGCTTAAGCTTAAACCCAATCCAGTTCCCTGGCCTGTTGGTTTAGTTGTGAAGAATGGCTGAAAAATTTTGTCCACTACCTCCGGAGTAATGCCCGGTCCATTGTCCCGTACCCGAATTTCAACCACCTGGTCCAGCCTTTGGGTACTTACCCACACGGTAGGCGTATACGCCTGGTCGGCCAAAACCCGTTTTTGCTGCACGGCGTAGAAGGCATTGTTGTACAAGTTGAGCAGTACCCGCCCGATGTCGGGCGCTACAACTTCTATTTCCCCCAGGTTAGGATCAAAGTCGGTGATCAGCTCGCATTGGAAGTCACTGGCCTTGACCGGATCGCCGAACCGTCGCATGCCCTGGTAGGCTAGCCTCAGGTACTCGTCGGCTAGGCGGTTGAGGTCGGTCGGGGCTTTCTCGCCGGGCGTGGTGCGGGCGTGCTCGAGCATGCCGCGCACGATGGCGTCGGCCCGGCGGCCGTGGTGGTGGATTTTGCTTTCATTGTCCTGAAGGTCGGTAAGTAAGGCTTGTGCTTGGTCCAGATCTCCTTTTTTCAACTCTTCTTCCAGTTCTTCCAGTAGCTCGACATTAACTTCGGAGTAGTTATTGACGAAGTTCAGGGGGTTCTGAATCTCGTGGGCGATGCCGGCCGTGAGCTCGCCGAGGGAAGCCATTTTCTCTTTTTGAATCAGTTGGGCTTGGGTCGCTTTGAGTTCGTGGTATGCCCGCTCAATTTCTCGGGCCTGCGCCAGTTCCCGTTCTTTGGTGCGCTCCCGTTCCCGGTTAACTAGCCGCCGACGCTGGTAACGGTCAAAGGCAAACAGGCCCGCTAACAGACATAAGCCATAAAACCCATACGCCCACCAGGTGCGCCACCAGGGTGGATGGATGATGACCCGGAGGGTTGCTCCCTTTTCATTCCAGATGCCATCATTGTTGGAGGCCTTCACCCGGAAGGTGTAGTCACCGGGAGGAAGGCCGGGATAGCCGGCATAACGGCGCGTGCCCGAGTAAATCCAGCCTTTGTCCAGCCCCACCAGCCGGTAGGCATACTGGTTCTTCTCGGGCGCATCATAGTTGAGGGCCACAAACTCAAACGACAGAAAGTTTTCATCGTAGGACAGGTCAAGGCGGTCTTGGGGCAGGGGTCGGCTTTTTTCGAGCACCTTCAGCCCCGTCAGGTACACCGGCGGAGGGGTGGTGTTGTCCCGGATACTGTCGGGATGAAAGCGGACAAAGCCATTGATGGTGCCGAACAACAGCCTGCCATTCCGTTGGTAAGCGCTGCGTAGAAATCTATTAGATGGCAATCCGTCGCTGATGTCGTAGTTGCGGAAGGTCTTCGTCCGGGGATTGAACCGGCTCAACCCCTGGCTGGTACCCAGCCATAGGTGGCCCTTCCCATCACCCATAACACTTGTAATCTGATTACCGGGCAGGCCTTCCCGGCTGGTGAAATACGTGAAGGTATTGGTCCTGGGATCGAACCGATTAAGTCCACTCTTTTCCGTCCCGACCCAGATAATGCCCTGCGCATCTTCATAAAGTGGCCCGGCAAACCGATCATTGAGATGGCCTGCCGTGAAGGGGTCATCCGGGGTGTAATAGGTAAACTTGCCAGTCTTGGGGTTGAGCCGGTTGAGGCCCAAGCCTGTAGCGACCCAGATGTCGCCGATCCGGCTCGCCATAAGACTATATAATTGAGTACCGTTTAACCCCGTATCGTCATCAGCCCGGTAATAATACCGGAACTGACGGGTAGCCGAATCCAGGTAAGCAATCGCGCCCTTCAACGTGCCAGTCGTACCGGCCGTCCATAATTTGCCGGAGGAGTCCTCATCCAGGGCAATAACGGGAAACTTGGTGGGGTAGCGGATGAATTTACCCGTGACCGGGTCCCTTCGGTGTAAGGCTTCTCGGGTGCTGACCCAAAGCCTGCCCAGCCGATCTTCGTAGAGGGCTCCTACCCCTTCGCTCGACAGGCTGCCGGGATCGGCCGGGTTGGCCTTTATATGGGTGAATTGCCCACTGTGGGGATTGAACTGGTACAAGCCTGTTTGCCCGTTTCCCAGCCAAACCATGCCCATGCGATCGTCCACGATCGTTGAAATACTATTTTCCGGCAACAGAACCGGCGAGGCCGTGATCTTCACCTGGTGGGGATGGAACGGTTTTTGGTGGGCTACTGCTTTATGGATGCCATTGTTGGTGCCGACCCAGAGCGTACCCTGCCGGTCTTTATACACTCTTTGTACGCTGTTGCTGCTCAGCGTGCCCGGCAGGGCAGGGTCAGAGTGGTAGGTGGTGACGGTATTGGTTTTTTTGTCAATACGCTGTAGCCCTTCCGTGGTGGCCAGCCAAAGGAATCCATCGGCCTCTTCGTATATAGTGTTGATTGTCTGGTTGATCAGTCCACCCGGATTGTAGGGGATCAGTTGCAGGGGATTGGCTTTTGTATCCACTGTGACTACTGCCTTACTCCTTGTGCCGATCCATAAGATGCCTTGCTTATCCAGATGAGCAGCAGTAAAATAATAATCAGCAGTAACAGTAGAGTCGGCATAAAGATGCTGGGGAAGGCGGGTATACTTACCCGTGTGGCGATCAAAGTGGAATATACCCGTGCCGAACGTCCATATCCTGCCCGATGGATCTTCTGCCACGGCAAGGGCAGCAGCATCTGGGTTGGTATAGTGGATAAACTTTTCCGTATTCGGATTGAAAAGCACCAACCCCTTACGGGTGCCGAACCAAAACAAGCCCTGCCGGTCTACGTGCAGGCTTGTGAAGATAGTTGCGTCAGGGTTAGGGAAAGGTTTAACCGTGCCGGTACGTTTGTCGACCTTGTTCAATCCTCCTCCTCCTTGGTTAGCCACCCACAGGTTGCCTTTCTGATCTTCGTGAACGAACGATATAGAGGCACCCTGCATGGTATGGGCCGGGTTATTGGGATCATGCTTAAAGACGGTGAAATTGTTACCATCGTACCTGTTCAATCCGTACGCGGTGCCAAACCACATAAACCCTTCCCGGTCCTGTAAAATACAGTAGACTCTGTTATCCGAAAGTCCCTGCTTTTCGGTGAGGTGCTCGAAGCGGAGCGTGGGCGCTTGGGCGTGTATAACACCCGGCAAGCCTACACTAAACAACCAACCGGCCGCTACCCATCGTAGAAGAGTGTTCATAATAAATGCCTGATTATAAATTAAATAAATTATTCAACCCCGCGCTGACTGCCTGATTTCGACATCCCGGATGAGGCAGGTGGCAATGTTAGTATAAACTCAGTAAACGTTCCCTCCCGGGTAGCTGCCTCCAACGTCCCGCCATGGCCCTTGGTCACAATATCATAGGCCAACGACAACCCCAACCCGGTTCCTTCACCCGTGGGCTTGGTGGTAAAGAAGGGCTGGAAAATCTTCTCCCTGATCGCCTCGGGGATGCCTGGGCCATTGTCCCGTACCCGAATTTCAAACCCGCTAACACCGATTTGTAATCCGTGTTTCCTCCTCTCGCGTTTGCAACGCGATCCGAGCATACAGGTCAGCCCTATTCCGCCCAGCCCAATGGGTATGAAATACCTACTTCTAATCATAGAGCCTTTTTATTCGGCCATCCTCCATGCCCAACGCCCCTCCGAAGGGTACCCCTGTACATTCAGCCACACTAGCCCAGCCACGAGTACAGGCTGTACGTCCCGTCACAACATCATTTTCAGCTTGCTTGTACCTTACTTCTTCCCCTTATTCACTTGTCTATACTGCACAGGGTAGCCCCGCTGTGCCCATACCAGAATCCCTTCGTCCAGGATGGCGGTATGTTTATAGCCAAAGCGCCTCAAGGTGTTAACGACCTTGTCGGATGCCGCGTGAGGACAGGCGCAATACGTTACAATCCATGTACTGTCGTTAGGGATATCCTTAATGAATTTATCCGGCTCTTCGTAGTAGGGTACCGAAACAGCACCGGGAAAATGGGTTTGATTCCAGGCCGCTTCCGACCGGGCATCCAGCACAATCATACGCGAACTGTCTTTTAGAGCTTTAAGAAGTTGTGCAGCAGGGAGGTAACGACCCTCGCGCAAGGCAAATTTGGGGGCTTTGCCGTGGGGATTCAGTACATAGTCTTTGGGTAGGGGTTTCGTTACCGTCACGGCTTCGGGCGCATTCCATCCCGAAGCCCGGCTTCTGAGATAGGCCGTGACCGCATTGAGTTCAATTTTGCTGAGGCTGTCTTTGAATGGTGGCATGGGCGTACCCTCTCTCCCTTCTTCAATGGTGTACCGTAAAAATGCATCGCTCGCCGTGGCTAACAGCATGGGGTTTCCCAAGGCAGGGGCACTGATACCTTCGCCTTTTTTACCATGACAGGCCGCACAATGTTGGGCGTACAGGGTTTTTCCGAGGGCAACATTCCCGGAGACAGGTTTTGCCGACATTTCGATCGGTTTTTCTACTCCGCTTGCCTCGTGAAGCCAATGCAATAATAATTGGATGTCATCCTCATCGATCGGGCCTCCCTGGCTTTTGGCATAAGGCGCCATGGCAGTACCTGGGCGACCGTAGTAAATGGTATGGCTGAGGAAATTGTAGCTGGATCGGGGTACCTGCGTGGTCGCCATCAACGCGTGGGAACGCAAAGAGGGTGCATTATCTGCCGCATAACCTTCCCGATCTTTGCCATGACACAAGGCACAGTACTTGGTGTACATGCCCGATGCATGCCGTATCGAAGCACTGTCGAGTTTCGTGCCTTCTTTGAAACTGTATATCTTAGCTAATTCGGCCTGCTCTTTTGTTTCTTCTACAAATTCAAGTTGAACACCGTGGGCATATTCCTTTACTACGATCAGGCGTTTTGATACAGTATTAGCGAGCAAAGCCTTGGCGGGCAACTTCTTTTTCAGGAACGCACGCGTGTCTTTAAAATTTTTCACTTCAAAACAGAGCGCATATACCCCTGGTCCATGGGTTTTCAAAAATCTGTCAAGTGCATCGCCCGGCGATGTGGGAGCCATTAGATGTAGTTCATGACGATGGGCTATTTTGAAACGGGCCGTGCTGTCAGTGGCTTCTACTTCTTTCAATCCCATTTTTTCAAATTCTTTGCGGGCCGCTGTTAAGTCGCTCACCACAATCCGCAAATAAGATAGTCCCACTACACCGTTAGGATGATTTTCATAGTATTTGCGCCAGGAGTAGGGCTTCCAGTTTTCTTGATATTCGGGGTAAGGAAAACCAACCCATTCCATAAAGCTGGGGAGATAGGTCGGTGGGTTCTTTCGGTCAAATTCTATACTGCGCCACTGTGCACCGCCATCATCATAATCCCATCCCTTGGGCATTTCTTTTGTAGAGCGGCCGGACTGGATTGAATCTGCTTTGAATCCCTGTGCATTGAGCCATTTATGTGTTGTATCAGCCGAAGAAGTGGATAGCGAGTACATTCGTACCCCTTCTTGAAGCTGCCAAAAATCGGTGATAATGGAGTGTTTTGCTGCCACCAGAACGGTGTCTTTGACCGAAAGCAGTTCCAGAGATGAGAAATCGGGAAAATAAACAGAGGCACTAAGGGTACCCTTATAGATTCCTTCCTCAAATTTTTCAGGCAGGGGCATGTCAAATCCAAGAACCTCAGCGTAATATTTTCGGGTGCTGTCTAAGTTTTTTACAATCAATGTGGCACTGGTAATGCCAAATCCTGCTCCCAGCAATTGACTGTCATTCTGTTCTTTATCTTGCTTGGAGGTGCAGGAGGAAATCAACCCAAGTAGGATAAACAAGGCTACAGGGAAGCTTGCTTTCATTGGAGGTAGATTTTGTTTTTAGAAAAAAATATTTTCTATATCGGCAAGACTGAAAGGCACCAATTCAACGACGCTCTCAGATTTACGGATTCTATTTTGATTTTTTCACATGCGCTTTCAAGCCACCAGGGTATAGAAGCTACCCTCCTGACTTTCAGAAACATCACTCATTCTCAAAAATAATGAAATACCTGTTTTTAATCCTTACAACTTATTATTCGGTCACCCTCCGAGCCCAGGGTACCTCCGAAGAGTATCCCATAGATTCCGCTTCGCTCGCCCAGCCGGGGGTACCCAAGGGTGAAATTCTAAAATTTACCTTTGATCAATCCAAAATCTTTCCCGGTACGTGGCGGGAGTACTGGGTGTACGTTCCGGCGCAGTATGATCCGCAGCGACCTGCCTGTGTATATGTCAATCAGGATGGGATACAGTGGAACGCTCCGACGGTTTTTGACAACTTGATCCACCAAAAAGCAATGCCCGCCACCATCGGCGTGTTCGTGACACCGGGTAGGGTACTGGCCCAAAAGCCCGACCAAGCGCTGGATCGCTTCAATCGCAGTTTCGAGTACGATGGTCTGGGCGATGCCTACGCCCGCTTTATTCTGGACGAAATTCTGCCCGAGGTCGAGAAACAAAAAACCTCGAATGGGCGGGCCATAGTTTTGTCCAAAAACGGCAACGACCGCGCCATTGGTGGGTCGAGCAGTGGGGCGGTGTGTGCCTTCACGGCGGCCTGGGAGCGGCCCGATGCCTTCTCGCGGGTATTCAGTGCCATAGGTACCTACGTAGGCCTGCGCGGCGCTGACCGCTACCCGACGCTGATCCGCAAGTACGAACCAAAACCGTTGCGGATTTTCCTGCAAGACGGCGAGAACGACCTGAACATCTACGCGGGCGACTGGTGGATGGCTAATCAGACCATGCTGCGCGCGCTTACCTTCGCGGGTTACGAGGTGACGCACCAGTGGGGTGTCGGCGCGCACAACGGGCGGCACGGCACGGCGATTTTTCCCGAGGCCATGCGGTACCTCTGGCAAGGCTGGCCCGCACCCATCGCCACCGGAAACTCCAAAAACCAGATGCTCACGGAGGTACTTTTGCCGAATGCCGACTGGGAACCAATGGGCGAAATGATCAAAGGCTACGAAAAAATAGGCATTACTGCGGCTGGTGAGGTCTATTTTCTGAATGACACAGGCAAAAAAGCCAGTGGGTTCGGAGTTGATGGAAAACTGGCTGTCCTAGCCAACCTCCCGTTCATCCCCGTCCGCCCGAAACTGGTGGGAAATCCGGGCATAAGGTACGGCGGGGCTACCCTTTCCCCCGACCAAACACAACTCTACGACACGGAGTCGACATCTCATTGGATTTGGGTATATCAGGTGCAGCCCGATGGTACCTTTAAATATGGCCAGCGCTACGGCTGGCTGCACATGCCCGATACCGCCAACAACGCCGATGCCAGCGACATCGTCTGCGACCGCGACGGCCGGGTGTACGTGGCTACCTCGCTGGGCGTGCAGGTGCTGGACCAAACGGGACGGGTCAATCTAATTTTGCCCGCGCCGGGGGTAGGGGCGGATCACGTAGTGCTGGGCGGCCCCGATTTTAACTACCTCTATGTAGTTTCTAAAGGGAAAATCTTCCGTCGGAAACTCAATGTGCGGGGTGTTAATGGTTTTGAGGCCGCCGTGAAGCCCACCAAGCCCAGATTATAAGGTGTAATGCACAAAAAAGGAGCTTCGATGAAGCTCCTTTTTTGCAATTTTCAGATGTGGATATATGAAGTTTCGTTAATTGGCGCGTAGGGTACCCGAATTCTTATTGTATGTACCAAATGGAAAGGAAACCCCCAAATTGATCCCGATGTTGTGGTTATTGATTCGGTTGGCGTTTGAATTGGTGATATCGATCAAACCCAGTCCGTAGCGTACGTCGGTATTGAGCCATACTTTGTTTTTGAGCCGGTAGTTCAAACCAATTCCCGCTGTAATTCCTGCGTCGATGGGATTATAATTACGGTTAGGACTCACCCCGTAAATATCGTTCCCGGTGCGGTCTTTGGCATTGAGCAGGAAATTAATGTGTGGCCCGATGAAAAGCTTGGGCCGGACTGGGTTACCGTACTCTCCCAAAAAGTAGGTCAGCAGAAGCGGTACCTGTAGGTAGTTCAACCGGATATCATTGGACTTATTCAATACCTGGGCACCCAATTGGGTATACAGCACTTGTCCACTAAATCCGAGGCCGGAATTGGAACTGTAATTGTAAAAACCTCCGATTGTAAGTCCGGCTTTCCAGTCGTTGTTTTCAATGTCTCCCCGCAGATTGGCAATAGATACCCCTACCAGGGGACCGATAGAGACATTTTCCTGGGCAAATGACATTCTTGTAATTCCCAGAACCAGGGCGGAACAAAAAAGGATTTTTTTCATGTACTACGTACGATAAGTGAATATTGGTTTTATGGACATACGAAATTCGTATGTTATGGATAAATAGGATAATTCCTGTTCCAAGTAAAGTAGTAAAAGGGGTATTTGGGGCATAAATAATTGATTGTTAACGTATATAACCTCATGTGCCGTGGGACGGAAATTTATAAGTAATCAACAAAAGGGGTTTTTGTTCTACACTTTTTTGGGAAGTATCCAGTAAAATGATGCACAACCCCAGCAATTTTATCCTTCGAAGAGAAG
>JBBRDE010000094.1:0-18078 GCA_038204185.1 Cytophagales bacterium
ACCCGATCATTGCGAAAACGCTGAAGAACTGCTGAATAAATTTGACAAAGGTCTTCAGCAATCCGAGAAGGCCCTAAGTCGGGCTTCCGACGCTATTTTGCAGGACAACTGGAAGCTGCGTGCGGGCGATCAGGTGTATATGGATCTTGAAAAATGGGAAGCTATCCGCCACGCCTTTGGTCAAAATGCCCACCACCGCGCCCAACTCGGAGTCTTTCTGCGGCTTCTCGACATTCCCATTCCCGGCCCTTACGGGTCGAGTGCCGACGAAATGGAAATGATGGCTGCCGAACAAAACAGCTAGTACCAATTTCACTTACCCTTATCCGCCGACTGGTCAGATTCTGAAAATCTGACCAGTCGGTATTTTTATCGTGGGGTCGGGTGTTTCCAACCGACCCTATTCGAAAGGTACCTCTCCTGAACGTTCCCACCCTCATTCCGGTTATATTCCTGATTCGGCCTTACGCCCGAATCATTTTTTTTGTAAAAACTACCTCACTCGAAAAGCAGGAATATGGAAAAGATACACGCCACCACCGTCCTGGGCGTATTGCACAACGGACAACTGGCCCTCGGCGCCGACGGACAAGCCACGATGGGCAATACCGTCGCCAAAAGCAACGTCAAGAAAGTACGGGCCCTGCAAGGCGGGAAAATTCTGGTGGGCTTTGCGGGCTCCACGGCGGATGCCTTCTCGCTGCTGGAAAAATTTGAAGAAAAGCTCAACGCCTACGGCGGCAATATGAAGCGTGCGGCCATCGAGCTGGCCAAGGAATGGCGCACCGACCGCTACCTGCGCAAGCTGGAAGCGATGATTATCACCGCCAATAAGGACGAAATCCTGGTGATTTCGGGTACGGGCGACGTACTGGAACCCGAAAACGGCATCGCCGCCATCGGTTCCGGCGGAAACTTCGCCCTATCGGCCGCTACGGCTTTGAAGAAACACGCCTCCCAACTCACCGCCGAAGAAATGGTGCGCGAGAGCCTGATGATTGCGGGCGACCTGTGCATCTACACGAATCAGAATTTGGTGGTGGAGAAGATTGGGTAAGGGATTCGTCTGTCAACGGGAAAGGGTCAATGGCAAATAGTTTTTAAAAGGTCACTTTCTCAAAAAAAGCAACCTTGCCCTTTTACCATTAACCTTTCCCCGTTAACCCAAATCTACAATTCCCCGAGAAGCACCAGCAACTCGCGTAGGGCCCGGCTCACTTCGCCGCTGCCGTCAGGCAGGTACTTGTGGGCGATCATGGCAAAGCTGAGTCGCTCGCCGGCTTTGGTTACTACGTAGCCGGCGTAGGCGCGGGTACCCTCGATGGAACCACTCTTGGCGCGGACGTTCCCAGCGGCTTTGGTGCGCTTGCCGATGTTGCGTATGGTACCCGTTTCGCCTAATACGGCAATACTGTTATAGAAATCAGTAAAGGTTTTGTCCTGCGCGGAGGCGTTCAGGACGTCGGTCAGATTTTGGGTAGTCAATGATCCGGTGGGGGAAAGACCACTGCCGTCTTTTACGTAGAAACCCCGCATATCGGCCCCTTTTGCGCGCCAGTAAGCTGTCTCGGACTTGACTGCCTCGTCGAAAGCGGCTTTACCTCCCAGGCGCTGGCCGGCCGTTTTGAGGAAAGCGTCGGCGTACAGATTGATGCTCCACCAGTTGGCTTGCTGACTCAAATCGCGTAACGTAGGAGAATTGTACTGGTCCAGTACAGTGCGGGGTGCCGTGACAGCCCCCGAAATGGGCAATACGTCGGGCGTTCCTGCTACGCCAATCGCGCCGACTTTGAGTGAAGCCGTGAGCAGAAAAGCGGCAGCATACGCCGGATTAGGTACCGCCCCTTTTACGGTAAAAGACGAAGTCCCACGAGGTACTGTACCCGTCAGGCGCACCACATTGCCGAGCGGACTGGTGTAGATATAGACCTGATCGCCGGAGCCCGCTTCGCCCGTAGTGACGAGGTTGGTTATCTGAAGGTAGGGTAACGCGGGGACGATGCCGAGTACCTCCGTTGGGTCACCGAAGTCGCGACCCGCCCGGAACGAAATCCGGTACAGGTTTTCGTTAAAATTCAGCCCCCGAATACCCGCACCGTAATAGTTGCCCAAATCGCCCCATACCCACGTGTCAGCCAACCCTTTTTCATCAAAAAATGTGGGGTCGGCCACCACCTGCCCCTGCACGTACTTGATCCCCGCCCTTCGGATGGTGTTGGTCCACCGCGTTAGCAGCTCGGCACTGCCGGGGTACCCTTTGAATCGGTCACTACCCAGGGAAGGGTCGCCCGTGCCGCGTAGGTACAGATTCCCCTGCAATGTGTCGCGAACAATCTGACCATCATATTCGAGGTAGGTTTTATAGGTATAGTCGCCGCCCAGCGCCGACAGTACCGTAGCCGTGGTGATCAGTTTCAGGATGGAAGCCGAGGGTATCGAATGTTGGTGGTTCAGACCCACGACGGTGCGCCCATCACGGGTGGATTTCAGACAGAAGGACATAGTACCGTTCCGCATCAACTCGGAGTTTTGCAGCTCGACGACGGCATCCGACAGCTTGCCCAGACCGAGGGAGTCGATGCTTTGGGCCTTGCTCGCTGGCGCCAACAGCGACAGCGACAGAATCACCAAATTCATAATACGCCGACGGTCTACACTAAAATCCGTCCATTTCAAGAACTTAGCCATTTTTGTGGGTTATTGTGGGAAACCTAAGCAATACTGCCCCCTTTTTTGGTACTTTTGCTCATTGAACTTTCCTCAAAAAAGGGATGCACACATTAGAACCATGAACACTTTAACAGTCCGATAGACTGAAATAAAATAATAGCCAACCGGGTAGTATGCAGACCAAAAGTAACCCGTTACTATCCATCAGGGGGGCTTTTGGCCTAAAACTGGTCCGCAATATACTCGCAAGGAGATGATTATTCACCGCATAGTATTGATATGAAATTAACATTTTGGGGCGCTGCCCGCCAGGTTACGGGCAGCATGTGCCTGCTGGAAGTAGACGACTACCGTATCCTGATTGACTGCGGCGTCAATTTCGATTTGGATGAAAAACAAAAAAAAGCCCTTTATGATCAGCAACGAAGTGTTTTCCCCTTTGACCCTACCCTTGTCAATACGGTTCTGCTCACCCACGCGCACATCGACCACTCGGGCAACATCCCCAACCTCTACAAGGAAGGCTTTGAAGGGCAGGTCGTATGTACCGAGCCCACCTACTCGCTGACCAGCATTCTGCTGCAAAATTCGGCAATGCTCCACCAAAAAAGGTTGAATACGGTCAACGGACAGTCGTCGAACAAAAACAAGAAAACCAAGCCAGTCCGGGACATTCCCCGCGATTTGTTCACCGAAAAGCACGTCAAGGAAGCCATGGAAAACTTCTTTCCGGTGGCTTTTGGGCAGCGCTACCGTCTCACCGATAGCGTCAGTGTAACCTACCTGCCCGCCGGGCATTTGCTGGGGGCTGCTCATATTGTGGTAGAAGTGCGGGAAAACGGGGAGAAGAAAACATTGTGCTTTTCGGGCGACATTGGCCGCAAAAACTACCCCCTGCTCGTCGACCCCCAGCCAGTGCCTCAGGTAGACTACCTCATTTGCGAAAGTACCTACGGCAACCGGCTGCACGAGGACATGCGACCGCCCGGCGAGGCGCTTCTGGACGTGATCCAGCGCACCTGCGTAGACATTCCGGGTCGTCTTATTATTCCCACGTTTAGTGTAGGACGCACCCAGGCGCTGTTGTACACCCTCAACAAGCTGGCAGTCAACAACCAACTCCCCGCCTTGAAGGTTTTTACAGACAGTCCCCTGAGTTTTGCCAGTACCCGCGTGTACCAGAAATTTGCCCGGATGCTGAACCGCGAAGCGCGCGAATTCAAAGAAGACAATGAGTTGCTCTTTGATTTTGAAAATCTGGTATATATCGAATCTGGCGACTCTAGCCAGGCCATTTCTAATTATGGCGAACCCTGCGTCATCATTTCCTCGTCGGGGATGGTGCAGGGCGGCCGCATTGAACACCACGTGGCGGCCAACATCGAGAATCCCTATGCGACCATTCTGATGATTGGCTACGCCTCAGAAAACACTCTGGGCTGGCGACTGCTGAACGGGCAGGATACGATCACAATCCGGGGCGAGAAGAAGTCGGTCTTGGCTAATATTGAAAAAATTGACGTATTTAGCGGACATGGCGACCAGAACGATTTGCTTGATTTTGTGCAAACACAGGACCCTGAGCAATTAAAAAAGGTCTTCCTGATTCACGGCGAAGCCCAGAGTATGCAGGATTTCGGCACCCTGTTGCATACTCACGGCTACACCCATACGGAAATACCGGAACGGGGACAATCGTATGATTTATAGTTTTTTGTTTCTTGTGGAATTGTTTCTTGTGGAATCATAAAATGTTCTGATTTCCTGATCGGTCACCCATAAAACAGTTCATCAAAAAACACACCACAATTACCCAACCTGAATGAGAACTTACCTCGATTTTGAAAAACCTGTTGTCGAATTAGAGTCCAAACTGGCTGACATGCGGCGGCTGGCCGAAGAAAGCAACGTGGACGTATCGGCGGCTACGACGGCCTTGGAAAGCGGCATCGCCAAGCTTCGCCAGGAGATATTCGACAACCTCACCCGCTGGCAGAGGGTGCTGCTGTCCCGACATCCCGACCGCCCCTATACCTATGATTACATTCAGCTCATGTGCGACGAGTTCATCGAGCTGCACGGCGATCGTCAGGTACGCGACGATCCGGCCATGATCGGTGGCTTTGCTAAAATTGACGGGCAGGGCGTCATGATCATTGGTCAGCAGAAAGGCCGCAACACCAAGCAGCGGCAGCACCGTAACTTCGGAATGCCCAATCCGGAGGGATACCGGAAAGCCCTGCGACTGATGAAGCTGGCCGAGAAATTCAACCGGCCTATAGTAACGCTCATCGACACCCCCGGTGCTTTTCCGGGCCTTGAAGCGGAGGAGCGCGGTCAGGCTGAGGCCATTGCCCGCAATCTGAAAGAAATGTTCATGCTGAAGGTACCTGTCATTTGCATCATCATTGGCGAAGGAGCCTCGGGTGGTGCCCTGGGTATTGCCATTGGCGACCGCGTACTGATGCTGGAAAATACCTGGTATTCCGTAATTTCTCCCGAAAATTGCTCGACTATTCTGTGGCGAAGCTGGGACTATAAGGAGCAGGCCGCAGAAGCCCTCAAACTCACCGCCCGGGACATGAAGATAAATGGCCTGATCGACAGCATTGTGCCCGAACCGCTGGGCGGCGCTCACCTCGACCATTCGGTAATGGCCCAAATTCTGAAAAAAGTCATTATCGAAACTCTGGCCGAACTATCCCAGCTTCCGGTGGAAGAACGAATTAGCCAGCGGATCGATAAATTTTGCGCCATGGGCGTTTTCAACGAATAGATTTTTTGTGAAAAATTCAATAAAAAACATTGTTTTCGATCTCGGAGATGTGATTATCAACATCGACGTGCCGCGCGCAGCGCAGTCTTTTGCTACCCTGAGCGGTCGTGAAACATCCGAGGTAATCCGCTTGTTCGAGGAAGGTAAGTTATTCCGTCAATTCGAAATGGGTGGATTAGATGCCACTGAATTCCGATCCTACGTGCGTCAAATACTGAACAACAATACCTGGGCCGATGCTGAGGTGGATACAGCCTGGAATTCCCTGTTGCTCGACATACCCGCCGATCGTATCGCATTGCTCAGGCAATTGAGCAAAAACTATCGTTTGTTCCTGTTGAGCAATACCAGCAGCATCCATATCGAGGCTGTCAACCAAATCCTGCATACCGTCTCTGGGGTCGAGCGTTTGGACGACCTGTTTGAAAAATTATTCCTCTCCTACGAAATGGGCGTTATGAAGCCCCATCCAGAAATATACGAGCGGGTACTGGAAGAAGCCGGTATTCAGGCCGAAGAAACTCTTTTTCTTGATGACAACGCCGACAATATTCGGGCGGCTGGTGCGCTCGGCATCCAAACTATCCATGTCCAGAAACCGTTAACCATCCTGGACTATCTCAAAGACTATGCCGCCTAAGACGCGCACCCACCTGATTCAGGGCTTTTTGTTCTTACTCACACTGATTACCACCACGCTTTCGGGAGCGGAGTGGATCTATGGAAAAACCTTCATTTTTATGGAGAACCCCCTCGGCTGGCCCGAATTCTGGCAGGGGTTGCACTTTTCCGTTCCATTTCTGGCCATCCTCACGATCCATGAGTTCGGGCACTACTTCACCGCCAAGTTCCATCAGGTGGAAGTCAGCCTGCCTTACTACATTCCCCTATGGTTTGGTATTACCCAAAGTATCGGAACAATGGGAGCTTTTATCCGTATCACCTCGGTGGTTCGTTCCCGGCTCAAATTTTTCGACATCGGTATTGCGGGGCCCCTGGCCGGATTCGTGGCGGCGTTAGGAGTACTTTGGTATGGTTTTACCCATCTACCGGCTCCTGAGCATATCTTTACCATTCATCCCGAATACCTCCGCTACGGCCTGGATTATCCCAAATTTGTGTACCAGAATCAGGAAGGTGGTCTCGCCCTGGGCGACTCGATTCTGTTCTGGTGGTTCAAAACGTATATCGCCGATCCGGCCCGCCTGCCTCATGCCTTCGAGATGATCCATTATCCCTATATTTTCGCCGGCTACATGTCTTTGTTCTTTACTTCTCTCAACCTCATTCCCATCGGGCAGTTGGACGGTGGCCATATACTGTACGGACTTATCGGAAAGCGCCGTTTCAATCTGGTGGCTCCCGTGTTGTTTATTCTCTTTGCCTTTTACGCCGGTTTGGGCCTTTTTAAGGCGAGCGAGTTCTCGGTGCCTAATGATGAAGAATTTTACACGTTGCTGGGTTATCTCGCGTTTTATGCCTACTTTTTGTATATCTGCATGCGACGTTTGAGCAACACCCCCAGTACCGCGCTTATGATAAGTTTGGGTATTGTCATTACTCAGTTTGCTCTTTCTTACCTCCGCCCCGACTGGGAGGGGTACCCCGGTTTCCTGCCGTTTGTATTCCTCTTGGGTCGTTTTCTGGGCATCTATCATCCCGAAACAGCAGACGATGGCCCACTAGGTACCAGCCGAATTTTGCTGGGCTGGCTGGCGGTGCTGGTTTTTATAATTTGTGCTAGTCCTAAACCGTTTATCATGGTATAAAAAAAAGGAGAAAGTCAGCTTTATAAACCTTCAACCTTTTTTGCTCTATCCCCCTACCCAACTTGCCCTCCCTGGTATGCTCGCCTTTCTTTACAAACTTGCAGGCTGGAAAATCAGAGGTACTCCACCCTTCACGATCCCCAAAGCGATTTGGGTGGGTGCACCGCACAACTCGAACTGGGACTTATTTATTAGCATCGGCGCACGGGCTACTATGCGTTTTGATATTAGATTCCTGGCCAAAAAAGAAATTTTCAAATGGTACTCGGGCTGGCTGTTCCGGTCGTTGGGGGGGTACCCCGTGGACCGAAGTAAAGGCAACAACCTGGTAGATGCTGTAGTTGAAACCTTTAAAAACCACGAGCGAATGCACATTGCCATCACGCCCGAAGGTACCCGAAGTGATGTGGATACCCTGAAAACGGGGTTTTACTACATGGCACTCCGGGCACAGGTACCCCTCATTCTGGTGGGGTTCGACTATCCCCGGAAAGCTTTTGTGATACGCGACCCACTATGGCTTACCGGGGATTATGCAATCGATATGCCCACCGTTTATGAGTTCTATCTCACGATCGGAGGCCACCATAAAACCTGGCTGAAAAAATATTCACTGACGGGAGTTATTCCCGACAGGGCCTAAGTGGGGTATCTTTTCGGCCTTTTTTTCGTGGATGCTGTCCTAATGGATCTAACAATGTTTCAAAAAAATCAAAATATCCCCTTAGGTCTTTCGAAATAGTCAGTATTATCCGTGTATATTTGAGGTCATAAGAAAATCATTTAGTTCGGGTCCAAGTGCAGAAAAGGATAGTAGTGAGAGAACGAAGATCCATTAATGGAACAAGTATCCTTTATTTCCTTTCGGGTACAGTTTCTTTACCCTACCCTCCCTCCTCTTTTCGCCTTTTGCCCTGTTCTGCCGAATCAGCGCGTATTCGGGCTGAGCTTTTCACCCCCTTTATTTCTTAAAAATCCATATGAATCACGATATAGCCATTGACCTTGGCACCGCCAATTTTCTGATCATCCACGAAGACAACATTGTTGTGGATCAGCCCTCCGTAGTGGCCTTTGACCGAACCACCAACAAAATGCTCGCCGTTGGCCATGAGGCCATGCAAATGGAAGGCAAAACCCATGATAATATCCGTACGGTCAGACCCCTACAAGGCGGAGTAATCGCTGATTTTAATGCCGCCGAACAAATGATCCGGGGCATGATGGCGATGGTAGGTTTCCGCCGCAGCCTTTTTCGGCCCTTTATTCGCATGGTCGTGTGCATCCCTTCGGGAATCACCGAAGTAGAAAAGCGAGCTGTGGAAGATTCTGCCGAAATCCTGGGTGCCCGCAAACTGTACCTGATCCACGAGCCAATCGCAGCGGCGGTAGGTATCGGTCTTAATGTAGAGGAGCCCGAGGGTAACATGGTGGTGGACATCGGCGGCGGTACCACTGAAATTGCCCTGATCGCCTCGAGTGGTATTATTTGCAATCAATCGGTACGGGTTGCTGGTAATACGCTCGATGCCGATATTGAATTGTATATCCGCCATGAATACAATCTTTTGATTGGACAGCCCACCGCCGAGCGTATCAAGCATAGCGTCGGGGCCGCTCTCACTGACCTGCCCGAATCACAACGCGACTGCATAGTCATGGGCCGCGACCTGATGACCGGCATGCCCAAGCAGATCGTCGTGACGCAGGCCGAAATTGCCCATTGCCTGGACAAATCCCTATCGAAAATCGAAGAATCGGTGATGAAGCTGCTGGAAGAAATGCCCCCCGAACTCGCGGGGGATATTTACCAGCGGGGTATGTACCTGTCGGGCGGCGGCGCGTTATTACACGGGTTAGACAAACGACTTGCCCAAAAAACTCACCTGAATGTGCATACTGTGGAGGACCCACTGCGCATGGTCGTACGGGGCGCGGGCAAGACGCTGAAGAATATTGAACGCGCCGGGTACCTTATTAAATGAGTGGAGAGTTGAGACGAGCCGCCCGGCGGTTGAGAGTTGGAAAAAATTCTTCACTATTCAGAAGCAATTCATTAAAATCACAAAATCTTCAAGTTTTGCCACTTCCTGCTTTGAGGTACCCCACCATCGCCGCTCCGGCGCGTTGGGAGGCACCGGCTTCGCCGACCTTTATTTGAAGTTGACGATAGTCGTCAAGCATCAAAGCTCTCTTTGAACTGCCCGGCAGAATGGCCTGCAGCTCCTGGGTTAGTTGTTCGGGAGAAAAAATATTCTGGATCAATTCCCGGACGCTCTCTTTTTCCATAATCAGATTGACCAGCGAAATGTAGGGTACCCGGATTAGGTTTTTGGCGATAGCATACGATACGCCACTAGTGCGGTAACACACGACCTCCGGCACGGAAAAAAGCGCTGTTTCCAACGTGGCCGTACCCGACGTAACCAAGGCCGCCGCCGCTACTGAAAGCAGATCGTAGGTAGCTTCAAACACGACAGTTACGTTCGGTAGGTTTTGGTATTTTTCGTAGAGTGAGCCAGGCAAACTCTTCACGGCTGCTATGACAAATTCATAGTCAGGAAAGTCCGCTTGAATACTGAGCATGGTATCTAAGGTACCCGTAACTTCCTGCTTACGGCTACCGGGCAACAGGGCAATAATCTTTTTATTTTCCAGATTATTTTTACTGAGAAAATCGGGATCAGGGGTAAAATCATGGATCGCATCCATAAGTGGATTACCTACGTACGTTACCTCATAACCGTATTTTTTATAAAAATCCACTTCGAAAGGAAAAATCACGAACATCCGATCTACGTTGGCTTTTATCTTGAATGCCCGCTTCTGATTCCAGGCCCACACCTTCGGCGAGATATAGTAAAGTGCCTTGATTCCCCTTTTTTTGGCAAATGCGGCCATCCGCAAATTAAAGCCGGGATAGTCGATCAGGATTAGAGCATCGGGCTGGTATTCCAGCACATCAGCTTTGCATTTTTTAAGGAAACCCAGGATGGTAGGCAGGTTTTTGAACACTTCCAGAAATCCCATGAAAGCCATGTCGGTGTAGTGTGTCACCAGCGTAGCACCCTGCTGCTGCATGAGGTCGCCGCCCCAGGCCCGAAACTCCGCCGCCGGGTCGTGGGCGCGGATGCCTTTCATCAGATTGGCTCCGTGCAGATCGCCCGACCGCTCTCCGGCAATGAGGTAGTATTTCATTCGCCGTAGTATTCCACAAAATTCTTGGGCGTTTCGACCAGCTTGATGTAGTGCAACCGGGCATTGGGGGCCATTACGGTCACGGCAGGAGCCAGGATATTCCAGATTTCCATTACGAATATCTCGCAGGAAGCCATTTTTCCCCGCATGAACTCTACGTCCAGATTCAGGTTTTTATGATCCACCTGGTCGATGACCCTGGTTTTAATCAAATCGCCCAAACCCTTTAGATCAACCACAAAACCCGTTTCCGGATCAGGGGTACCTTTCACGGTCACAATCAGTTCGAAATTATGACCGTGAAAATTAATATTGGCACAGGGACCAAACACCTCCTGGTTTCTTTCCTCCGACCAGGTAGGATTATAGAGGCGGTGGGCCGCGTTAAAATGTTCTTTTCGGGTGACGTAAACCACTTTATTAGTTGACAGTTGTGAGTTGAAAATTGAAAGTGCATTCGCTTAGGTAGCAAGGCAGTTCTATTTTTTATGCAAAATTACAGTTTGTTCAACGGATTCAGGAATTCAAGTCATTAAATCTGTTCATCCAATAGAAAGTCTTTACTTTGTGATTCAAAAAAGAAACTGAATTTTCACCTGGAAGAGATAAGTTTGATGGAGCTCGAAGAGCCCATTTTCAACTTTCAACTTTCAACTTTCAACTAAAAAAAGTGATCGTAGTAACAGGAGCCGCGGGCTTTATCGGAAGCTGCCTGGTCAGTAAACTGAACCAGGAAGGATTTAATTTCATCATTGCCGTCGATGATTTTTCCAGGCTCGAAAAGCTGGACAATCTGGAAAGAAAAACCGTTCAGGAGCGCGTCGAGCGCAGCAAATTCTTCGACTGGCTGGATGAGAATCAGGAGGAAGTCGAATTTATTTTCCACATTGGGGCCCGCACGGACACGACGGAATTCGACCGCGCTATCTTTGAAGAACTCAACGTGCAGTATTCCAAGGAAATCTGGAACCGCTGCGTAGCCTACCAGATTCCGCTGGTATATGCATCGTCGGCGGCTACCTACGGCCTGGGCGAGCAGGGGTACCTTGATGACGAATCGCTCATTCCTGATTTGCAGCCCCTGAATCCCTACGGCGATTCCAAAAACGAATTCGATATCTGGGCGCTGGCGCAGGAAAAGAAGCCGTTCTTCTGGGCGGGTCTGAAATTTTTCAATGTCTATGGCCCCAATGAATACCACAAGGGCCGCATGGCTTCCGTAATCTTTCATGCCTTCCACCAAATCCAGAAGACCGGAAAAATGAAACTTTTCCGGTCTCACCATCCTGACTTCAAAGATGGTGAACAAATGCGCGATTTTGTGTACGTGAAGGATGTGGTGGATGTCTGTGTTTTTCTAATGCACCACCGGAAACATTCGGGCATTTATAACCTGGGCAGCGGGCAGGCTCGAACTTTCAAAGATTTGGTAACGAGTACCTTCGACGCCATGCAGATCGAGCCCGTGATTGAATTCATCGACACCCCCGCCGACATCCGCGATAAGTACCAGTACTTCACCGAAGCGTCGATGGACAAGTTACGCTCCATTGGCTACACCCAACCTTTTCATTCACTGGAAGAAGGGATTGAGGACTATGTGGTAGAGTATCTAAGCAAAGGGACCTACTATTGAGGCCGCGTAGAAAAACAGGTACCTGCGGCACAGTAGCTGGCCAAAAACCCTTAGTACGCGCACAATTCGCGCCTTTGGCGTTAGCCAGGGTCGTATTCTGACCCTTCTCAGGGTGCGAATACTGGCTTATTTAGAATTTTTCTATATTTTTGTCTGAATACCAAACTCAACTCCGCTTAGAGGTGTTAGGTTGATAGTATACTCATGAAAGGTTAAGTACAGTACTATGAGCACAGAAGCAGCATTATTAGAAGAAATCACCAGTTCTGAATATAAGTACGGTTTTGTAACGGATATTGAAGCCGATGAAGCCCCTCCCGGACTCAATGAAGATATTATTCGGTTTATTTCGGCCAAGAAGAACGAGCCCGAGTGGATGTTGGAATGGCGTTTGAAAGGGTATCGGACCTGGCTTAAAATGACCGAACCTATCTGGGCCAATGTACATTATCCCCCCATTGACCTGCAGACCATCAAGTTCTACTCGGCCCCCAAAAAGAAAAAGCAGGTCGATAGTCTGGATGACATCGACCCCGAACTCCGTGACACGTTTGAGCGGCTGGGGATTTCGCTGAATGAGCAGAAGCGTATCTCCAATGTGGCCGTTGACGCGGTTATGGATTCTGAATCGGTTTTTACAACCTTCAAGGATTCACTCCGAGAAAAAGGGATTATTTTCTGCTCCATTTCAGAAGCCATCAAGGAACATCCCGATCTTGTTAAAAAGTACCTGGGTTCGGTGGTACCCCCCAAAGATAATTTTTACGCGGGCCTCAACTCGGCGGTTTTCACCGATGGTTCGTTTGTGTATATTCCCAAAGGGGTTCGTTGCCCCATGGAGCTTTCGACCTATTTCCGGATCAATGCCGCCGGAACGGGGCAGTATGAGCGCACGCTCATCATTGCCGACGAAGGCAGCTATGTGAGCTACCTCGAAGGCTGCACCGCCCCGATGCGCGACGAGAATCAGCTACACGCGGCGGTCGTGGAGATATTCACCCACGAAGGCGCGGAGGTAAAATACTCGACCGTACAGAACTGGTACCCTGGCGATAAAGAAGGCAAAGGCGGAATTTATAATTTCGTAACTAAGCGCGGCCTGTGCGACGGAGCAAATTCTAAAATTTCCTGGACGCAGGTGGAAACCGGATCAGCCATTACCTGGAAGTACCCCTCGGTGATTCTGAAAGGCGATAACTCCATTGGAGAGTTTTATTCCGTAGCTGTGACCAACAACATGCAGCAGGCCGATACAGGTACCAAAATGATTCACATTGGCAAAAACACTAAGAGTCGGATTGTCTCCAAGGGAATTTCTGCCGGTAAAAGCCAGAACTCCTACCGGGGCCTGGTGGAAGTGATGAAGCGGGCCGACAACGCCCGTAACTTCTCGCAGTGCGACTCGCTGCTGCTGGGCGACCGTTGCGGCGCGCACACATTCCCCTATATAGAAGTGAGTAACCCGACGGCCACGGTAGAACACGAAGCTACTACCTCAAAAATCGGAGAAGATATTCTGTTCTACTGCAATCAGCGCGGAATTGGTACCGAGCAGGCCGTGGCCCTCATTGTGAACGGCTACGCCAAGGAAGTACTCAACCAGCTGCCCATGGAATTTGCCGTTGAAGCGCAAAAACTGCTGGCGATCAGCCTGGAAGGTAGCGTAGGATAAAAAAAAGCTTTGTAAAGCTCTTCTAAAATGAGCCGCCGGTCTTTGACTTGGCGGCTTTTTTTAGCTTACATGGCTACGCCCCTGCAAGCCTCCGGTATGAATCGCCACCACGGTTTCTTCTTTCTGGAAAAATCCTTTTTTCATCAGATCATATAACCCGAAAAGCATCTTTCCCGTGTACACGTGTTCCAAAGGTACCCCATGCTTTTGTTCAAAATCGTGCATGAAAGTCAATAATTCAGGTTTGTGACGCGCGTAGCCCCCGAAATGGTAATCGGTAAAAAGTTGTAAGTAGTGCTCGGTATCTACTTTATTGACCAAATCCAGGATATCATTTTTTAAAAAACCACCATTTTTTAACGCCGAAAACGCTAAGGTGGGCGCGGAGGCCTCTAGGAGTCCGGCCGCGGTCCCGCCAGTTCCGGCAGCGACAGCATAGTAGTTGGGTTTGAAGCCCAGTTGGGTTTCGGTTTCCAGTACCAGCTCGCTTACCCCCGGCAAAGCCAACGCAGCAGTACCCCCTTCGGGAATGACGTAAGCATCAGGGTAGGTGTCTTTCAGTGCTTCAAGGTACCCGGGATCATCACGGTGTCGGTATTCTTCCCGGCTGATAGCATGAAGATGCATACCCTGCGTCCGGCAGAAATCAAGCGTTTCAGTACGCTTATCAGCATACTCCTCACCCCGTACGATTCCGATTGTGTCCATTCCAAGCATTGCACCAGCCGCGGCCGTAGCATACAAATGATTGGATCGCGCCCCCCCGAAAGTCAACAAAGAACCGTATCCTTTATCCGCAGCATCCTGCAAAATAAATTTCAATTTACGCCATTTGTTACCCGAAACCGTAGGATGAATAAGATCGTCCCGTTTGAGGTATAGCTGTATTCCGGCCTGCTGCGTGATCTCATCGATCAGCGGCTGCAACGGTGTTGGAAGGGCAGGAATGAGTAAGTCCACGTAAAAAGTGATAATTTTGCCAAAAGTAAAGGGTACCCCCCATATCTCATAATTCAAAAAAATGTCAGAAGCTACGCAGGAAATAGATGAGGAAGAAGATCTTTTCGAGCACTACCGCATCGTGGTGGACAAAGGGCAAAGCCCCATGCGGCTGGACAAGTACCTGAGCCTGCACGTACCCAATGCCACCCGCACCAAGATTCAGAACGGCATCGACCTAGCCGCCATCAAAGTGAATGATGCCCCTTCCAAAGCGAGCTATAAAATAAAACCTGAGGATGTGATCGTGCTGGCGCTGCCGCAGCCCCCGCGCGACACCGAGATCGTCCCCGAAAATATTCCGTTGGATATTGTGTATGAGGATGAAGAACTGACCATTGTGAACAAACCCGCCGGGATGGTCGTGCATCCGGCGTTCGGCAACTGGACGGGTACCCTCGTCAATGCCTTGGTCTACCATTTTCAGCACCTGCCCACGGGTCGGAACGGCGATATTCGTCCCGGCCTGGTACACCGCATCGACAAGGATACCTCGGGGCTGCTGGTCATCGCCCGCAGCGAGTACGGCATGACCCACCTGGCCAAACAATTTTTTGAGCATACCATCGAGCGTACCTACTACGCCCTGGTATGGGGTGAGCCCAAAGAACCCAAAGGTACCATTGAAGGGCATATTGGGCGTAGTGCCAAAGACCGCCGGGTCATGGATATCTTTCCCGACGGCAGTCAGGGCAAGGCGGCCATTACGCATTACGAGGTACTGAAAAATATGCGGTACGTTTCCTTGGTGAAATGTACCCTCGAAACCGGGCGCACGCACCAGATCCGCGCCCACATGAAGTACCTCGGCCATCCCATTTTCAACGATAGCGTATATGGGGGAGATTGTATCCGTCGGGGTACCATCAGCGGGAGCTACAAAGCCTTTGTGGAAAATTGTTTCAAAATTATTCCTCGTCAGGCCCTACACGCCAAATCGTTGGGTATTATCCACCCGAAGACCCGAGAATTCATGCAATTTGACACCGAGCTACCCGAAGACTTCATGCAGGTATTGGCTAAATGGGAGAGTTACGTCCACTTCCAATAACAATTTTGATTGCGTGAATGATAGAATACGGGAGTATCGTACTTATTCTATCGTTCCCGCAATCCCTTATTCACAAATACAAGCATATGAACATAACAACCCGCCCAGGTACCCGCGAAGATATTCCCGCTGTTTTTGAGTTAGTCAAAGAACTGGCTGTTTACGAAAAGGCCCTCGATCAGGTTACCAATACGGTGGAGCGCATGAAACAGGATTACGACGATAAACTGTACGATTTCTATATCGCGCAATCTGACGGTGTTACCGTAGGAATAGCCCTGTACTATTTCCGCTATTCTACCTGGAAAGGAAAACGATTATATCTGGAAGATATCGTGATTACAGAATCGATACGGGGTAATGGTTTAGGAAAAACGCTGTTCGATGCGGTGATTCGGGCTGCCAAAGAATCGAACTGCACCGGCTTAATGTGGCAGGTACTGGACTGGAACACCTCAGCCGTAGGATTTTACCGAAAATACGGCACCCGGTTTGACGACGAGTGGCTGAACTGCAACCTGGATTTTTAAGAATCTCTATCAGGCTTCAATGAAAAGGCGGGGCTTCATCCGATGGATGAAGCCCCGCCTTTTCATTGATTCATTCTAGCTGCTATATAAAAGCTTTGGATAGTGTGTGTGCGAACAGGGTTAAAATGACCTTTAAGATGAAGTCGGTCGGTGACAACATGCATTTACGTCTTTTACAGCAAGTCAGGACGCTTTCTGCGGGTTATTTCAACTGACTGATCCAGCCTCCATTGGTCTATTTTTGCTTCATGCCCCGAAAGTAGCACATCGGGTACCGGATGATCTTCAAAGGTAGCAGGACGAGTGTATACGGGAGGAGCCAGTAGGTTATCCTGAAACGAATCAGTAAGGGCGGAAGTTTCGTCATTGAGCACACCGGGCACCAGTCGAACAATGGCATCTGCCAGGACGGCAGCGGCAAGTTCACCTCCGGAAAGTACATAGTCGCCGATGCTGATTTCCTTCGTGACAAAAAGATCCCTAACCCGCTGATCGACGCCCTTGTAATGCCCGCACAACAATAAAAGATTGGTCTGAAGGGATAAATGATTGACGGCCCGCTGCTCAAGCCGCTCTCCGTCGGGGGTCAGATAAATAATTTCATCGTAATGGCGTTCGGATAGTAAAGCACGGATACAGCGGGCGATGGGCTCTATTTGTAACACCATCCCCGCTCCGCCCCCGAAGGCATAGTCGTCTACCTGCCGGTTTTTTCCTTGGGCATAAGTCCGCAGATCATGCAAGTGAATTTCAGCCAATCCTTTGCTTTCTGCTCTTTTCAGAATGGAGTGAGCGAAGAAGCTCTCCATCAATTTCGGCACCACTGAAATGATATCAATCCTCATTATCGTCTTGCTGTGGTTCGCTTTTATTAGCTTCAGTATACACCTCCAGTAGCCCATCAGGTAGCTCGACTCGCAACTGTTTGGTGGTCCGGTCGGCTTCCAGGACTATTTCATCCGTGATGGGTATTAGTACTTCGGTCCCTTCGTAGTCAAAGGCGATCAGGTTCTGGGTAGCCACCGAATATACTTCCCGAACAACACCGAGTTTCCCCAGGTTTTTGTCCAGGATTTCGAACCCCTGAATCTCATGGTAGTAAAATTGTCCCTCCTCTAATTCATCCAGGGCCTCTAAGGGCATGAAAAGCGAAGTACCTACCAACGCTTGTGCCTTTTCCATGGTATCTACACCTTCTAGCTGCACAATGACCCGGCTTTGTTTCTGCAAATTAAAAAGTTCGATAAAGTAGGGAATCAACTCGCCTCGCACTTCGGCGAACACAGACTCCATCTCTTCATAGTCTTCGGGATAGTCGACATCCAAGTGAAAAATCACCTGGCCTTTGGTACCATGCGTTTTTACAATATATCCCAACAAGTAGCAATCTGCCTGTGTCACGGTATGATCTGGTTAAGCGGTTTGAATCAGGTATGTGGGTAGGTTCTTACTAAACAACATGAGTCTGTACGGAAAACCGACAGACTCATGCATGAATTTCAAGGGCACTAACTCGAACCAACAAATACGTCTAAGCTTTCTTCTCGTCAGATTTGGTATTCTCGTCAGCAGCTTTTTCTTCTTCGGCTACTGGTGCCTCTACTGATTCGGCAGTTGGGGCGGTTGCATCAGCTTCAGGAGCCTCCTCAACTTTCTCGGCAACCGGCTGAGTTTCTTCCGCTACGGGAGCTTCCTCAACTTTCTCGGCAACCGGCTGAGTTTCTTCCGCTACGGGAGCTTCTGCCTTAGCAGGTGCTTCGGCGGGAGCTGCCGTTTC
>JBBRDE010000095.1:0-17993 GCA_038204185.1 Cytophagales bacterium
GGTGGCCGAGTGGGGCGAACCCATCCGCCCCGACATGACCCACAGCGTGACCAAGAGTTTTCTGTCCACCGTAGTGGGCCTGGCCGTGGATCGCGGACTGATTCGTAGTGTGCAGGATACCGTAGCGGCCTATGTGCCACCAATCGAGCTCTATAATCCCGCGCAAATCAATCGGCCCGCCGAGCAGTTCGGCACCCCCGAACTCCTGCGACCTTTTGATACGCCGCATAATCGTACCCTAACCTGGGATGTGATGCTGCGCCAAACGAGCGACTGGGAAGGTACCCTGTGGGGCAAGCCCGACTGGGCCGACCGCCCTGCGGCCAATGCCGCCGAATGGCAGACCCGCCCCCGGAACAAGCCGGGCAGCGTGTACGAGTATAACGATGTGCGGGTGAACGCCCTGGCTCTGGCCGCCACCAGCGTGTGGCGGCGGCCCTTGCCACAGATATTGCGTGAGTACATCATGGACCCGATTGGTGCTTCCAACACCTGGCGGTGGACGGGCTACCGCAATTCGTGGATCGTGCTGGATGGGCAGGCCGTGCAGGCGGTTAGCGGTGGCGGGCACTGGGGCGGCGGAATGTTCATCAACGCCTACGATATGGCCCGTTTCGGCTTGCTGACGATGCACAAGGGGAAATGGAACGGACAACAATTGATCTCAGAAAACTGGATCAAACAGGCGACAACACCTACCCCCGCGCAGCCGACCTACGGACACATGAATTTTTTCCTAAATCCCGACCACGCATACCTACCGAGTGCCCCCGTTACGGCCTTTGTGCACATCGGCAACGGTACCAATATGGTGTATGTAGACCCCGAAAATGATGTGGTGATGGTAGTGCGCTGGTTGGATAACAAAGCGATGGACGGTGTAGTGAAAAAACTTTTGGATAGTATCGAGTAGTGCCGGGCGGGTTGTGGCAGCAATGCCTGGCACAGTTATTTAATTACCAAGTCAAAACGTTTATACTGCTACGTTTCCTTTATTTTCAACCTTAACTTGTTGCACTGATGAGAATAAAAAAACTATTTTCCTACATCTTCCTGATTGTGGGAATTTCGTCTTTCTACGGTTGCTCGCGGAACCCTGTGACGGGCAAGCGGGAAGTTATCTTGATGTCCAAAGAGCAGGAGATCGCCATTGGACAAGAGTCCCATCCCTCGATCGTGGCCTCGATGGGTCTTTACGAAAACCAGAACCTACAGGCATTTATCAACCAGAAAGGTAAGGCTATGGGAGCCATTTCGCACCGGCCCGACCTGCCCTATCAGTTTTTTATTGTGGATTCGCCGGTGGTAAACGCTTTTGCAGTGCCGGGGGGATACGTGTACTTTACGCGGGGTATCATGGCTCATTTCAACAACGAGGCTGAGTTTGCCGGAGTACTGGGCCACGAGATTGGCCACATTACCGCCCGTCACTCCGCCCGTCAGCAGACTAGTCAACTGTTTGGACAGCTGGGGGCGATTGCGGGGGCCATTGCGCTACCGCAGTTGGGCGAGGTCATTCAGCAGGGTGTGGGTGCCCTGATGCTGAGCTACAGCCGTGCCCATGAAACCGAATCGGATGAGATAGGGGTAGGCTATTCTAGTAAGATTGGCTATGACGCCCACCAAATGGCCGACTTCTTTGGTACCCTGAAAAAAATATCGGAGGAGAAAGGACAGATTATCCCCACTTTTCAGTCTACGCACCCCGATCCGGGAAACCGGCAAAAAAAAGTGGATGCTCTTGCTACTGAATACCAGAAGGCGAATCCGGGAAAATACGAGGTAGATCGCAACGAGTACCTGCGCCGCATCGACGGTATTATTTACGGAGAAGATCCCAAGCAGGGTTTTGTCGAAGACAATATGTTCTACCATCCCGTGCTCAAATTCCAGTTTCCAGTCCCAAGGGGCTGGCAGTCCGAGAACTCACCCGTCCAGTTTCAGATGGCCCCTAAGGATGGGAAAGCGGTCATGATCTTTACTTTGGCGCAGGGCAATTCGCTGGATGAAGCCGCTCAAGCTACCCTGAAGGGAATGGGGCTGGAGCCTACAGAAAGCGATAAAACAACCATCAATGGCAATTCGGCCCTAGTGGTAGTGTCCCGTCCGGCACCCCAACAACAGCAGCAAGGACAACCTCAACAACAGCAAACCGCTGAGAATACCGTGCAGGTGATTACGTGGTTTATTCAGTATGGCGGCAACATATATGCTATTCACGGCATGAGCTATGTGGCCACCTTCAACCGCTATCTGTCCGATTTCAAGGGCGTGGCCGAGGGCTTCCGCAGCCTGACCGACCGCGAAAAACTCAACCGTCAGCCGGATCGCATCCAGATCAAATCGGTGCAACGGGATGGTACCTTGGAGAGTGCCCTGCAGGATTACAAGATGCCCTCGGACAAAATGAAAGAACTCTCTGTCCTGAACGGAATGGAATTGAGAGCCCCCGTTACAAAAGGCATGTTGATCAAGACGCTGGGAAGGTAAGTTCTTTTTGCTCCCGACTTCTCTAAACAAAAAAGGCTTCGTTCATGACGAAGCCTTTTTTGTGGTTTGTGCTTATTGGGAAGTCTCACATCTTAGCCTTTCCGCTTTCCAGGAAGGCTAAGAAGTGTTCCGGATCAAGGTCATAGTTCTTAGGGGATACCAGCAGGGTACCTTCAGGACTCAGCAGCACGTAGTGGGGCTGGGCGTTGTTGTTGAATTTCGTAATCTGCAGGTCAGCGTTCTGAGCACCGATGGTTTTTTTTGTACGCTGGTCATAGGGCGAGGTGTACCACTCGCTTTCGGGTAGTTCCGTTTTGTCATCCACGTATAAGGCCGCGATGACGAAATCATTGCGCAGCCGTTGCAGCACGGCCGGATCTGACCACACGCGGGCTTCCATTTCGCGGCAGTTGACACATCCGTGGCCCGTGAAATCAACGAAGACGGGCTTGTTTACTTTTTTGGCGTAGGCCAGCGCCTGCTCGTAGTCGAAGAAACCTTCCAGTTCGTGGGGTAGGTCAAACAGATTATTGTACTTAGGCGTCTCGCTGAGAGTAGATACGGTAGTCGAGCCAGCGGCGCGGCGGCTTAGATCGAAATCATGGGTAGCTTGCGGGGGTAGGTAGCCCGCCAGGGCTTTGAGCGGCGCACCCCACATCCCAGGAATCATGTATACCACAAAAGTGAAGGTCGCTATCGCCAACAAAATGCGGGGCACGCTGACGACGTCCAAGGGCGAGTCGTGCGGGGTACGGATTTTACCCAGCAAATAGGCACCCAACATGGCAAAAATAACAATCCAGAAGGCCAGGTATATCTCCCGATCGAGCAATCGCCAGTGATACACCTGATCGGCGATGCTAAGGAATTTGAGGGCTAGCGCCAGTTCCAAAAAACCCAGCACCACCTTGACAGTATTGAGCCAGCCGCCCGACTTGGGCAGGCTCTTGAGCCATTGTGGAAAAAGCGCAAACAGCGTGAAAGGGATGGCAAATGCCGACGAAAACGCCACCATCCCCACAATGGGTTTGAGCACCTCTCCACCCGCCGAGGCCACCAGCAGGCTGCCCACGATGGGTCCCGTGCAGGAAAAAGAAACAAGTACCAGCGTAAAAGCCATGAAGAATACGCCCAGGTATCCCCCCTGATCGGCTTTCTCGTCCATTTTATTGACCAGGGAACTCGGTAAAACGATTTCAAACAGGCCCAGAAACGAAAGACCGAAGAGAAAAAATATGGCAAAAAACAGCAGATTAGGAAGCCAGTGCGTGCTGAGGAAGTTGGCAAAGGCGGGACCGTTGATCCGGGACACGAAGGTGCCGATCAGCGTATAAATAAGGATAATAGACAGTCCGTAGACCAGCGCTTTGGTCTTGCCGCCCTTTTGTTTAGTGAAAAAACTCACCGTCATCGGAATAATTGGAAACACACAGGGCGTCAACAACGCTACCAAACCCGCCAGGAAAGCAGCGATGGCAAACGTCCAGAGAGAGCGGTCGGCCGTGCCTTCCTCACCCGTTAGGCTAGTTTCTGAAGACGATAAGGTAACCTGATCTGTGGTATCTGCAACATTCGCAACCGAAGACGTGGTTGAATCGCTCAGAGATTCCTGCACAGCGTCGGCAAATGTTTCGCCCGTGGCCGGAGGCGCTTTATCTTCCGTAGTCGACGCAGCTACTCCATCCTTTTCATTCACTTTCTGAGTAGCAGCGGCTACCTTCAAACCCGTGAAAACAAAGTCATTATCGCCCAGCACACATAAGCCCGATATTTCCGAGCAGGTCTGGTAGTTAGCGGCAGCCTTAATAGTCGGATTTTCTTTCAGAATTCGCACCGTCTGCCGAAACTCGGCCTTGCCCGTAAAGTAGGTCACATTGCCCTGCCAGACCTCCTCGTATTTTTTTTTTGGATTGATCGGTTTCAGCTTTCCCACCTTTTCGAAGGAAGCATCGGGCGTGAGCGTTATTTCAGTGAGGGTGGGCCCCAGATCGGCGTCGAAATCGGAGGAGTAAAGGTACCAGCCCGGCGTGATCGTCGCTTTGAAGATCAGCTCGACCGTTTCCCCCACCTTCACCTCACTTTTTGAAAATGAATGAGTCCAGGTGGCGTGGCGCTGCACTTGGGCCAGCGTGGGGCAGCTAAGAAGGAATACAAGAGCGTACTGGATCGCAGCGGGGAATCGGGGCATAAGAAGAACTTTCATACAACTAATCAAGAGCAAAATCAGGGGATCTTCATTATAAACCAATCCCGGTTAACACGTATAGGAAACAATTCAGGGCCAAAATAATTCGCTCGCCTCAGTGCGGACACTAAACGTTCCCTGCTTCGGGGTCGGCTTCGTAGAATTTTACGCTCTTCTCACGCAGAAAGCTCTTGATCACTTCCACATGGACGCATTGGCCGACATTAAGAAACGGATAATTGGAAACCCGCTGCTTTTTACCATCGATGGTTACTTCACGGTTGATTTGATCAAAACCCAAATGTAGGTGGCGGGTGGCACTCTGCATGCCGTATACGATACCGTGGGTGTCAAAGAGAGGGCCGCCGCTTTGGCCTCGGAGGCCGGGCGTACTGAGTTCCAGACCCACCACCTGGTTAGTGGCGGGGTCACCAATCTGACGCGTTATAATCCCATCAATGGGAAAACTGGGCGTATTTAAGCGGCCTTCGGAAGTCCATTCGATATCGTCAATTTCCTTGTTATAGCGGTAGTTGGTGAATTCAGGGAAGGGGTAGCCGAGTCGACACAATGAGCGTCCCTGCCGGATTGTGCTGGTATCTCGCAGAAAGTACGCATGGCTTTGGTAATGCCGGGTGGTAAATCCCTCAAACTCGATGATGGCCAGGTCCTGAGTGGGATGCAGATGCGTGGTGAGGCCGCTGAACCCCGTTATGCTGTTGACAAAGTTCGAGCGCAGGCGTATCGTGGTTTCCTTGGTGATCTTGTAGTGGTCTTCGAGCCGACGGCGATGTAGGGCAAAATTTTTATCATTTTCAAAACGACGCAGATCGGCTTTGAATTTCAGAAAATGGGCATAGAAAGCGTCGCCCCTGATGATTTGTTCGGCCACGTGACGGCACGTAACCGCGACTCCTAACTCATTGACAAAAAATAAAGTGGCCGATCCGGGGACGATCTCGTCGCCGCCGTAGTACCGGGCTATGAAGTGGATGGGGCGGGTGAACTGATCTACTTTTTCAAAGGCTTTGACAAACATGGGAAATAGAGGGAGAAAAGGATAGCAGGAGGGGGAGGTTGTTCAGTCGGGATGGATGGGGACAACGGCTTCAGTATGTGCCCAGCTCAGGATCATTTCGGCCCCATCGGGTTTGTCTTCAAAATAAATTTTAAAGTTTTCAACGGCTTCCGGCTGTACCCGAATGGGTACCTCTACGCGGGCGACATCCAGTCCGTCGTTATACTGAGTACCCCATTGACCAGTTTCTTGGTTAAGTACAATCTGCCAGCGGGCTGGGCCCGGGATGGACCACAGTGAGTAGGTGCCTGCTTCAATGGGCGTATCGGCAACCCGGATACTTTTTGAGAAAGTGACGCGTGTGGCTTCATTGGCTCCGGTACGCCATACCCGACCATAGGGAACCAGGGCATCGTCCTGCTGTCGTCCAAAAATAAGGCGGTTCTTCTGGGCCGGCCGACAGTACTGCACATGCACGGCAAAACCGTCCTGCTCGAATTCAGCGACCGCCTCTGGGCTGAATGATTTGGTATAGCTGCGGTATCTAATCAATAACGCGGCTACTGCCAGAATGCCAACACTGCCTGCGTGTAGAATTTTTTTATTCATGCGGCGGGAGGAGGGCTAGTCAGGACAAATAATTCGGTAGAACGTGTAGCTGACCGAAAATCCCAGGTAATAATAGGTATCTTTCGTAGTGGGATCGCCCTGATCCAGTTTATTAGTCGAGATGGGCGGCCCGCCCAGGTTGTCCAAATAATCGGTGAAGGTTTTGCGGGTGCCGAACTCCAGCCCAATGTTCCAGGGGCGGTTAATCTGGTATTTCACACCTACGCCATAGGGAATTACCCACCCCTTGGTGGGGTAGTTGGCTGTTCGCGGATTAGGATCGAAGCGGGAGTACCCAAGCCCGGCAAACACGTAAGGAGTCCAGTTAAGGGCAAAGCGCCTATCCTGGTAGTTGAGGAAATTGTATTCAGTGACGAGGCTTGCCTCCGACAGTTTCGTACGGAAGGAAAGGTTACGGACTTTCTGGAAAGGGTCTTTGCTGTAGGCGTCATTGCCCGTGATACTGCCCAGTAGCATTTCGGCCCGGAAGGTCACTGAGCGGCTCGCGTTGTAGCGGAAAAACAGGCTACCCCCCGGCCGAAAAAAACGGGGGTTGAGAGCAGGCGCAAGATCGCCTTTGTAGTTGAAGGCCCCGACACTGGCTCCGATCTCGATCTTTTGGGCAATACCTACAGATCCCGTGAGTAGCAAAGCCAATACACTTCCCGCAAAACTACCTAGCAGTGTAGCTCGCCTGGGCGGAAATCGTCCGCCGTCCGCTGTACTCTGTGCACTTAACAATCGTCCACTCATTTCAACGGTGGGCATTTAATGGGGTCACCCAGAATATACGTAATATGGACAGTCCCCGTCATGTAGGTGTCGTTGCGTATGGGGTTGGAACCTCGGGGGGTGCCAGGGCTGGCGTAATCGGTTTGTTGGATCGCTACGAAGGGATCGACACCCGGATCGATCTGGTAGCGCTCGGCCAAAAATTTCTGCAGCCCTGCCGTGCGGTCGCCCCCTTTACGTGCGGCAGTGGGCTCAGCCGAACGGTTCGACATCGCCCGTGCCAGATCATCTTTCAGCACATTGGGATCGGGGTAATTGTTGGCTACGTCGTCGAGGTAGTCCGTCGAAGTGAAGCGGAAGCCCAGTTCGGCCCCTACATCAAAGCGGGCGTTTATTTTGTAGCGCAGTCCCAGCCCAAAGGGAATGGCCAGCTGAACCAGCGAGTAGGGCTTAGCGTAGCCGGGGCTACCCTGGCCCTCAGTGCCTAGCGGCTGCAACTTTACCCAGCGGTCGCCATCGAGGTCGGGAACCCGCGCTACGGGGTTGTGCGCGACAGCGGCTATCCCCGCAAAAAGGTACGGACTAAACTGCGGACGGCGGTCGTAGCTGCGGCTGTCGGGGATAATTTTGAATATTCCCGTCAGGGCAAATTCTTTCAGGTCATTACGAAAATGCAGGTTTCGTGCAAACAAGTCGGGTACTGCCCGGGCGCCTTGTTGCATTTTGAAATCGTCCCCCGTGATACGCGCCCAGGTAAACGAGGCCCTGGCGCCAAATCGAGGGGTAAAGTGGCGGGTGTAATTGGCTGTAGCGCTCCACCGTAACATGCCAAACGTAGAGGCCAAAGGACGTCTGTAAGAGGCCATGTCGCCGTAGTAGCTTGAGGTACCTATGCCCAACGAAACACTCGAATAGGGGACAAAATTACTACTTTTGAACTGCGCCCGGGCTTCCTCTCTCGCTCCCAGCACGAGCGCGGCCAGCACCACGCCCCAGATCCCCAGCTTTCGGTTTTTTTCAAAAAAAGTATTCATACGATCGGTGCCGTTGAGCGGCAAAAATAGACAAGTTGATGGTTTGGTTCGGGGTATTTCTTCAAATGAACGTTATTATCAAAACTTTATTTGCCCCTAGGCGGTAATTTGTCCCTAAAGGCACCGCCGCGTAGGATACCTTTTCGGTAACATATCGTTTTCGGAGAGCAAGTTTCAGGCGTGTCAAACTATTTGGTCAGTTAAGCTCGGGCTTCAAACGCTGTACGCCCTGTGAACTGCCGAGCAGGCGCTTGGCGCGCAGAAAACGGTTTTTCTCATATTCATCATAGTGGGGTGCTTCGGCGTTCATGCTGCTGATGCGAACCTTACCGGAGGCATGAATGAACTCGTCGTTACCCACCCACATTCCTACGTGTGTCACCTTCTCATTCGTCTGTTCATTGGCTTTGGTGCCAAAAAACAGCAAATCGCCGGGTCGCAGTTGAGAGAATCCGGAATTGGTGTCGATCAACTCGCCTGTATCGACCTGTTGAGAGGCATCGCGCGGCAGCACCCAGCCATTGAGATAATAGATGGTCTTGGTAAAGCCACTACAGTCCACGCCCTTATACGATGTGCCGCCCCAGAGGTAGGGGAGGCCCATCATGCGTTTGGCAGTGTTGACCAGCTTTTCTTCGGAAATCGCGAGTGATTCCAGCCATTTTTTGTAAGGCTGAGCGTCAATTTTTGCCACGTAGGCCGTGCGGCCGTCGGGGTACCTGACGTGATAAAATTCCGCTGATTCTTCTAACAGGTGTAGCTGATCGCCCGCCACCAGATCCGAAACGGTCTGGCCCTGCGCGTCGGTTTTTTCGTAGGAAAAGGTATAAGGTGTAAGTACGATGATCTTTTCGGCGGCTTCCCAGGCTTCAAACTCTACCTTATTCATGCGTTGCAGCCCTCCCCAATCCACCCAGGCAATGTAGTGATCGGGCGTTTGCACCAGGTACCAGCCCCGGTCTTTGTCCAGCACGTGCAGCGGCATACCCAGCAGTGCCTGAGTGGCCAGTTCGGCGGCATCGCGGGGTTGAGATCGGATGTTGGCCACCGAAATAGTCACCACACCGTAGGTTTGTTCGCCCAGCACAGCGGCGGGCAGGCTCTGAATGCTGTCGGTGTAGGGGGTACCTTTGTTTTTAAGTTTTTCAAGTAACGCCATTTTGGCTTCTGGTAGATTCGTCTTCCCGCTAAGGGTACCCTGGGCGTCGGCTTCGACCTGAAAAATAGCCACCCGGCGGTCGGGTGCATACTGGCGGCGTACTTCTTCGATAGTCGTCTGCATAGCGGTTTGGGATTGGGCGTTGGCAGCGCCAGCCCCCAGAATCAACCCGCAAAGTAAAGCAATGGCTTTCATGTTTTTTTCATTTTTGTTCCCGCTTGCAAACTAAGGGTTTCGTGGCAGGTTCGTCCTACTAACGAAGCGGACTAACCCACCCGCGCTTTGTATCGGCAAAAATTACCGCCCCGCGCCTAAATTTCGCTATTTTTACCGGAAAAGTTTTTTTGCTGCCTCATGTTCTCCAGCCACAACCTCACGTTTGCGTATTCCCCGCTCAAAAAATTCGCTTTCCCCGACTTGCGTTGCGACGACCGCGAAACCCTGCTCATCCTGGGCCAATCGGGCAGCGGCAAAACTACCCTGCTGCACCTGCTGGCTCTGTTGCTAAAACCCGAGTCCGGCGAAATCAACTTAAACGGGCAATCGCTGCGGCAACTTTCCGCCGGGCAAACCGCCCGCGTTCGGGCGCAGGAGTTGGGGATCATTTACCAGCGGGCGCACTTTGTAAGTTCGCTGTCGGTGCTGGACAATATCCTGCTAGCCAATTACCTGGGCAACAAAAAGCAGGACAAAGACAAGGCCGCCTACCTGGCCAATCAGCTGGGGTTCAGCGAGCATTTGTTCAAAAAGCCCCATCAGCTGAGCCAGGGCGAGCAGCAGCGGGCCAGTATCGCCCGGTCGCTGATGAACGAACCAGCCGTGATACTGGCCGACGAGCCCACTGCCAGCCTCGACGATATTAATTGCCGCAAGGTAGTAACCCTCCTCAAAGAACAATCCCAATCCATCGGCGCCAGCCTGATTGTCGTCACCCACGACCAGCGGTTGAAGGACGAGTTTTCCAATCGCGTGGATTTAGGGTAAGAGCTATGCGTGTTCTTTTACTGCTTTATACGGTTTGGTGCGTTTTCTGGTTCGTCACATTGTTTTTGCTGCTGTTTCCCTTTACCTACCTTTTTTTGCAAAAAGAAGAATGGAAACCGTATGCTCATTTTATTAACCGGCTCTGGGGCAAGCTGTTCTTTCCCCTAGCGGGTATTCGGTTTAGGGTAGAGTACCGGTTCCGGCCCGCACCGCGGGGTACCTACGTGTTTTGTGCTAATCATTTTTCGTACCTGGACATTGCTACTATGGGCGTTATTCTGGACAACTACTTCGCTTTTGTCGGCAAGCACGGCGTGAAGAAGGTACCCCTGTTCGGCTATATGTTCGCCAAATTGCACATTCAGGTCGATCGGGAGAAGGGGCACAGCCGGGCGTACTCGCTCAACAAATCCATCAAAACCCTGGCCTCGGGCCGCAGCGTAATGGTGTTCCCCGAGGGCGGAATCGCCACCCAAAATCCGCCGCATCTGCACCTACCCTTACAAAAAGGCGCGTTCATCATGGCGATTCAGCAACAGGTACCCCTCGTGCCCGTCACGCTACACACCAATCACAAATTACTCCCCGACGAAACGCCCCTGCGCGTGCGTCCAGGCGTGGTGCGCGCCATCGTGCACGAGCCAATCAGTACTTCAGGCATGAGCCAGGAAGATGTATCGGCTTTGATGGAAATGTGGCGTGGCGTGGTGGAGGGGAGTTTGGGAAGGGAGTAACAGTACGGGGTGCACTCTGGACCGGCAGATTTTCTGATCCGAGCCCACTAAGCCCATTCAGGCTGATCAGTAGAGGACTACTTATTGAACGGTGCCCTGAATAAGGTAAGCAAGGGTATATTTGTACTATTCACTCGCCAGCCCGTTTGTCGCTGGTTTCTCCTTCATCCCCTAAACGATCATTCCTATGGAAACGCTGGAAAAAGTAAGCGATTTGAAGCAATCCTTTCTGAAAAATATCGGACTTTCCTCCTTGCCCAGGCCCTATACCAAGTCGATGACTATCCGGTCTGCAGTTGCCAGAAAATTTGCGCTCGAAGCCAGAGAAGTCATAAAGGGGCCATTGGTATATGTAAACCAGGGTGTTTCACTGACGCCTGGTACGCCGCAGGGAAAGTTGAAATCACATCTGAGTTTTTTTCAGGCGAGCATGGTATTGACCGAAAGTCCTGCCGGAAAAAATAAAAATATGGTACTCTTTGGCTCTCAACAGCAGCCGAATGGTCAATGGGCCGGCTCGAATGGCACCATGCAGGTGGAGTTTGAAACCGAAGACACCAAGACAGCGTATCTGGTCGAATTTCATATCAACCTGCCCAACTTGACAGGCCCGCCCGAGCAGTGGCACCTGACGCTGGTCGGGTACATGAACGGCGTACTCACTGCCATCGACCATTCTTTCGGCAGCAGCCAGAAGGGCGACAAAGTGTTGCAATTCTTCGTCTCTCCCAGTCCCATCCGTAACCAGTTTTTGCTGCTGCGACCTACCTGGAAGCCCAACCAACCCACCTCCACCTGGACTTTCTACGGTGTAGAAATTACGGCTTTCAAGTCGTAAGGAGAGGTGGAGAAAGTAAATGATTAACGGGATTTTGACCATACTTTTGCAAACTGTATAGTCAGAAACACGTTAATTGTTTAGTAAACCTTGAAACTTTTGCCCGCTACCCCCACCGACCTACCCGAACTGACGGCCCTCGTCAACAGCGCCTACCGGGGCGATAGCTCCCGCAAAGGCTGGACCACCGAGGCCGACCTGCTCGGCGGTATCCGGACCAGCGAAGAAAGCCTGTCCGAAACCATCGCTAAGCCGGATACTACTATCCTGCTTCACCGCGACGAAACGACCCACGAGCTCATCGGCTGTGTCTATCTCGAAAAAAAGGACGGCCTGATGTACCTCGGGATGTTGACCGTTTCGCCGGAAATCCAGGCGCAGGGCATCGGCAGGTACCTGTTGGCCGGAGCCGAGGCCTACGCCCGCCAACTCGGCTGCCGGGTCGTGGAGATGACGGTAATCTCCCAACGCGCTGAACTCATCGCCTGGTACGAGCGGCGCGGCTACACCCTCACGGGCGAAACGCGCCCTTTTCCGATGGGCGACGAGCGGTTTGGGTTGCCGAAAACAGCGTTGGAGTTTGTAGTGATGCGGAAAGATCTGTTGTACAGAACTAGGTAAGTAAATGAGAAAGCCGCAAATTTGCGACCAATCGAACCTACCCACTCCAATTATTTTTTATCCCAAATGCGCAAAATAATACTTTTCCTATTCCTTTTCTCCCTCCTCCTTTCTTCCCACACCATTTTCGCCCAAAAGGAAATCCAGCTAAAATCTCCCAACGGGAATATCACCTTTTCGTTCAACCTTACCCGGGAGGTACCTACCTATAAAGTCACGTATAAAGGCACCGAACTCATCGGCGAATCGACGCTGGGGATGGATTTCAAGGAGGGGGGTACCTTTGGCGAAAAACTCCGGATGGGTACCCCCACCTACTGGAACGCCGAGGAAAACTACGATCTGGTGGTGGGCAAAGTGAAGTACGTGTTCAGTTATAGTAAAGCTATTTCCATTCCGCTCACGGAGCGGTCGGGCGCGGGGCGGCAGGTCGATCTGGTGGTACGGGTGTTCAACGAGGGCGTGGCGTTTCGCTATGAATTTCCGCCCCAGAGCAACTGGGCTTCCTACGAAATGACGGAGGAGCGGAGTATCTTCAATATCAAGGGCAATCCCAAAATCCGCGCCATGCTGCTGGGTACCTACACCAGTTCGCACGAGGGCTACTACCGAAAAATGCCGCTGAGCGAAGTCCGCAGCGACACGCTCATGGATATGCCCGCGCTGTTCGAGTTTCCGAATAAAGTGTACATGGCCATCACCGAGGCCAACTTGCGAAACTACGCGGGGATGTATCTGAAGAAAAAAGAGGGGTACCTTGTCACGCAGCTATCGCCGCTGCCGGGGCAAAACGAAATCAAAGTCAAAGCGACCCTACCCCATAAAAGTCCGTGGCGGGTGATGATGATCAGCGACCGCATCGGCGAACTGATGGAATCCAACATGATTACGGCGCTGGCCGACTCGAAAATCAAAATGGATTTTTCGTGGCTGAAACCCGGCAAAACGTCCTTCCACTGGTGGAATGGCGACATCACGCCCGACACAACCTTTGCGCCGGGCATCAACTTCGCTACCAACAAATACTACATCGACTTCTGCGCCGCCAATGGCATCGAGTACCATTCGGTGATTGGTTACGGCGGTTTTCCATGGTACGTGAGTGACGCGGCGGGCTACGGGGTAATCGGGCCCAATACAGATGTGACCAAAACCGTGGCCACGCTGGATATGCAGCAGGTCTGCGACTACGCCAAGCAGCGAGGTGTGGGCATCCACGTCTGGGTTCACTGGGAGGCGATATACCAGCAATTGGAAGCCGCTTTCACGCAATTTGAGAAGTGGGGCATCAAGGGTATGATGGTGGATTTCATGGATCGCGACGATCAGGAGATGGTCAACATGCAGGAAGAAATCCTGCAAGCCGCCGCCCGGCATAAGCTGTTCATTCAGTTTCACGGCTCGTTCAAACCCACGGGACTGAGCCGCACTTTCCCCAACGAACTGACCCGGGAGGGTACCTATAATTATGAAGTAAACAAGTGGAATCCTAAGGGCCTGAGTCCCGACCACGATATAGACATGCCCTTCACGCGGGGACTGGCCGGCTCGACCGACTACCACCTGGGCGGTTTTCGGGCGGTACCTTCGGAGGATTTCAAAACGCAGTTTACTCGTCCGCTGATGGCCGGAACCCGCGCTCACATGCTAGCCATGTACGTAGTGCTGGAAAGCTACCTGGCAATGGCCGCCGACTACCCCGAAGCGTACCTGAAACAACCGGGCTTTGAGTTTTTACAAAAAGTACCCACCAGCTGGGACGAAACCAAGGTACCCCTGGCGGAGGTAGGTCAGCACGCCACCACCGCCAGGCGTAAGGGTACCGACTGGTACGTGGGTACGATCAACAACACGACGGCCCGCAAAATCACCATTCCGCTGACGTTTTTGGGAAAGGGAAAGTACCGCGCGACGGTGTATGCGGATGCCAAAGATGTTACTACCCACCCGAATCATCTGGACAAAACAGAAAGGGTCGTGACCGCTACGGATACTATTGAGGCGGCCTTAGCTGCAGGGGGCGGTCAGGTGGTCCATTTTGTGAAAGTTGTCGAATAGGTTGCTACTTCTAGGCTCGCCGCCCTGAAAAGTGGGACGATTGATAGCCGGAAAATGTAATTGTCCGGCCTTTTAAGGCTGGGAGGAAATTTGGATTTCCTGGAGTTATTTAGAAGGGTTCCAGAAAAGTTCGTTCAAAGCTTTTGAGCGAACTTTTCATTTTCTACTTTTGCGCGAACTCACGGGCCAGCAGGCACTATCAACTATCCATTAAATAAATGGCCAAAGTATCCAACCTCGATAACTTCGTCTACGCTGTTCACAAATGGTGCGGCCTGATCGCCGGACTCTTTATTTTGATGCTCAGCATCACAGGTACCCTGCTGCTTTTCAACGATGAAATCGACACGGTTACCAACGCCGACATGGTAAAAGTCAGCGCCGAAGGCCCGCGCCTATCGACCGATCAATTGGTAGCGGCGCTGGTCCAAAAATACCCCGAGGCCTCGCTGAGTAGTACCATTTTGTACCCCGATGCACCTGACCGCGCGCCCATGACACAACTCCGGCAGGATGACAAGACCTGGTGGGTGTACCAAAATCCTGCGAACGGGGCCGTGCTGGGTCAGCGTGAACCCAACGAAACGCCTATGAAGATCATCCTCCACATCCACGAGCATTTGACATTGGGCCAATCGGGCCACGCGATACTGCTGGTGGTAGGCATCGCGCTGATTTTGCTGGTACTTTCGGGGTTGTGGCATTACCGTGCGTCGCTGTTGTCAGTATTTAAGATTGGCGTGCGGAACCGCAACACCTACCTCGCCAACTCCGACTTACACAAGTTGACGGGTGTAGTGAGTTTTATATTCCTGTTGTTGATGGCCGTGACCGGTAGCTTCATGCACTGGGAAAAAGTGGAGCGCATGTTTGAAACCGCCCCGCCCGCTGCGGCTAAACCCGAGGTTACCTCAACGGAACCTGCCGCGCCCGATTACACCCGACTTTCGCTCGCCAAGAGTCTGCAAATTGCTGAAAATGCGATTCCTAATTTCAGGCCCGCTCAGATCAAATACCCTAGAGACACCAATGGCAACGTGGTAATCGCCGGAACGCGCCCCGAAAGCAATCGCCTGCTGGGGATTTATACTTCTTGGGTAGAAATAAACCCTGCCAACGGCGAAGTAGTAAAGGTAGAGCACGCCGAAGACCGTGACTTGGAAGCCAACGCCGAAGCGACCATTGAACAAATCCACTTCGGCCATTATGGCGGATTATTCATCCAACTACTCTACAGCCTGGGCAGCATCGGACTAGGTATCATGACCGTCACGGGTTTTGTTGTTTGGTGGCAGAAACGCAAGATTCCCAAAAAGAAAGCCAAGGCGGTGCGGATGGCGTAAAGCAGGGAAGTATGCCCTTACTTGTAATGGCCTTTTGCTGAAAGTATACGGACCGTGTCTTCAAAAACCTGGTAAATTAGGCGATGTTCCTGATTGATTCTCCGTGACCAAAGGCCTGAGAGTTCATATTTTAAAGCTTCGGGCTTTCCTGTACCTTCAAAAGGGTGTTCAGCTATCTCTTCCAAAAGGACTAGTAGCTTTTTCAGGGTACTCTTATTGCCCGATGTCCGGTGGAAGGAAATATCTTTCTGAGCCTGTCCTGAAAAGTCTAAATGGTAAGCCATTACAGACCTAAGAATTCTTTTAAATCTTCCTTTTCAACACGGGTAAAATTACCATCTTCAAATTCTCGCTGACTTTGCTGAATTTTTGCCACGAAATCAGGATTGTAGAATTTATCAGTACCAGACGAATCTTGTTTGTCAGCGACCTGCACAAAATCAAGTGCGCTGACTAACTTCATGAAAAACGAAAACTGATCTTCCGGGATATTAAGCGTTACCTGCTTCATCATTCAACGCGAAATTAGGATTTGAGACTTTAAGCTAAGTAACGATTTTTTATTGACTTTCATTCTTTATCATTTTCCTGTCATCGTACCCCCAGCGCTTTATCCACAAGGACTTTACTCTGAGCCTTCCTCCACCAAGGCCCGCGCCATCTGCAATCCCGACTGAAACGCCCCCTCCACATTCCCCATACCGAAACCATCGCCCCCCAGCAATAGTGGAAAAGGCGCAGGTATCGCAAGGTGCCCCTCCGGGTGGCGTACCTCGGCCAGGCTGTACCGCCAGCGATGTACCTGGTACTCCACCACACTTTCGGCGGGAATCCATTTTACCAAGGTATCCAGCAACTTTTGTCCGGCGGCTCGCACATCTCCTTCCAGATGTTCAGTGCTAAAAGCAGGGGTAGCGTGAATCGTCACGGTCGGTTGTTCGGGAGCGATGCCTTTTTGCTGGTTATCGGTCACCTTTTCCACGCCACCCTTTTCGAGTACCTGCATACCCGGCGGTGGAATCTGGGTCGACTGATTTAGCAACGCGATGACTGCCAGGCAGGGCTGGTAGGTGATGTTTTCCAGCGCTATCTGCTCAAATTCGGGTAAAGCAATAGTACTATCCCGCAGAAGATTCAGTGCCTGGGGAGCGGGAATGGTGAGAATGAGCGCATCGGCGCGGTAAGTATTGGCAGTGTCAGTCGTAACCTGGCAGCCAGATGCATCACCTTCAATCAAGGTAGCGCGTTCCTGCAACGCAATAGGCAGGTTTTGGGCGAGGTACTTGGGAATAGCACTCATTCCCTGGGTACCTATGTAACGCGGATGATCGACACCTGCCGCTGCCAAATCCCAGGCTTTCACTACCCCTTCGGCTTCGAGTTTCTGAACCAGCTGACGGAATTCGGACGTGCGCACCGAAAAGTACTGCGCCCCGTGGTCGGCGCGGCTGTTGGCCATACGCCGCGTAGCCATGCGACCGCCCACACCCCGGCCTTTATCCAGAATGGTTACGGTCCAGCCGTTGTTGCTTAGTTCGCGGGCGGCGCTGAGCCCGGCCATGCCCGCGCCGATGATGATACAAGATTTCATGCGTTGTGTTTTGACGTAAAAAAAGCCGACTTCCGATAGCCAAGAGACGAAGCTACCCCTTACTTTTACTTTCAACAAGAAATTTCTGGCATTGTTGAAAAACTCCTCCTCCTTTACTCCTATCTTATTCAGAGTTCTGAAATTTCTGGTGATCGGGATATTTGTTGCCGTCACGAGTTATTATGTACTGTATTCTCACATTTTTTACTGTCAAACCATTGGCTTTTCGAGTTTTGAAAAAATAAACGGAAAACTGTACGTCAGTACCGGTATCGACGCCCCGCAACGAGCCCGAATGTACGCCTCGATCACAAAGGGGCGTGATAGGGTGGAGACTTTTTGGGGAAAATCTGTGAGCCAGGCTACCCTCATCCTGTGCAGCAATCCCGACGAGTACCAGAAGTACTGCCACAGCAACGAAGGTGCAGGTTGCAGCCTGGGTACCCCCTGGGGCGACTCCTACATTGTTCTCAACCCGTATGGTCTGAATGAGGATGTGATCAGCCATGAAATGTGCCACGATGAGTTGTTCACCCGCCTGGGCTGGTGGAAAACCACTACTCAGATTCCGCAGTGGTTCAACGAGGGCCTGGCCCT
>JBBRDE010000096.1:0-17976 GCA_038204185.1 Cytophagales bacterium
CGCTTATTTCGAAAAAATTGATCCTGGAAAAGCAAAAGTGGTTTACATTAGTAGTATTATGACTCCCCCTAAGCGATCAAGTGACATTCTAACACTTACTATTGTATCATATAATTAATTCATCGTATTTGGTTCTCCGCAGTCTTCCACTGCCGCGAGCGAAGTTGTGCCCCTGCGTTCAACAAGTTATGGCCCAGCGTCAGCTGCGTCGACAGCGCCTACGGTGATCGGAATTTGATTTGTGCGTGTATTCCAGTGGAGGAGTATGCATAGGTGGAAGGGTAGTTTTTGAAAGTCGATAAGCTTGCTTTATCTTGAGCCGCTATTCATAAACTGGCGACAGCAGGGCGAGAGAGAGTATAAATTCGACGTATTTTACTGAAACTACTTATAAATTTTAGTTTGGCTAGATTTGTAGAGGTATCAGATTGGATTCACCAATTTTGGAATCTTCCCAATAAAGGAAGCAGACCATTAATGCTACTGAGCCCTCCTGATACAGATGACCAATATTTTTTTAAGGAATCAGTAGAAAAGTATCCATCCGAATTTTGGTCTGAAATTTTAGTTAGTGAAATAGGCGTTGTCTTGGGTTTTAATGTATTAAAGTATGATGTAGGGCATTATCAAGGAAGATTGGGTTGCTTATCAAAAAATATGGTGAGTAATCCTAACACTTCACTTTATCATGGTGTCGATGTATTGAATGATTATGTGTCCGATTTTATCATTACTAAAAAGCCAACATATAGCTTTCAACAATTGATGCATCTTTGTGAGTCATCCAATGAATTCAATGCTTTTAAAAAGCAGTTTATTGAAATGATTTTGTTAGATTCTCTTATTGGTAATACTGATAGACATACTGAAAATTGGTCATTCATAATTGATTATTCTTCGCATAATAAAGAAAAGAAAGATTTTGACACTAAGAGTCAGATATATAATTTGTTGTTATCTTTATTCAGATCTGAGAAATCAAAAGGAAATATCAAAGATGGAATGGATATAATTTCTGAAACTAAATTCTCTTTTTCACCAATCTATGATTCTGGATCCTGTTTGGGAAGGGAAATACCAGAATTAAAAATTTCTGAATATCTTAACAACAGGCAAAGAATAGTTAAGTACTTAGAAAAGTGTAATCACGAGATTCAGTGGATCAATAGTAGAGTCAATTGCTTTGAATTAGTAAAAAATATTTCACTTTCAGAACGTACTATTTTCAGAGATATTTATACTAGTTCCGTTCAGAACTTAACTGACGTTAAAATTAAAAATTTGGTTGAAAATATAGACAAAGGAGTTCCTATTAATTATGGTAACCTAAATTCAGTAAGGAAAGAGTTCATAGTTGCTTTGTTAATTGAGCGTTTAAAAAGATTAAAGGAAATTGGAGATGCTAGTTAGAAAAATATATATCACCTGGCGAGAAAAAATTGGAAGCCGAAGGTACGTTATAGCGAAACTAAAACGCAATACTACCGATGGAATAACTTTCAATTATTGCGAAGCTGGCTTCAACGAGGCAAAGAAAAAAGGTCTTGATTATTTTTTAGGATTCAAAGATTCACGAAAGCTTGATAACAAGCAAATCAAGCAACTTTTGTCTCTACGTGTCATTTCAGAGGATCGGCACGATAGAAATAAACTGCTTTCTTTCTGGAACGCTGAGAACATAACTGATACATTTGATTTACTAGCATTAACTCAGGGCAAATCACCAACAGACAATTTTGAGTTCCTTGCAGAATATTTCCCAAAAAAAAATCTTAGTTTTGTGACTGATCTGGCTGGAATAAGCCATCTTCATATCATTAAAGATACTGTAAAAATAGGTGATAAACTTACCTTTAAGTTTGAGCGAGATAACCCGCATGATAAGCATGCTGTTGCTTTATATAAAGGAAAACTCAAAGTTGGATATATTAAGAAAATTCACAACATGGTTTTCCATATGCTGAAAAGTAAAAAACCGACGCTAGTAGTTAAAGCTATTGATCAAAATGGAACAATAAAACAAGTGTTTATTTCGGTTGATTTTTATTAGTAGTATCTACTCCGTTTTTCATAGCATCAACAAGGGTAAACTTCGTGTTCCGGGAAATCGAGCTTGAGCCGTTTTTGCAAATTCTCGTCAAGCAATAGCCGCATACAACTGGTCTATGTCTTTTGTATTGAGCAATCGGTTGGCCAATTCCAGCAAGGCTACGGCTTGTTCTTTGGTCACGGTGGGGAAATCTTCAAGAAATTCGTCGAGTGCCCCGCCGGCTTCAAGGTGGTCGAATAAGCTCTCGATGGGAACACGGGTACCCTTAAAGACCGTTTGGCCGCCCAGAATTTCTTTGTCTATGGTGATAAGCTCTTTAATATCCATAGTGAATTTGTTCTCAGTAGTTTGAACAAATATACCAAAAATCTAGAGAGGAAAAACCCCCGTCCGTCGTAGTCTTCCTCCTTCCTTTCCCCAGGCCGTGCGGGTGGTCGACCGCTTCTACGGGGTCAAGGCCCTCCACGCAACCTTGGGCGCTCCGCAGCGCAAACTGCGGTCCACCGAGGCCCTCAACAACATCGTCCGCTACGTCAAGCGAATCATTTAGGGGTTATCCAAGTTTCACCATCTCAGCCTCAGAGCTCTCGCTCAGACGATATGACCACAAAAATTGTCAAAGAACCAAAAACTTAAATCCATTATTGCTCGATTACAAATCGTCCGAGGGCTTTGTTTTCGGACGATTTTTTTAGTCCCGTTCCAACCTTTTTATCGTGGGTAGGATCATTACAATACATACGCGAATCTGCTTTATACCCAGCCGATTATTTATCAGTGCCTAAACCTTTACGACCATGAAAACACTACTACGTACCTTCGCCATCACCCTGCTTGCCCTCGCTGTATGGTCGTGCAACGACCACTGCACCGAAACCCGCGTACGGAAGCAATTCACCCCCGTCACCATTTCCCTGCTCGAAATCCGCAAAGATCTGAAAACCGAAACCCCGCGTACTTTGGAGCATCCCGGCAAGATTTATGTCAAGGACAAGTACCTCTTCATCAATGAAATTAAGGAGGGCATCCACATCATTGACAACAGCAATCCAGCTAATCCACGCGCGGTGGCCTTCGTCAGCATTCCCGGCAACGGCGATATGGCCGTTCGTGGCAACATCCTCTACGCCGACAGCTATTCAGACCTGGTAGCACTGGACATCTCCGATCCCAAAAATCCGAAGGAGGTAGGCCGGGTGGCCGAGGTTTTCCGCAGTGGACAGTTTGAAGGGGGATCATGGAGTTATAATGAGTCAATCCGTGCTATCGACGCCCAAAATGTCACCTACATCACCGAAACGATCAAAACTAACTGCGAGGATAGTCCCACGACGCCCAACTGGTGGCGGGGCGGCTGGGAGACGCTGGCTTTTGCCGATGCCGCCTTCAATCGCAGCGGGGGTAAAACCGCCGCCGCGCCCGGTGGTGGCGGCAATGGGCAGGCGGGCTCGATGGCACGCTTTGCGCTTTACGATCAGTTTTTGTACACCGTCGGACAAAATAGTCTTCACCTGTTCGACATTTCCACCCCATCCAAACCTACCGATTACTCCATCATCAATCTGGGCTGGGGCATTGAAACCATTTTTCCCTACAAAGACAAGCTCTTCATCGGCTCCACCACGGGCATGCATATCTACGACAACAGCAATCCGGCCAAGCCGGCGAAATTATCCGTTTTCCAACATGGCCGTGCCTGCGACCCCGTCGTCGTGCACGACGATGTGGCTTACGTGACCCTGCGCACGGGCACTGCCTGCGGCGGCGGTCAGAATCAGCTCGACCTGGTGGATATTCGGGATTTGACACGCCCGCAGCTCATCAAGAGCTACCAGATGCAGAATCCACACGGCCTGGGCATCGACTTTCCTACCCTTTATCTCTGTGAAGGCAAGTACGGCCTAAAAGTGTTCGACGCACAGGACCCGTTCAGCGTGGATAGCCATTTGGTTTCGCATTTTAAGGATATGGATGCCTACGATGTCATTCCACTGGGCAAGACGCTGCTGATGATCGGTAAGGACGGTCTGTACCAGTTCGATGCTAGCAACCCAAAACAGCTGCGGCAGTTAAGCAAGATTCCCGTGGGTCAGCCTTTAATCTAGATAACCATGAAAAAGATACTGACAATGCTGGTTTTAACACTAGCCTTAGTTCCATCCTATGCGCAGGAGGGTACCTTCAAAAAACGTTACCTCAACCACACCGAGATAGGGCTGATGCTAGGGCGCGTAAAATATGACCCGTATGCCGGACAGGGAGGTACCCCGCAGAATATCAGCGAGAACCGCATCAATCTGACGTTGCAGCTTCTCAACGGCGTGCAATACTCGCCCCGGCTGGGGATAGGTGTCATTACCGGGTTGGATTGGTACAATTCGGCCTTGGTCAACCCAGTGGGACTGGGACTGCGCTACGATCTGGCGGGTAAGAAAAACACCCGACTGTATGCCAGTACCGATGCTGGGTACGGCTTCACTTGGTTTCACCAGAATTCCGATGGTTTTGACACCCACGGTGGCCTGATGCTCAATCCGGGCTTGGGCCTGCGCATCGGCAAGCCCGATGGGGCCGCTTTCACGCTCTCATTTTCTTACAAGCATCAGGACGTGAAAGTGGAGAAACCGCCGCTTTTTGACCAAACATCCCGACTAGAAGATCGGAACTACAATCGCCTATTGGTGAAAGCGGGCGTCAGTTTTTAATGGATAGTGGATTATTGGCATTTGATAATGAGAGGATTAACTTTTGGATTCTTGTTTTTTTTGTTAGTGGGATTTATTGGTTGCGAAAAGGAAGACGTATTGCCCGAAGTGGGTGAATGTGGCACATTTGCTCTGGAAGGCACCTGGCGTTTGGCGGCTTATCAGAAAATGAGTGATGGTACCTTACAAACCGATCCCGATCCCCAAGGCCGGGGGGTAGTGCTGTCTTTCACCGAGGAGGGAAACACGGTTCGGTTCAAAGGACACACCGTAGCCAATACCGTAAATGGAGGGTATCAGAAGGCCGACTCATGCCGACTGGAGCAGGGTACCTTTGGCGGCACCAAAGTGGGAGAACCGACTGAATTCAGTAGCAGGGTATGGGTGGGTATGAACGGAGCCGAAGCCTACGGACGTACCCGCGATAATCTGTATATTTACTATAATGGAAAGTCAGAAGTGATGATTTTTAATCGGGAAAACTGAGTTTCTATATCTAACTTAGACTAGGGTATTTAAAGCGTATACGTGGGAATTAGACCCCAAAGGCATACCTTTGAAGGCCGGACAACCGTTTCCCCGGCTAAATATACCCCATGAAAATTGACCACGAAGCCTTGCGGAAAATAGCCCATCTGGCTCGCCTGGAAGTAAAACCCGAAGAAGAAGAAGCCCTGCTAACCAGCATGGATAGCGTCCTGACCTGGATGGAGCAGCTTAACGAACTGGATACCGAGGGTATAGAGCCCCTCACGCACGTAACCGACTCGGTCAATAACTGGCGGGAGGATATATCCCACAATTCCCTATCGCGGGAAGCAGGTCTGAAAAACGCCCCTAGTCACGACGACACCTACATCAAGGTACCCAAGGTGATTGAGTAAAAGGTACCTGGATATTTTTTATTTTTCTCTCGCAGAAAACGCATCCGCGTCCAGCAGAGCCGGAAAAGTCGTCCGATATTTTTCTAGTTGTTCTTTGTCCAGATGCACGATTTTCTCGCTTTCCGCCTCGCCCAGATCGGTCATGACCTCACCGAGAAAATCAACGGCCAGCGAACCGCCCGCGTGATCAATCCCATTTCCATCAACTCCGATCCGATTTACCCCTACTACATAGCTCAAATTCTCGATGGCTCTCGCCCGCAGCAGGGTATTCCAGGCATAAGCGCGGGCGGCGGGCCAGTTGGCCACGTACAGTAGTATATCGTAATGATTGTCTGCTTCCTGGCGACTCCACACGGGAAAACGCAAATCGTAACAAATCAATGGACAAATTCGCCAGCCTTTCCATTTGACGATCAGCCGTTGGGTACCCGGTGTGAAAGTTTCGTGCTCGGCACCCATGCGGAAGAGGTGGCGTTTGTCGTAGTCCTCATAGGTACCATCAGGTCGCACGCAGAGTAATCGGTTGTAGTAGTCACCATGCTCTTTGACCTGAAAACTCCCGATCACAAGAGCCTGGGTTTGGGCCGCGATGAGTTTCATCCAACGGGTGGTCGTAGTATTCATCGCCTCGGCCAGCGGCCGGGCGTTCATGCTGAATCCCGTCGGGAACATTTCGGGCAGTACGATCACATCCGCCGCTTCGGGTAGAGTCGCGATTTTTTCTTCCAGCGTCGCCAGATTGGCCGTAACATTTTCCCAGACCAGGTCAGTCTGGATAAGAGCGACCGAAAGGGTCGATGATGTGTCTGAAAATAGATTTTCCGATAAATTATTCATTCTTCAAGATTTTCCGGACTGGTTCTATCGGAAAAGCATTACTTCCGGCTGTGGAACCGCATCCGGTAGTCCACGTCTACGATACCTTTGGCGATGTCGTTGAGTTTGCGCTTGAGTAGCTGTTTTTTGAGGGTAGGCAGGTAGTCGGTGAAGAGCTTTCCTTCCAGATGGTCGTATTCGTGCTGAATGATGCGGGCGGCCGTTCCGTTGTATTCTTCCTCGTGTTCGTTCCAGTCAAGGTCGCGGTACCGGATTCGTACGCGCTCGGGCCGGAACACATCGCCCCTGATTCCCGGAATACTCAGGCAGCCTTCTTCAAAAGCCCAGGGCTCGCCATTCTCTTCCAGCACCTGCGGATTGATGAACATTTTCTTGAACCCTTCCAGCGACGGGTCTTTGTCTTCCTCTTCTTCGCCCTCGTTCATCGCGGTACCATCCACCACAAAGACGCGTAGATTCAACCCTACCTGAGGTGCGGCCAGACCCACGCCCGAGGCATCGTACATGGTTTCAAACAGATCATCCGAGAGTTTTTTCAGATCCAGTTCGTCTTTTTCCAGAGGCCGTGTTACTTTTCTTAGAATAGGGTCGCCGTAGGCCACTATGGGGTAAATCATTGTAAATTAACTAAGTATGAATAAATTACTTTCAAAAATATACTTTATCGTAACGGATTCAAGCGCTGACTTTCCATGTACGATTGCAGGATAATGGTAGCGCTGACCTTGTCGAGATTTCCCTTTTCGCGGCGTTCGCTTTTTTTGCTTCCCCCCGCAATCATAGCTTGTAAGGCCATGGACGAAGTGAATCGTTCGTCGTGAGCGTGAATGGGAATATCGGGGAAAGCACCTTCCAGTTTTTTTATAAAAGTCCTGACAGGCTGCGTGTTGTGCGTATCGGAACTGTCGAGTCGGCGCGGCATGCCGATCACAATCGCTTCTACCGCTTCCTGCTCGATGTATTTTTTCAAATAGTCCAGCAGCAGATGCGTCCGCACCGTTTCCAGCGCCGTGGCTATAATCTGCAACGGGTCCGTTACAGCCAGGCCGGTCCGTTTGCTACCGTAATCAATTGCCAGAATTCGGGGCATGGGAAAAATGAGTGAATGTCGGAATGAGTGAATGATAGCATGATAGCTGACGCCGCTCGGAATGATAGAACATTTGCACTCAGGCTCTATTCACTCATTCGATCGTTCAAAATTGGAAAGTGCAAAGATAAGGTCTTTCGTTTGCTTTTGGCAACTGCCATGCGTCTGAACGGCAATCTGATGCATTGTGTTAAAGTTTATTAATACATTCGTCGGGCCGCTGGCTTTTTCCGGCAAACAGACCTTTTCCCTATCTTTGCCCTCATGATTGAAAAACGCTGGGTACCCGTCACTGAACTAACTTCCGAACAGCACGTCACGGTCCATAATCTGGCTACTGAAATCAACGTCAGTCCTTTTCTGGCTACTTTACTGGTGCAGCGCGGCGTACATGATTTCGACGAAGCCAAGTCCTTTTTCCGACCCGATCTGTCGTTTTTGCACGATCCTTTCCTGATGAAGGACATGGACAAAGCGGTGGACCGACTCACAACGGCCATGGCGGCAGGCGAGAAAATCCTGGTATATGGCGATTATGACGTTGACGGCACCACGTCGGTGACGATGTTCTACGGCTTTCTCAGGACGATATACGACCAACTCGATTATTACATCCCCGACCGCTACACCGAAGGATACGGCATTTCCACCCAGGGGATCGACTGGGCAAAGGAAAATGGCTTTTCATTAATTGTCGCGCTGGATTGTGGCATAAAATCCGTGGATAAGGTGGCCTACGCCAATAGTCTGGGCGTCGACTTCATCATTTGCGACCACCACCGCCCTGGCGACGTACTTCCCGGCGCCGCCGCCGTGCTGGATCCTAAGCGCAACGATTGCGTCTATCCTTATAAGGAACTCACGGGTTGTGGGGTGGGCTTCAAGTTACTTCATGCTTTTTGTGTACAAAACGGTCATGACCTGGAGATACTTTACCCCTACCTGGATTTGCTGGTGGTTAGCATTGCCTCCGACATCGTCCCCATCACGGGCGAAAACCGGGTACTGGCTTTTTATGGCTTACAGCGGCTGAACACCGCCCCCCGCCCAGGGCTGAAAGCTTTGATCAAGATTGCGGGCATTCACAACGTGTTGGACATTACTAATGTCGTATTCGGACTTGGGCCTCGTATCAATGCCGCCGGGCGTATCAAACACGCGAAGGAGGCCGTGCGGCTGCTGCTGTGCCAGGAGGAGGCCGAGGCGGACGACTTTGCCCTGGAAATTAACAAGCACAACACCGACCGCCGTAAGTTCGACACCAGCATCACCGATGAAGCGCTGGCCATGATCCAGGAAGATGCCTGGCTCTCGGGCGCCAAGAGTACCGTGCTTTTCAAAGAAGACTGGCATAAGGGCGTGATCGGAATCGTGGCGAGCCGTTGCATCGAGCATTTTCACCGCCCTACCATTATCCTTACTAAATCCAACGGGAAGGCAGCCGGGTCGGCGCGCTCAGTACCGGGATTCGATGTCTATGAGGCCATCGAGGAATGTGCCGAATTATTGGAGCAATTCGGTGGCCATACATTTGCAGCGGGCATGACCCTGCCCGTTGAAAATATCGACGCCTTCCGGTTGCGTTTCGACGAAATCGTGAGCAGCCGAATTCTGCCCGAGCAGTTGACGCCCATGATTGGTGTGGATATGGAAATAGAGTTGGAAGCAATTTCGTGGCAATTTTACCGGGTTCTTAAGCAAATGAGCCCCTTCGGTCCCGGCAACATGACGCCTGTGTTCGTCAGTCGCCAGGTATCTGTGGCCAAAAGGCCGACGATCATGAAAGAGAAACACATCAAGTTTGAGGTGTATCAGGGCAATTCTCCCGCCTTTACTGTGATCGCATTCAGCATGGCTCACCTGTATCCTGACCTCATGAGCGGTAAGCCCTTCGATATCTGCTACCACTTGGATGAAAATACCTTCCGCGACAAGACGACATTACAATTTATGCTGAAAGACATTAAGTTTGGAGCGGCTTAAATGGGACCACAGTACGTTAAAAACACAGGAGTTGGAGAGCCCTTACAAAGAATCCAGGTTGAGGAATCTGATGAATTGTCGGCGCTATGTCGGGAAATTTATGCTCAATACTACTTGCATCTCTGGCACGATAACGGCGTTTGGTACCAGCAGATGCGCTATGACCCGGCTGTTCTGGCTAGTGAATTGACCGACTCGCAATCAGAATTTTATTGGGTAAACCACGAAGGCCGCAACGTAGGGTACCTTAAACTAAACCGGAATACGCGCCCTGACCCGGCTACCCTCCCCGTTAATAAAAGCGGGTTGGAAATCGAGCGAATCTACCTACATAAGGCCTTTACTGGCCTGGGATTGGGATACCGGGCTATGGCCTGGGCCGAAGACCGGGCCCGGCAACTTGGACGGAACATTCTCTTTCTTTATACCATGGATAGTAGTGACGCACGTTTTTTTTACGAAAAATTGGGGTACGTAAAAAGTGGAAACAAACGTTTGTCTTTTGAAAAAATGAAACCAGAATACCGAGGCATGTACCTCATGATAAAAGAGCTACCATGATATTAAGAACCGAGAATCTGGTTAAGAAATACGGGGCGAGGCTCGTCAACGATAATGTCAGCTACCAGGTGGAACAGGGGGAGATCGTAGGATTGCTTGGGCCCAATGGAGCCGGCAAAACGACCTCTTTCTACATGGCGGTGGGGCTGGTGAAACCCAATAGCGGCCACGTGTACCTCGACGACCGCGACATCACCAAACTCCCCATGTACAAGCGGGCCCGTTTGGGCCTAGGGTACCTGGCCCAGGAAGCTTCGGTATTCCGTCAACTAACGGTGGAGGAAAATATCAAGGCGGTGCTGGAAATGTCGGACCTTTCCCGGCAGGATCAGAAACAGAAAGTGGAGGATCTAATCGAAGAATTCAGCCTCGAACACGTGCGCAAAAACAAGGGGATGGTACTATCGGGTGGCGAGCGCCGCCGCACCGAAATCGCCCGTGCCCTAGCCGTCGATCCCAAGTTCATCCTGCTGGACGAGCCTTTTGCTGGTGTAGACCCGATTGCCGTAGAGGATATACAGTCTATTGTAGCCAAGCTCAAGCACCGTAATATCGGTATCCTGATCACCGACCACAACGTGAACGAAACGCTTTCCATCACCGACCGGGCCTATCTGTTGTTCGAAGGGAAAATTCTCAAACAGGGCACCGCCGAAGAACTCGCTGCTGACGAGCAGGTGCGCCGGGTATACCTGGGACAAAGTTTTGAATTGAAACGAAAGGTGTAAGAGAATGAGGAATGAGGAATGATGAGTGATGAGTGATGAATGATTTTCCATTTGGCTATTCATGGGCCCCAGAGGCTATCTCTCTGTTACTTACATTCTCATTCATCACTCATCATTCTATTTTCTGCCATACTTCGTGGATGGGATTGCCTGTGCTGCTTTTGCCGGCATGGTCCCAACGGCCATCTTTCAGGGTCCAGTCGAAGGTCAGGTCGGTGCCGACGCGGTGGTTGTCGCGTGAAAAGAATTGGATATTCTCGGTGTATTTACCATTCTTAATATTGTAGGTGCCCCCGCCCGTACCGTAAAAGCCCTTCACGGCCGGATCAATCGCCGCCCATTGAAAGCGCGTTCCCGACAGAATTTTTAACGTTTTGCGGGTACCCGTCTGGTGGATTTCCATCATATCACCGGTACCGTCTTTGGCCCGTCCGGTAATGTGCCACGTTCCAGCCATGGGTACGTCTTTGGCGTCATCCACCAGTATCCACACCAATTCCTTATCCTCGCCGCGCAGCGTCAGGATGCTGTCTTTGCGTATGATTGTATACACCAGGGATTCATTAATCTTAGCCGTGTCATCTGAATTGAACTCGGTGGTGTAGGTCATTTTGTCCCCATCCATGGTAAAGGAGCCCCCCTCGGTTCGGTCGAAGTATTTGTTGAGAATACTGTACGACGCAATCATCAGGTAATTATCGGCTACAATCAGCGAAGCGATGCTGTTGTTGGGTTGCTGCGACCGCCACGCGCCTTTGATGGATTGAGCTTGTGTCAAAGCGGAGGAAAGGAGGATGGAGGAAAGGAGAAGAGGAAGAACTATCTTTTTCATGAGGTATAGCGTTAAGAAAAATTTTGACTAAGCTAATATACTCAAAAATTGTTCCAGGAGGTAAGGAACATGTTTCAGCAGTCAGCTTTCCAACTTCTTCTCGTAAATTTTTCCTTTAAAAAATCACTTACTCACTTCACCTTGAGAACCGCGTTCAATTCTTCCCGCATCGCGGGGCGGCGTGGATTTTGTTCTTTGAGAGCAATAGCCAGCAGGTCGATTGCTTCTGCGGCCAAGGGGATGTCTTTCTTGACGATAATCATCTGGGTGGCCAGGTTATGATAGGCGCTACGATCCGAAACGCGCTGCCCCCATTCTTCAAGCAGAGGTAGGTACATGGCCTTTAATTCTTCGGGATAGCGTTTGGCCAGGTAGGGGCGTACCTTGTTGAGCGCATCGTAATCGCGATGTTTCTGAACCAAATCGAGCAGTCGGGGCCAAAGCTTTTCCTCGATGAACAAGGGTGAGAGGGCGTTAAAGGTTTGCCCCTGAGGACTCGACCAAAAACCTTTATTCGGTTTTTGGTCAATCTCTTTGATGGTTTTTTGAATATGATTTTCGAGCTCCTGTTGCCAATCCGAGGCAGAAAATGTCTTTTTCCACTGGCGGTAATAATCCAGACTGAATTGTCCGTCGAACGCAAACTTTTTGGCATAAAGCCGTTTTTGCGGTACGTCGTTTTCTAATTCGGCGATGGCGAGCAACTGTTTTTCCCAATCCCGCACCGTTCCGGAGTGCCTCAACTGCTCGGCCACCCGTATGCCTTCCTCAAGCAAAGTTTTGGCTTTCCTATAGTCTTTCTGTCGCAGTAGCTCATCCACTACCCCCTGCCTTACCTGGGGAATATCCATGCTGGCCTCTACCTCGCGGTTTACTTCCTCAGTGCGGCCAATGCTGCGCAGGAAATCTATCCTTTGGGTCTTTAAATGTTCTCGAAAGTAGCTGCCGGCACTTTTCTCAAGACGATCTAATGCGGTCAGGTACCTATCGGGTTCACCCAGCGCCAGGGCAACCGTCGGGAGAATCGCCAACAGATTGTAGCCAAAATCGCCGTAGTCGAAATAAACACTATTTTGCAATTGATTAGCCAGGAATTCGAGCAGCTCTGTTTTGAGGGTAAGGCTCGCTTCCGACGTGGCGATAGCGTCCATCAGTTCGCTGATGTAATAGAGCGTTCCGCCCAGGTCACCCGACGAGTCATCGGCGTTCTTATACACTTCTACCACTTCCAGCAGTAGTACCTTCGCCACCGTGAGCGCATCCTTAAAGTTGTCGTTGGAAGCGTACTGGTAGCCCATCTCCACGATTTTATCGAGTTCCTTAGCTACCTTCCGCGATTCGCTATAACCTAGAAATCCCCGGTCGGAATGAGTACGGACAATTTTCGCGATAAGCTCCGTATATTTCTGCCCGATGTCGATACGGTCGTCCTTATCGGCAAAGTGGAGTTCGAGTTTCTGGCGGAAGGTTTTTTCCGAAGCGGCATATTCTTTGACAAATCCGCGCAATTCCGGTAAGTCGATTTTGTCCAGCAGGGATTGCACCGTTAGTTTCTGGGGCTTTTTGGAGGCGGGCCGGTTTGCATTTTGCTTTATTTTCTGGCGTATTTCGTACAGCACCGCTACCACGTGCTTGCAAAGATCACCGTCGTAAGGGCAGTCGCAGGAATAATCCTCAACGGCCCTTCCCTTCAAGCTGATGTCGAGGTGGTAGGTTTCACTGCCATCCACTTCGGCCTCCCATATGCTGTCCTCCTCTTCTTCAAGGTAAGTTACCGCACCGTTTAAGAAGTAGTTGTGGCCCCGCTTGACTATTTCGGGGCTTGCTTCGGCTTCAAAATTATCCAGGGTGAGCATGGGTAGGAGAATTGGTATTTCAAGAAATACGAAAGTAGCAACTATCTTCTTTTCATTCGCAAATCTCCCCTACCCTTTTCGTCAAAGCTTTATCAAAAGCCTCCTGCTGTTCGACGGTTTTGTACCGGGCATCGAACAAACTATCCATAATATAAGAAAAAGGGGCAGTGTTTTCCTGATTATGCGTGCTCTATTTGATCCTTAAAAAAGGAATTTCCTAACAGAAACAGCTAGTTGAGTACCTCGTGCAGCACATCCAGTGACTTAATCTCCCCGAGCGAGTCAAGATGTATTTTATAGAAAAATAGCAGCATATTCAGTAACGAAAGCCGCCTGGGCCGGTCCAGCACGACGGGCTCGCCGAAAGGTGCCGACAGCCAGATTTGCAGGGCCGCACGCTGAATGGCATCGGGTGAAGCCGGATAATGGTTTTCCCGCAACTCATTTTTCAGGTCAGTGGCGGTTTCCATCCCGAAGCCCAGATAGAACGCCAGCTGCACAAGAGTATGAATATGGAAATTCTCATAGCCGCTCTCGGCGTTGTCGAGGTAACCAATGGACTCTTCCAGAAATTCGAAAAGCGGCAGATTCTCCTCCTCCTCCCGCAACGATTTGCTCAGAATCTCGGTCAGGAATAACGCCAGGCTGGATTTGACGACCTCAAACGGCAGGCTGTGAAAAGGTACCCGGCACTTGATTTCCGAAATCCGGTGCAAGGCGTCAGTTTTATTTTTATGATATACAACCAAATCCAGCAATGTCAGCGGCTGAAACAGGGCAATGCGGTTGGCCTTGGAGCGGCTGCTCCGCACCCCATTCACAATATAGCTCTGAATCCCAAAGGCTTCGGTATAGATTTTGGCAATAATGGAAGACTCCCGGTAGCGGATGTAGCTCAGCGCAATGCCTCGTGTTTTATGGAGCATCAAGTAGTTTTTATATACCCACAAAAATACAAAAACCTCCTGATAATTCAGGAGGTTTCGGGTAGTTGCTTCCAGTAGCTATACCTTCGAAAACACGTACCGCATCTCCGTGGCGATCTGCCGACAGCGCGCATCGTATGTTTCACTTTCGGCCGGGGTATCGTCAGCTTCCTTCGGATCGGTGTAGGTAATTGAAAATCGTTTTTCGGCACCGGGTATGTACGGGCAGTTGTCATCGGCGTGGTCGCAGGTCATGATGGCGGCAAAGTTTTCCATAGGGTTGGGACTTTGGTCATACACCTTCGAGAAAGCGATTACCGCAGGCTGTTCTGCATCATAGCTGATTTCGTACACCGGATTTTCCCCTCCGGTCATTTTGCTTACTTCCAGCCCAGCCCGGAGTAGGGCGGCTATCGTCCTGGGATTACAAGCAGTAGTTTCGGTGCCACCAGAAAAAGCCGTGACATTCGGAATACCGTATCTCGCTGCTGCTACCTGCGCCCACACCTGCCCCAGAACGCTACGGCGGGAGTTGTGTGTACAAATAAAGATCAGGTTAGCCGCTTCGTTTTGGGCCAATGTCTCCCTAACAAAATTTCGGAGCTCAATCAGAATAGTTTGGCGATCCTCAGGAATTGCGTGTATGTTCAGGGAATCAATATAGGCTTTGATTTCGGTAAATAGCATACGATCGAACAGAAGTTAAAGAATTAGCAACAGCCGCTTCCAGGCTCGCAGCAAGCCGCGTCATTGGATGCAACCGCCGGAGTCAGCATCTCAAAACTGCCTTTTCTGGCACCGCCCGGCTTACTGGCAAAGAGCGTGATGCTTTCAATACTCGCCGTTCCCTGGCGGAAATCTGCAATTTCTGTTGCTGATAGGTACTTGTTTAAAATATCATCAGGGATAAAAATGGCTTTTTGCTTCTGAACCGTCAGGTTTTCAAATCCCGCTTCGGTAGCCAGGGTCAGGTATTCCTCTTTCGGAATAGCGCCCGTCACGCAGCCAGCGTAAAGTTCGGCGGCTTCGCGCAGATTGTCTGGTAGGGTACCATTCAGCACGATATCGGAAATACTGAAATGCCCCCCGGGCTTCAGTACCCGGGCTATCTCCTTAAAAACCTGTCGTTTATTAGGCACTAGATTAAGTACGCAATTGCTCACGACCACGTCAGCTATGTTATCGTTCACGGGCATGTTTTCTATATCCCCCTGCCGAAACTCCACATTGTTGAACCCCCGTACTTCGGCATTTTTTCGGGCGCGGGCGATCATTTCTTCCGTGAAGTCGATGCCTATCACCTTACCCTCGGCACCGGTTTCGTGGCGGGCTACGAAGCAGTCGTTCCCTGCCCCTGACCCAAGGTCGATCACGACGTCGCCTTTTTTAATTTGGGCAAATTGCGTGGGAAGTCCGCAGCCAAGGCCTAGGTCGGCTTCGGCGTTGTAGCCCGCTACCGCAGTATAGTCGTCGGTCATGATGTTGTAAACCTCCTGCGATACAGGTCCGGCCCCGCAGCAAGACGCAGCGTTGAGGGCTGGATCCTGGTTGGCTATTTCAGCGTACTTTTTACGGACAATTTCTTTGAGTTCCAGTTCGGTCGTTTCCATAGTTTCATTGGTTAAAATGAAAGATTATTAATTGTAATATTACGATGAATATAGGCAAAAAATTTAGCAGCAGCTAGCTGGTTTCAAGGTACTCAATAGACCTTCAAAAGTTTCTTTGGCCTCTTCCCAGACCAGTTCATTGATGCAGTAACACACCCGTGGCGGGTCTATTTCACCCTTGATAATGCCGATGCGCTTCAATTCTTTCAAATGCTGCGATACCGTGGCCTGCGACAGCGGGAGCTCATCGACCAGATCGCCACAGACACAGGCTTTCTTCTCCGCCAACATCCTCAGAATAGCTACCCGAGCCGGATGCGCGAAGGCCTTGGCCAGTTCGGCAATGCGGTTTTCCTGGATAGTAAATTCTTCGGTTTTGGTAGCTCCCATGGATCTTCTGTACTCTATTAATGCTCCAAAGGTATGAAGTTTTTTTATTATCGCAATATTACGATAAGTATTTTTCTTAAAAACGCAGGCAGCCAATTCATTCGCTGATTTGAAATGCTGCCTGCGTTAAAAAAGCATCTATTTCACTTCCTCCATCCCCAGCTCTTCTTCCCTGTACTTCTCCCACTCACCGGGGGTAGAAGGAATAGCCTGCGTAACGATTCCTCGACGCGAGGAACGATTTTCGGGGGCCTTGATGGTTAGGGCTTGCTCCGTTTTGGTTCCGTCGGCAGTCGTGATGATTACCTTGTACTTGCCGGGCCGGATGTAAAGGTTTTTATCCTCCCCTACTTCCAGCTTCACTTCTTTTTCATCTTTCTTTTTGGTTTCGTTGAGATATTTCTCGTAACCGGATTTGGCATCAGCATTCACTGTCTGATTCCAGGTCACGTAGTTTAGCCCCGCCTCGCTGGTATCGGTGAGGGTGGCCAGCGTGAGGCCCTTATCGGTTTGAATAGTGAGGGTAGACTTCCCGGCGGTTTTGGCGTAAAAAGGAATGATGTATTTCAAGGGTTCGGGCTCTTCGTATTTCCGTACCCGGCCCCAGCGCTCATTGTAGGTGACCGGATCGAGGGAAAAGGCATAAACGGGCTTTTGACGCAAACTATCCGCCAGTTGCTGCACAAGACTTACATCGGCTATGTAGATAGAACGCCCATGGGTACCTATTACCAACTCTTTATCGCGCGGATGTACCAGCAGATCGTGAACGGCCACGGCGGGCAGACCGCCCGACATGCGCATGAACGAGGTACCTTTATTCAGCGAAATATACACGCCGTGGTCGGTACCTACGTAAAGAATATTGGCGTTAGCAGGATCTTCTTTCACCACATTGATCGGCTCGGCGGGTAGGTTGGTACCAATGATTTTCCAGGTTTGGCCGTAGTCGGTGGAAGCGTAGAGGTAGGGTAGGAAGTTGTCGTTGCGGTAGCCGTTAAGCGATACGTACACGGTACCCTCGTCGTGGGCGGAGGCCGTCACGCGGCTTACCCACAGATTCTGCGGTAAAGCGTCCGAAATTCGGGTCCAGGTGTAGCCCGCGTCTTTGGAAATCCACACCAGACCGTCGTCGCTTCCGGCGTAGATCAGCCCAAATCGCCTGGGGGATTCGTCAATCGTAGCCAGGGTACCGAAGGGTACATCGCCTTCTTTCCCGCCTTTGGTCAGTTCGCCCGACAGCGTTTCGAAGGTTTCGCCCTTGTCCAGGCTGCGGTGAAACATGTTGGAGCCGAAGTACACAATGTCCTGATTGTGCCGCGAGAGGTGGATGGGCGCCTGCCAGTTGAAGCGTAACTTGGGATCGCCTATTTCGCGGGGCATGGCCAGACGCTTCATGCTGCCGAGGCCAGGTTTGTTCTTATCCAGCCGGAAGTAGGTACCAAACTGAAAGCCCGTATACACCGTGTTGTTATCGCGCCAGTCTACCTGTACCTGCATCCCATCGCCGCCCATGATGGA
>JBBRDE010000097.1:0-17813 GCA_038204185.1 Cytophagales bacterium
AATTGATTTCCCGGCGGGGAATCAGGAATTCCCACATAGGATCTCCTACAGGAACATCAAAGAGTACAGCTACGGCTGTGTTATGATTGGCCCCGTTGCGGTTCAAAGGCTGGTTCAGACGCTTCAAATCCAGAAAACGGAATCCTTCTCCCCATAGCTCGATGCGGCGATTAAAGTAAATTTCTTCGAGCAATTCGGCGCCCGTTTTCGTAGACAACTTATAGGCCGAGTCGCGCTTGCTGACCAGGTCAAACAGCACCTTCGCGGCTTCTGCATTTTTGCCCTGCCTGGCCAATGCTTCGGCCTCGATCAGGTACATTTCAGCAGCACGCATGTAAGGGATATCGCCCATGGTGCTGGTAGCGGGGTTGGGCGGAAGGCGGAACTTCTGCGTATGGTAGGGCACGCGCACTCCACCGGGAGGAGTGACGGTGTTGGCAGCCGTAGGAGTTTTCACCCACATTTTCGACCGCACATCCGTGGCAGGTATTTTGTTGTAAAGTAGGCTGTTGATCGCCTTGGGGGTCTGCCGGTTGACCGAAGAGTTAAAGTTGCTGGAAATGTAGGAGTGAAAAGCACCAAAAAACTCCGACTGATCTTCCAGGTGATCAAATCCCCACATCCACTCGGGGTTGCCCACATCTGAAAAACCATCTGCGTACTGCGCTTCGGACATCAGCGGGAAGCCCTGACGGGCGGCGGCGGCGGCAGTTGCAGCCGTAGCCCAGTTCTGCTGGGTGAGGGCGACGCGGGCGAGAAGACCATTGGCTACCTCCTTGTTGATATGCGATTTGGCCGACCGGGCCGATGGCAAAAGGGCAATGGCTTCAGTCAGATCTTTGTTGATCTGCGTGTATACTTCCTCTACCGTATTGCGGGGCAGGCCTACGGTGGTAGGTTCCAGTACCAGCGGAACGCCCAATTGCGCGTTAGGTTTGGCAGCCCCATCGTAGCGCTTGCCAAAGAGCTGCACAAGGTTGAAGTATGAGAACGCACGCAGTCCCAAGGCTTCCCCTTTCAGACGGTCGCGGTCAGCTTGCACTCCGGCGGCACCGTCGATATTTTTAACAACCAGGTTGGCATTCCCAATCATCCGGTAGTACATTTCGTAGGGCAATTGCGCCAGGTTACCCTGATCGGAACGGTGGCTGATCCAGCGACCTTCGCCAAAGTGCCAGTTGTTGGACGAGTTGCCAAAAACCAAGTCTTCACCCAGTACATCCAGCATGATCATCATGGCGGGATGGCCAAAGTGTCCCTGGGATCCCAGGTACCGGACTACCATGGCCCGGTAGATTCCGTTGACGGCAGCCGTAGCGTTTTTAGTGGTGGCAAATGCAGCACCCGCATCCACACTCGCGGTGGGGACGGTGTCAAGATAGTCCTCGTTGCAGGAGGTACCTACCAGGCTCAGCATGGCCAGAGATAGTACAATTATTTTCTTTTTCATAGTCTTTGTTAATGATAGAATGAGCGAATGGCAAAATGATAGAACAATAGGATAGAGGAATTTCAAACTTCCTAGATGCCAATACTATCAATCTACCTTTCAAAATTATTTACAAGGAGAACGAAATACCCATCACCAGGCTTTTCTGCGAACTGAACGCGTTGTTCGAGATTCCATTAAAGCTTTGCTGCACGTTCAAGCCCTTCCGGTTCGACCTGATGAGGAAGTTTTCGCCACTCACATAAACCTGGGCATTCTGCAGGAACAGTTTCGAAGCAATCGCTTTGGGCAGGAAGTAGCCCAACGTGACCGTCCGGATGTTCAGGTAACTGGCGTCAATAAGCCAACGGTCCGAAGTAGCATCGAAATCAGAAGTACGAGCGGCATCCATGCGGGGGATGTTGGTGATGTCGCCTGGATTCTGCCAGCGATCCAGGATGTCGATGTGCTTGGCACTGCCGTATCCACCGGAACCCATCAGACCCTGATAACCGCTGTCGTATACTTTACCACCCAGCTGATAGACCATGATGCCCGAGAGTGAAAGTCCTTTCCAGCTCAAAGTAGTTGTAACGCCACCTGAGAGTTTGGGAATAGAACTACCATTGTAGTGGTATCGTGCGTTGTTGATGCTGGTCGTCAGGGTGTCGCCCGTCTCAGTGATCAGTGAGTTAGCGGCCACAAAATTATCAGCGCGATACAGCGCCTGTCCAGTTGCGGCATCTACGCCTTTGTATTCGCGCAGCCAGTAGTCATAGATCGAGCTACCTTCCTTCAACTTCTTGGTACCATCGATTATCTCGGGATTTTCCTCGGGCATCTTGGTAATCCGGTTTTTAAACGTAGTAGCGTTCAGGCCCAAAGTCCAGGTGAAGTCGTTAGTACGGATCACATCACCGCTTAGTTCGAGCTCGACGCCTTTATTATACATCGTACCGATGTTGCGGGTTTCAGTCAAGATACCGGCTGACAAGGGCAGGGGTACATCAAAAATCAAGTTAGACGATTGACGGTTGAAATATTCGACCGTTCCCGAAATTCGGCTGTTGAACAGGCCAAATTCCAGGGCCACGTCGAAGGCATTGCTGGATTCCCACTCGAGGCTGCGGTTGCCGAGGCTGTTCTGCAAAATTCCTGCTTCGCCGGCGTTGTTAAAGCCCAGGCTATACAAAGGCTGCCAGGCATAATAACTGATGGAGGTACCCTCCTGAGTGTTACCACCACCGTCGTTACCCGTCTGTCCATATGAGCTTCTTAGTTTCAGCAGGCTGATCGAAGGAATGGCTTTGATGAAGCTTTCCTGATCCAGGCGCCACGCACCGCTTATTGAGTAAAAAGTCCCCCATCGGCTGTCTTCGAAGAACTTGCTCGTTCCGTCACGACGTACCGAAGCCGATACGAAGTACTTTTCATTGTAGTCATAATTGACCCGAGAGAAGTAGCCTTCTACACGCCGAATGTTGTAGCGCGAATTCAGGTTGGTCGTATTGGTGAAGTTGATCAACTCCACGTTTCCATCCAGAATCTGATTGGCGCGCGACCCCGTCAAATTGTTGTCCGTTACCTGGAAATTCTCGTGTCCTAACAACACACCGAAGGTATGGTTGCCAAACGTCTTGTCGTAGTTTAACAGTTGATTCAGGTTGTAGCTTGCAATTGTCTCGAACTCGTGCGTCGAGCGTCCGGCGGGTGCGCCGTCGCCAATTTCGGGGTTACCAAAAGTCACGTTGTTGAGATTGGTCAAATCCACCCCGACGTTAGCCGTGAACCTAAAATCCTTCAGGAAGGTAATTTCGCCATAGCCCCGCGCACCGATCACATTACGGCGGAAGAAGTTTTGGTTTTTAATGGTTTCGGCAAGCGCATGACGTCCGCCGAACTGCGGACGGTTGGGCAGCCCTAAAGCATTCAGGTTGCCGTAGTCATAACGAAGGCTACCGTCAGGCAATGTCAGGAACGTACTGGGATTAGCCGGATCGAAGGCATAGACAGGATAAATGGGCCCCATGTTACGGGAGAAGAAGAACGGGTTCACAAATGTTGTGTTGCCTCCCGCATCCGCCTGGTTTGACTTCGTGATGGTAGCCGACAGGTTAGCACCCGTTTTGAACCAAGACTTCATTTGGCTGTTCACATTCATACGGCCCGTAAAGCGGTCGTAGTCCGAGCGGATCAGGAATCCTTTGTCCCGTAGATACGACATCGAAATGAAGTAATCCGTCTTCTCCTGAGCACCTGAAAAACTTAAATTGACCTCATCGCGGCTTCCCTGACGCATCAGAGGAGCAGCCCAATCCAGGTCTGAGGGGCTATAAATCAGGTTCGCGCTTGGATTCAGCGTACCGTCGGTACTCACCAAATTAGCCGCAGGAACATTATACACGTTATATCCAACTAAAGAAACGACCCGACCCGAAGCATCTGTACTAGCCGCAGGCAGGGCAATGGGGTTGGTAGCCCGGTAGGCTACACTATTGCGATAAGACTCCCACATCAACGGGTAGTAATCTGCAGGACCTACCCGGTCGTACTCGGGCAAACCTCTTGTATTCAACCCCTTTGTGAATTTTACGTTAATATTGTTTCTTCCTTTCTGTCCTTTTTTGGTAGTCACCATCACCACACCATTGGCAGCCCGTGCACCATAGAGAGCCGTAGAAGCAGCATCTTTCAGGATCGTGATGTTCTCGATATCCGATGGGTTAAGGTTAGCAATACTCGCTGTGTAGGGTATACCATCTACAACATACAGAGGATCGTTGCCAGAAGAAATGGAGCCAAAGCCCCGGATACGAATCTCAGGAGAAGCCCCGGGCTGACCGCTTCCGGCAGTAGTCTGTACGCCCGCCGTTGTACCAGCAATGGCCGAAGCCAGCGTCGTAATGGGACGAACGGCAATTTTATCGGCACTAATCGTTCCTGCTGAACCCGTGAAGGAAGCTTTTTTGGAGCTACCAAAAGCAGTAACGATGACTTCCTCGAGATTGGCCACGTCGGGCGCCAGAGATACATTGATAGTACTTTGGGTACCTACCGTAACTTCCTTGGCCACAAAGCCCACAAAACTAAATTCCAGCATAGCATTAGGGGAAGCAGCAATTCGAAAATCGCCCTGGGTATCGGTCGTAGTACCCCGGGTGGTGCCCTTCACAACTACGCTTACCCCCGGCAGAGCACTTCCGCTTTCGTCGGTCACCCTTCCGGTGACCAGGTTGTCCTGTGCCTGTACCTGACCGGTAGTCAGGACTGAGCACATAATAATAAAAAACAGGAGAATTTTTCTCATGGTAATAGTTTAAAATGATGAAAATGAACTGAATTGAGTAAAAAAAGTAAATACGATCTGAAGGGGAGGGGATACTGCACTTGAACGACAGAAGGTTGGGGTAACAACTATTGGCTCGCAAATATAATTCTCTATTGTTAAAATTTCCCCCCAATATTTAACATTATTTTAACATACATCTAAAAAAACCACTGTAAACATTCAAGTTAACTGCCCTCCTCATAGCTTAGTAGCCCTAACAAAATACCTATCAAGGGGCCACATCCTCGCAAATGGTGGCTTGAAAAGAATAAATACCTGAAAACAGTCCCCCGACGCTATGTTGGCCAAAGCGTGACCGTTTTTTTGAAGAGGGGGGGGGGTAGTTACCTTTTTTAAGAAGTTGCAACAGGTGTCTGAATGTTGTTTTTCTTAAAGTTCATGGGCCGGTGCAAGATGTCCCAGTATCGATATCAACACTATTGCTGTTTTAAATGTTCGAACGATTATGCTACGAACTTTATTGGATTGGAATGTACTTTGTCGAATACAAATACGCGCTTTAAGTTGACCTAAAGCCGGTCTTAGGGTTGTCCGCCCGAATTCTACATCAGAAGAAGAATAATATTCTGTTGTTACGACCCCAAAGCCCAATTGCTTTTCGTACGTCAAGCATGATTATAGGTCCACAAGCACCTGGGCCACTAATAGGAAAAGGCCTTCAATTGGCAGTTTAACGAAGATCCGCACAGGAATTAGAGTACCAACTGATTAAACAACCGCAACAACGTCTCTCCGGCATCGGTACAGAAACCGGGATGTACCTTGGAGGTTTGGACCACACTGCTGCGGGTGGCCGTAAGCCAGCGAAACCGCGAAGCCAGGGGTAGCTGCCCAATGCCCCCCCCTTCGGCCCGGCCAGCGCAGATGGCCGTCAGGGCCTGCAGGTACCTTTCCAGTTCGTGCGGATCGGTACCGCTATCCAAAGCGCGGAGTTTTTCGGCGTCCAGCTGATGCAGGGCATTCAGGTATTTGAGACCGGGACAATAGAGAATGACTCCCACATTGATAAATTCTTCGCGCTCGACCTTGGGTACGACGCGGATGACGGCGTATTCAAACAAGTGCGGCACGGGCGTTTTGGGCTTCTTGTACAAAAATATCCGAATGCGCGATTCGGTCTACCAGAAACTGCGTGTACCGCCGCCGGCGTAATTCGGGTGAATCATCCGACGAAGGATCGGCGAGCCAGTCGTCGGGGATGAGCGAAACGACGGACCCGACGCGATCGGGAGTGAGGGTACCCTTAAGTTCTGCATCTACGGTTTCCAGCTCCGAAGCGTAGGGTAGCAGCACATGGTCTTTCACCTGCACAAAAGGACGTTTGGACTGTTCGGTCCAATCCGACCCGCCGTGGTGAAAATACAGCGACGCACCGTGGTCGATGAGCCACAGTTCGCGGTGCCACATGAGCAGGTTGGTGTTGCGGGCGGTGCGGTCCACATTCATCAGCAGGCAGTCGAGCCATACGATTTGGGAAGCCAGCCGGGCATCCACCGTCGTTACAAGCGGATCGAACGTGAGCGCGCCGGACAGGTAGTGCATGGCCAGGTTGAGGCCCGTGCTGAATTGCAGCAAATCCTGGATCTCTTCATCGGGTTCAGTACGGCCGAAGGCTTCGTCGAGTTGGGCAAAGACGATTTCGGGTACCCGCAAGCCGAGCAACCGAGCGATTTCGCCGCCGATAAGTTCGGCGATGAGCGCTTTGACACCCTGCCCTGCCCCCCGAAATTTGAGGACATAGAGGAAACCGTCGTCGGCTTCGGTGAGAGCCGGCAGCGAACCGCCCTCGCGTAAAGGCGTGACGTAGCGGGTGACCTGTACAGTGCGGAGTAAGGAAATTGGATAGGTCATTTTGATATTTTCAGGAAAACTCCATTAGGCTTTTCCGTCCAGCATAATTGCCTTGAACCGGCGCGTGAGGTCGGTAAGCGATTGCTCCACCCCCATTCGCTCCAGCGAGGAAGCTCCCACAAACCCGTGCAGCTCGGTGCGATCCAGCATCACGCGTACATCTTCCGGCGTATTGGTGGGTCCGCCGTGGGCGAGGAAGAAAATAGCAGGGTTGATGTGCTTGGCAGCATCCATAATGGCCTGACTGCGTTCGACGGCTTCGTCCATGCTGCACGAGGCATTTACTACCCCGATGGAACCGCCGACTGTGGTACCCACGTGGGCGATGATGGCGTCGGCGCCTGCCTCGGCCATTTGGGCGGCCTCCTCGGGCTTGGCTACATAGACAATCGAGAACAAATCCATCATGGAAGCCAGTCGTACCATCTCAACTTCCTTGGCGAATCCCATGCCGGTTTCTTCCAACACCTGCCGCAGGTGTCCGTCCACGATGGAGTGGGTGGGAAAGTTATTGACGCCCGAAAAGCCCATCTCCTTTACTTTCAGCAAATGGTGCCACATGCGGCGGCGCGGGTCGGAGCCGTGGACGCCGCAGATAACGGGAATCTCTTCCACCACCGGCAGTACTTCGAACTCGCCGATTGCCATGGCTTCGGCGTTGGCGTCGCCGTAGGCCATCAGGCCCGCCGACGAGCCGTGTCCCGCCATACGGAAGCGGCCCGAATTATAAATAATAATCAAATCGGCCCCGCCCTTCTCGATGAATTTGGCGCTGATCCCGGTACCCGCTCCGGCGGCAATGATGGCTTTATTCTGGTTCAGGGTAGCCCGCAAGCGGTCCCTGACTTCCTGTCGTGTGTAAGGATTCCCCTTACCGGTCCATGGGTTTGGCATTTTTATGTGTAATTGTGTAATTGTGTAATTGTGTAATTGTGTAATTGTGTAATTGTGTAATTGTGTAATTGTGTAATTGTTGAAGGGAAATTCGGGCAAAGGGGGTACCTACTCTTCGCCTCTGAAAAACTTCTGTACTCCTTTACTTTTCCACCGCCGGACGGCCCCGTTTGTCCCATTGCCACGCTGTGCCTTTGGAATTTTGTGCCTTAGCCCCTTCCAATAATCTCAAAAGCTCGTTCACCAGTACTTTGGCAAATTTTGGGTCGTTGATATGGGCATCCACCTCATGTATTTCCAGTTTTTCGTCGCTGTTTTCTTTAATAGAATCAAAAAGTACCTGGTTGACTTCGGGCTTGTAGAAAATATCCCCTTCGGCATCAATTTGGGAAATGCCTTTTAGGGGTAGAACAATCGTAGCGTTCGCGCCATGGAGTTTTTGGGCGAGTTCTTTGCCCAAAGTTTTATTCTCTTCCTCATTGGTGCGCATGAGCGTCACATTGGGTGCCCAGCTATACAATTGGCGATTTTTGTAGTGCTCCGGCACGGTGTCGGGTTGCCAGAAATTCACCATATCCAGGCAGCCCGGTGCCACTACCTGCGGAATTCCCAGCTCGGTGGCGGCAGTCAAGCGATCTCGTCCGGCGCTGCACACGCCGCCGCAGAGTTCATCGGCTAGTTCGGTGGTGGTCAGGTCCAGCACGGCATCGAAGCAATGCTCGCGGATGAGGGCTTCGAGCGTCATGCCCCCTACGCCATTGGCGTGGAAAGCCAGTACCTCGTAGCCCCGAGCTGTCAGAAGGGCGGTACACTGGTCGGCACAAGCCGTAGTATTGCCAAACATACTGATGGCGATGCTACCCGATACGACCTTTTTCTGCGAAATAGCCACATTTGCCATCGCACAAATTGCCGCCGCCGCCTGTTCAATAATCGGCTTGATAATACTATTTAGCCCCGCTACATCTACCACGGACGACATCAGGGTGATGTCTTTATGGCCCATCTGTCGCGATAAGTCCTTGGCCGCCAAGGTACTCAGGCACAATTTAGGAATTCCCAGCGGAATGCCCTGCATCGCCGATAGGGCCATGTAGGTACCCCCACCACCGCCCATGCTGATAGCGGCTTTCAGTCCGCCCTCGGCTACGAGTCGATTCACCAGTTGGGCCGCTCCCTGCCCCATCAATTCTACGGCCTGGCCGCGATCCCGTTTGTGGCGGAGGGCTGCGAGGGTAGTTCCGGCGGCTTCAGCCACGGCGTCGGCTTCTATATCGACCGGAAAAGCGGCGGCGGTGCCCATCGTACCCGTGTTGAGGGTCACGACCTGTTCTCCGTGGTTGAGGAGACATTCGCGCAGGTAGGCGAACACTTCGCCTTTGGTATCGAAACAGCCTAGTAAAAGGATGTAAGGAGTTTTCATATTTTTACGCTACGGACATGCTGGTTTATAGGGTACACTATCCCTTCATACTGGAAAGAACTCGTATGTTTCGATACCCTAAGACCGAGATTCGGGTGTTTTTACTGCTTTTGGGTATAAATTGAGCTTTGGCATGAAATAACTTCTTTCCAAAAACCCACCCGATGGAAACTACCTTTAAGAGCGCACTCGACGCATTACGTACCACAGTCCAGGAAATTTATCCGCTGAACGATGACGAAATATTGGCCCTGCTGGCCATTTGGCGACCGCTGGAAGTAGGGAGAAAGGTAAGTCTGGTTGTCCAGGGAGACCCATCCACGTCCCTGTATTTTGTGGTGAAAGGCTTGCAACGCGTGTACTATCTGGATGACAAAGGCCGCGAGGCTACGCTGGTGTTTACCTATGCGCCGTCGTTTGGGGGGGTACTTGACTCGTTTCTTTTGCAACAGCCCTCGCGCTACTATTACGAAACCTTGACGCCCTCCACTTTTCTGAAAACTAGTTTTGTCGAACTCGATCAGTTGATGAGTAGGTACCCCGCTATCGAACGGTTGATCCGCCTGGGGACGAACGTCACGCTGAGCGGGCTGCTGGAACGGCTGGTGGAAATTCAGGCTTTTTCTTCCGAAGAAAAATTTCGGGCTTTGCTCAAACGGAGTCCGCACATTCTGCAACTCGTGCCGCACAAGTACCTGGCCAACTACCTGGGCATCGACGCGACTAATTTCAGCAAGCTGCTCAATAAAGTACGGATTTGAAATGATGGTAAATACCAAGATTTGTTTCCCGGCCTCATGCGACCTTTGGGGTACAATTTAAACCCATCTGTTAGCCATGAAAAAATACTCCCCCCAGCAATGGATCGAACCCCTTACCGAAACGGTGGAAGCCCACCTGGTACGCGCCACGGAAGTGTACCAAAACCTTTCCGACGCGCAACTCAATACAACACCTGCCAACGGCGGCTGGTCGGTGGCGCAGTGCCTCGAACACCTCAATAGTTACGGCCATTTTTATCTTCCCGCAGTGGAAAGGGCACTTCATTCGGTGAAAATTCCGGCGAGGACATCCAAGGGTACCTATCGAAGCGGCTGGTTCGGCCACTACTTCATCAACATGATGAAGCCCGAAAATACCAAAAAATTCAAGGCTTTCAAGGGTCACATTCCGGCCCAGGAATTGGACGGGGGGGCGGTCGTGGCCGAGTTCATCGAGCAACAGGAACAATGGCTTAGTCTCATGAACATCATAACCAACGTCAGTCAGCTTAATACGAGGGTACCTATTTCGATTTCGCCGCTCGTGCGTCTGAAACTGGGTGATGTATTAGGGTTTATGACTGCGCACAATGCCCGGCACATCCACCAGGCCGACCGGGTGTTGTCAGGTGCGCTGGAACGGGTTTAGACAGGCTTATTTCTTACTCATCATCTTTTTTAATTGATCCAAATCCCGCAGTTCTCCATCTACGATATAGTTCAGGGTACTGTTATTGACCATCTCGTTGGGCGATTTTAGGGTACATTTGAAATTAAGTTTGAAGGGCAGGTCTTTTCCCTGAAAAAGGAGTTGGCCGGCGGTTTTGAGCAAATCCCCCATGTCGATCTTGAAAGGAATTTCGTAGGTGTCGGTACTGTTGGCCTTCACCAGGGTACCTCCCTGGTTGTTCCCTTTGAGCAGCTGATCCTGCTTGCCTACGTTGATCGAGTAGGTGGGATTTCTAAATTCCAGCGGAAACGAGTTATCGTTCGTTAGCTTCAATTTTAAAATAATATCAGACTTGTTTAACCGGAATTTTTCCAGGTCAAAGCCCAGTACTTCAATCTCCGGCAGATGGTACACCTCCATCCGCTTGGTTTTCGAAATCCGCAGGGTGTCTTTTCCGAGGAAAGGTTTGCGCAGGCGAAATACACTCTCGATGTGGTAGTCGACGCTGTCGTTGCCGAGGCGATCCAGCTCGTTGGTTTTCTCGATCAGTTTTAGCAGATTCAGCTGGGCGGCCACGCTGACGGTACTGCTGTCGCGGGCCTCGACGACGAACGGTTTGGCGTATTCGTCCTCTACAATGGTCGTTTCACCCATTTTGACGGTGTAAGCCATACTGGCAATATCCAGCCCGACGGGCAGAGGATTATGAACCAACAAATCCAGGCTCAGGTCCAGGGTACTGTCGGTGATGGCCCTGATGCGAGCCACGGCTAGTTCGATGCGGGGTTTGAGGCCAGATATGGGGTTTCCCTTTTTATCTTTATACAGGTACCAAGCGGTGAGGCCCATAACAGCCAACACCAGTAGAATAAGCAGGATTCTTGTTGTTTTGTTCAAAGGTAGGGTACGTTAGTAATGGCAAGTTCGATAACACCAGCCTCTGTACAAAAATCGGGCCTCAACTATCCAGACCCGCTTCCATTTGGACCTATCCTACTATTTCAGAAGCGCACCTGCGCGCCCTTTATTTCGCCGTGCGTGGAAATGGCGATCAAAGCCAACACGGCTACGACAACCACAATCCCCGCCAACAGTGTACCCCACTGACGCGGAGCATTGGGTCGAGGGTCAAAAACGGCCTTCACTTTCCCCAGAACCAGCCCAATCACCAGCAAATTGACTATATAAAGGTACTGCTCGATACGGTAGGTACTTAGGAAAGCGCCCGTAATGAGAAAGCTACACAGCGTATAAAGTCCAAAGTGAGCGAGGAAGAAATTTCTTAAAGTTGGATAGGAAAGCGCAACGGGTGGATTGGCAAAATAAAACGTAAACGTCCAACATAAGCCCGCGCAGACAATGAGTAGGAAAGACAGGGTTTGGGTGAGTTGCGTCGCGGAAGCTACGTTGGAAGTTATCAGCGGTTCCAGCATTTTAGCGATGCGCTCTGTTTCAAAATTTTGATCCCATACCACAAACGGAATCACCAAAACCAGCATCACGGTGGGAAACCAGTTGCGCTTGGGCGATTCAACTAAGCCAACTTCTTTTTTCCAGTCAGCGGTGAAGGTACCGTAGGCCATACCGATTCCCCCGCAGAAACCCAGCGAGTATTCCATCACGTTCCAGAAGTTGAAGTCGATTTCGGAAACCCGGCCCAGTACCTGCAGGAAATTCCCGAAGGCAAAGCCGAATCCACCGCCCAGCCCGGCGTACACCGCGACCCGCAACGCTGGTGTATGGCCGTTGCGAACGAGGTGCCAGGCCAGCGCCACCGCCATACCCAGACAGGCCGCCCATAGTTCGGAGCGCGGGGGTGTCATGAGCCAGCCAAACTGCTCCACCATAAAGAAATAGAAAACTACCGCCATCACGACCATCTCAATCAGCAGTCCCGACCACGAAACGGGCTTGTCTTTGGAGTCACTGAGTGCCAAGCCAAACAGTCCCCCGCCCAGAAAACCATACAATCCGCCAATGACAAACAGCATCGTCAAGCCGTAGTACACATTACCGAAATCAATTCCCCGCCCGTAACCGACTACCATCCCGTAGCTCATCATACCACCCAACCCCCATCCAATGGCCCCTGCCACGGTGGCTTTCAGCGCTTTGGGGTACCAGTCGGGACGTTTGGCCAACAGAATGATGGACAGCGCGCCAATGCCGCCCGCCCAGGCTGCACCGTGTTCGTGCCCAAATTGGCCGCGAATGGCCCAGGCGGTGCCCAGGGACATACCCGCGATGAGCAACCCGTAATAAAAAGGTTTTGATTGAGTCATTTCAGAGTAGTGAGGGAATAGATAGTCAGTGATGGTAGTACTGATTCGGAGGTAAATCAGGCCATTCCTGATAAACTTCACTTCTGCCTACTAGCCCAAAACACAGACGAGGGTGTACTACATATAACAAAAACAACGATTCACATGCTGTCTCAACTTGCCTTACACGGTGGACAAAAAACCGTTCAGAAAACATTCCCCTGGCCTATTTTTGATGAGGGTGAGGTAGAAGCCGTAGCGGCCGTGGTGCGCAGCGGACAATGGGGCAACCCCGACTGCACCGGTCTGGTGGAAGCCTTCGAACAGGAATTTGCCGACTACTGCGGCGCCAGGTATGCTGTGAGCTGCGTCAATGGCTCGGTATCGCTGCGGCTGGCCCTGATTGCCTGTGGATTAAAACCTGGTGATGAGGTCATCGTCCCACCCTATACGTTCATTGCCACAGTCTCTACGGTGATCGAAGCCAATGGCGTCCCCGTTTTCGTGGATATCCATCCCGAAACCTACAACCTCGATCCTACTAAAATTGAGGCGGCCATCACCTCCCGTTCAAAGGCGATCATCCCGGTGCATTTTGCCGGACAAGCCTGCTACATGGACGCGATTATGGACATCGCGAAGCGGCATAATCTACGTGTCATCGAGGATGCTGCCCACGCGCACGGGGCCGAATACAAAGGCCGGAAGCTGGGTACCCTCGGCGATGCCGGGAGTTTCAGCTTTCAATCGTCCAAGAACCTCACCAGTGGTGAAGGGGGCATGGTAATCACCAACGATCCCGAACTGTACAGGACAATGGCCTCACTACGCAACGTAGGCCGCCTGCCCGAAGGACAATGGTACGACCATTTCCTCCCGGGCTGCAATTACCGCCTGACGCCCATGCAGGCCGTATTACTCTCGCACCAATTGAAGCGACTGGACGAACAAACCAAGCGCCGCGATGCCAACGGAATGCTTCTTAACGAACTACTTTCGGAAATTGACGGCGTCACGCCCCTCAGCCGGGGCCACGGCGAGACGGTGCATTGCCACCATTTGTATATTTTCAAATACGATTCGGTGTATTTCAACGGCTTGCCCAAAAACGATTTTGTTGAGCTACTCGCCGCCGAAGGGGTACCCTGTTTTAGAGGATATCCTCATCCCCTGTATAAGCAGCCTCTCTTTCAGGAAAAAAACTTCCTATGCTATGCCCTGCCCGAATCAGTAAGCTATGCCGAAGTTGAATGTCCGGTGGCTGAGCGGGCCTGTGCCGGGGAGGCCGTGTGGATACTGCAACACGCCATGCTGGGTACGGCGGAGGATATGGCGAACTTTGCCAAAGCCATCTGGAAGATTCAGGAGGCAGTACATGAAATAGCCTGAACCTATCAGTAGGTTCAGGCTATTTCATGGGTACTCAGGGTAGTCCTTTCACATTCGAAACTAATTACCTCCGAAACCGCTGAATACTGTAAGCGTTCGATTGCAGCTTGGAGGGGTCGCCCATGGCCGCACCAATCTCCCCAATTCGCGCATTGAGCGTAAATATATCTCCGTTCACAAAGGTACTGGTTGTGGCCATGGCGTAGCCGTCCGTCCGGGTCTCGACTACACTGGCCGTGGCGAAGTTGTCGTTGCTCCGCACCAGCGCCACCCGGCTGCCGCCTGTCACTACGTACAGATCGGTGTTTCCCACCAGCGTCAGCCCATCGCCGGGGAGGCTGCTTATTCCGCCTACTTCGGTTACCGCATTACCGTTTTTCAAATCCACTTTATATAGTTTTCCAGCCCCCGAATTGGCTACCACAAGGTACCCATCAGGATGGTAGACGATCCCGTTTAGTCCGAAGTTAGGGCTGGAAAACCGTACATCGTCACGCACCAGAATGCTGGGGGTACCATCGGCGGCCACTTTATAAATCACCGGCGAAAACGAATCCGTCACGTACACCGAACCGTTGGGATCAAGCGCCAAATCGTTAGCGAAGTGGTTCACACCGGGAAGCAGATCATCGAGATCCACCCGGCGTTCCAGGGTTCGGCTGTTGAGATTGAAAACCAGCAGTTCTGCCGTTTTTCTAATCGTGGCAGGACTGCTTTTGCTCGATACGCCCTGGTCGCTGTTAGCCACGTAAACGCGATCGCCAGCCACTTTCACACCTATGCCGGCAATGAGGGCAGGGTCTGACACCAGATCAGCATATTGGCCGTCGGCACTCACCGTACCCAGCTTGCCCTGCGTGAGGGAGGTGATAATAAATCGGTCCAGATTGGCCGAATAGGCTATGCCCTCGGGATACTGACGCTGGGCCACGAATTCAATACGATCAGGAAAAGCAGCATTCGGGCTTAGCCGGTGGTCTTCGCAGGCGGTGAAGATAGCTGAAGCTGCCACGAGCATGGTCAGGGATAGGGATAATGACTTCGTTTTCATTGGGTTATTTTATGGGTTAAAACATTAAATGTTGTAAACCATGAAAGTATCGTTCCAGTTTGAGCAGTTTCTCAATTCTGCCTACTAATACACATACGTCCAGTTGCATTTTACCCATGTCATGACAACCCAAGCAATTGAAAATCAATATAATAAGGTGTTTTAAATAAAGATAGGGAACCAGGGATCTAACCGTTGTGACTATACCCCTAAATAATAAAACCAACTCACCAACCCAACTGGGGAATCAGCTGCAATTCTCCACAATTCTTTTGGGTAGGTTGGTGCGGAAGCAGCGCCAGCGTACGTATCGAAAAGTCTTACCCACCCCCTATTTCCCCGCCAGATACCGGTTGCGGTACTCAATGGGGGTACAGCCCTTGACCTGCCGGAATTGCCGGGCGATGTTCTTGCTGTCGGTCAGGCCCATATCCAGGGCTATTTCAAAAATAGACATATCCGTTTCGAGCAGTTTTTGGGTAAATTTCTCGATACGTAGATTGAAGATGTACTTATACACGGGGTACCCCGTAATGTCCAGAAACCGTTTTTCCAACGCCCGCCGCGACAGGGGTACCTGCTTCACTACCTCATCGACCTGCAAATTCCGGTCGGCGTTTTGGTGGATATATTTTAGCGAAGTAGCAATGCAGGTATCATTGGTGGCATAAATATCGGTTGAGTGGCGGGTAATAACCTGTGTGGGTTTCACCACAATATCGTATGCATCGGCTGTGCCATTACGAATCATGTGGTGTAGCAGGCGGGCCGCATCGTAGCCGCCCTTTTCCACGTCCAGCGCAATACTCGACAGAGGAGGATCGGACAACTCACACAGCATCACGTCATTATCTACACCCAGCACGGCTACCTCTTCGGGAATCCGGATGCCCGACAAGCGACAGGCCTCGGTAATGTGCTGGCCCTGATTGTCGTCGCATGTCATCAGTGCCACGGGCTTGGGCAGCGATTTCAACCACTGACTCAGCGAACTCGGTTTGTAATACCATAGCTCGCTCGACCGGGCCATGCGGTGCTCGAAGTAATCGACCGGATAGCCCGCTTTGTTAATGCGTTCCTCAAAACCCTCGGCCCGTTCGCGCGACCACACAATGTCGCTGAATCCGTAGAAGGCAAAGTGTTTGAAGCCTTTTTTGAGAAAATGCTCCGCCGCCATTTGGCCCGTTTCGCGGTAGGCGCCGGTGATGTTGGGGATTTCCCGAAAGCGTTCTTTAAAATCCTGCGCGATGACCGGAATGCCCGCTTCCACGATTTTGACAATATCTTCGTCATTGTAGAGTTGCCCCACAATCCCATCCGCCTCCCAGTCGAGGGCCCATTTCAAGATTCCTTCCAGTCCCATCGTTTCGCGATGAAACAGGGGCATCCGGCAGAAAATCCATGGCCCATGCTCCCGCGAGTACGCCGAAATTCCTTTCAGAAGATTCTTACTGTACTCTTCCGCGAAGTCGATGAGGAGGATGATTTTATACACTTTTGTTTAGTGGATAGTTGAGAGTGGATAATTGATAGTTATCGTCTGTTTTCAATTGCCCGGGGCTTTAGCCATGGGATCGGCGGCAGCAGCCGACCCTCTGGGGCAATTGATTTTCCTGCTTATTTTTTATAAAAATTCACAATCACTCCATTACTCCCGCCATACCTAGTTCTTCCCTTTGAACAAATCACCTACCCGAATGGTAGCATTTGTCACCAGCGGCCTGGCCCAAAGGCCGATGCTGAAAATATAGCCTAAGGTAATCAACATAAATAACATAGCCATCCGCAAGTCCAACCACTCGGCCAGGCCGCCGACGATGAGGGGTACCACCGCCCCGCCCGCGATGCCGCTGCACAGAATACCCGAAAAGGTACCGTGGTGATGGGGTACCGAATTGAGCGCGAGCGACACGATGATGGACCACATGACGGATGCAAAAAAGCCCGTGAGTGGAAAAGCGATGAGGGCTATGGAAAGACTGCCAAATAATGCCGCCAGCAAAGAAGCGACGGCACCGACAGTGAAAAGCAGCAGGACCCGGCGGCTATCGAAAAACTTCAATAGTACCAATCCCAGCAAACAACCAATCGTGAGCAAACCCCAAAAATTAGAAAGTACCGATGCCCCGGTGGTTGCCGGATCGACGCCGTGGTAGGTTTGCAGGAATTTGGAAGTCCAGTTGGCGATGCCCTGCTCGGTACCTACGTAGGCGAAAATCCCCAGGAAAAACAGCAGTACCTTCCGATTGGCCAGGAGTTCGCGGAAGGCCACGCCGGTTTCCATTTTTTCGTCTTCCTTTAACTCCACCGACGGAAAGCGAACAAGTTGAATGACCACCACCATCGCCAGCGCAATCAGCGCAAACACCCAGTAGAGCGACACCCATTTCAGATTTTCGGGTACCAGCGAGTCGAATAATTGGATTATAGCTGAGCTACTTCCCGCATGTACATTCAACACGAGGTAGCTGTACAACAAAGGACTGAGAAAAGAAGCCGCACCAAAAAAGAGTTGCGCCATGACCGAATTAAAGGCAAAATTCTCCTCGCCACCCGCCACGCACAACAGCGGGTTGATGACGACCTGCAGCATCGCCATGCCGATTCCGATCAGGAAGAGCGAGAACAACGCGATACCAAAACTGGGCAGCAGCGCAAACAGCAGCGCCCCACCAAAAGCCAGCATGAAGGCCCACATCAGTACCTTTTTCTCGCGGTATTTTTCCACCAATAAA
>JBBRDE010000098.1:0-17790 GCA_038204185.1 Cytophagales bacterium
CCGTTGCCATATACTTGTAGATTTTTTGGGTTCAATCCATTCACATTGATACCCATGTCGCGCAGCTTTTTAGCATCGATACGGTACATTCCCGATTCAGCAACGGCTATATTGTGCCAGGTACCCTTCGCCAGGACGGAAGGTGCCTGAGCATGGGCATAACATTGTACCCCGAAAACCAGTAAACCCATCAATAGGGTTTTGATGATCAGGTTATTAGCACAACCAAAGTGTCTGAATAAAAACTTTTCAATTTTCAATTTTCAATCGCACCGGCGACCCGGTTTCAATTAGTTTACATTCTTCCACCAGGGCATGGGCGGGGATCGTATAGCGACGGCGGGAGGTTTTTTCGATACACAGCACGCGGGTACGTCGCAGAGGGCCGCGTGTGAATTCCCTTTTCTGGAAAACGAAATTTACCCCTTCGCTTAGGTGCATGAGAACCTTTTTATTCAGCTCTATCCCTCGTATGTGGTATTTGGCAAGAGCTTGAACCAGAGCGGGATCGCTACCGGTGGAAGCTTTGGGATTAAGGGCGTACCTTTTCAAAGGGAGCAGAATGTCTTCCGGAAAGTAGGCCTCGTCAAGTACCGGAAGTAGCAGCTCCCGAAACGCTTTCTTCCATTCAGGACCGTGGGGCGCTATTTTCTTTTTATAACGAACCGAATATACGATATGATGCGCCACCTCGTGTAGGTAGGTAATCAGAAAGCTGTAGGGATTGAGATCGGCATTGAGGGTAATGCGGGGACGTTCGTGGGGCTTTTTGGTGAAATCGCCCAGCCGGGAGCGGCGGGGCCGCACAATGCGCAGCTCGAGCTGATGCTGTTCCCACAGTTGGACGCAGTAACAGATGGCAGAGGCAGGTACGTAGGAGGCTAAAAATTGCTGTTTTTCCATTACCCCAAAAATAAAAAAAAGGTAGCACTATTTGCATAGAGCTACCCTCGGATTTCTGTTGGTGTAATTTCTTACAACGTGTCAGTCATCATCGTGTCCATAGCCATCGTGTCCATGTCCATCATAGTGTCAGCGTCCATAGTCATGGTCGTTGAATCCATAGCGGCGTCTTCAGAAGGCTTGCTGGTGCAAGATGCGAAAGTGATCATGCCAGCTACGAATGCGAATGCAAGTACTTTTTTCATTTTTGTAGTGTTTTTAAGGTTGGTAGGACAAAAGTACTACTAAAAAACAAACTACAAACTATTTTGGATTGTATTTTTCTAAGAACTTAGAATTTCCTTAGAAATTCATGCAACAGCTTGTTATTGTGCAAGACAATTCGCCTGCCAAATAATTTCGTCAGATGATTTTAACGGAGCTCTCATTAAATGCCTTAATACATTGTGCTATTTCGGGAAGTAGCATCGGGTTATGCTCAATGCCGTTTCCGACCACAATCACATCAGCACCCGCTTCCAGGGCCGTGTAGGCTTTCTCGCCGGAGTTGATTCCACCGCCCACAATGAGAGGAGTCTGGGTAGAAGAGTGTACTGCGGAAATGATCGCAGCAGGGACAGCGTATTGCGCGCCGCTGCCCGCATCGAGGTACATGAATTGCAAACCGAGCATTTCGCCCGCCATGGCCGTACAAGCGGCTACGCTGGGTTTGTCGTGGGGCATGGGAATGGTGTTACTCATGTACGATACCGTCGTGAGCTTGCCGCTTTCCACCAGCATATAGCCGGTGGGCAGTATTTCAAGTTTACTTTGCCGGAGCAAGGGAGCCGCAATAACGTGCTGACCAATCAGTAGTTCGGGATTTCGGCCGGAAATAAGGGATAGCAGCAGAATGGCATCGGCACTCGGTTCTATGTGCAGGCTGTTGCCAGGGAACAGAATGGCGGGAATATCGGTATGCTCATGAATGGCTTCCACCAGTTGGTCAAGTGCATAGCGGGTCACCAGACTGCCCCCCACAAAGAAGAAATCGACATTATAGGCTGTTGCCTGACGCAGAAACTCCGGAAAGGAAGAAAAATCAATTTTGTCCGGATCGAGCAACACGGCAAAGGATTTCCTTTGTTCGCTGCGTTTTTTGTGCAACAGTGCCGCTATTTTATCTTTCTTTTTGTGCATCCGGTTGTTCTGGGTGGTAAAACAGTCGCTGACTAGTTGGAAAATTAGCCAAAAGTAATGAATTGACCGCAAACGTTCCTACCAGTCGTATAGGCAACTGGGTGGATCAGTCGGTAAACATCCCTAGAACACCTGAAATGACCGCTACAATCAGCGCAAAAAGAATCGCTGAAATGAGATTGGTGATGGCAAACCCGTCTACCAGAGCCGCCGCCAGATAAATCATCAGGATATTGATGACAAAATAGAAAAGTCCCAGCGTCAGGATCGTAATGGGTAAGGCAAGGATTTGCAATACCGGCCTTACAAAGGCGTTGAGGAAGCCGAGTACAATGGCAGCGATAATAGCGGAAGTGAGGTTGGAAACCACTACGCCATCTAACAAATAACCCGCAATCAAAATGGCTACGGTGCTGATAACTAATCGTATTAATAGGCCCATACAGTATAGAGGTTAAAGGTGACGGGTACGAAGTACGCTAATTACTTCGTCTAAGTCAATATTTTTGTGTTCGAGCAGGACCAGCAAATGAAACAGCAGGTCGGCTACTTCGCCCTTGAAAAGATCGTCGTCCTGGTCTTTAGCCTCAATCACTACCTCTACTGCTTCTTCGCCCACCTTCTGGGCAATCTTGTTGATGCCCAGATTGAAAAGCGAGGTGGTATACGATTTTTCGCTCGGATTTTCCTTACGATCGCGGATAATACGCTTCTGCAAATAGTTCAGGAAGGGAGCCTGACCGTCGTTAATCTCGTCGAAGCAGGTATCGGCCCCGGTATGGCAGGTAGGTCCGGCGGGTTCGGCTTTGATTAAAATTGTATCGCCGTCGCAGTCCGTCAGAATTTCCTTTACGTGCAGAAAATTGTCGGAAGTTTCGCCCTTGGTCCACAGGCGTTGCTTGCTGCGACTGAAAAAGGTGACTTTACCTTCTTCTTTGGTTTTTTCCAACGCCTCGGCGTTCATGTACCCCAGCATGAGAACTTTCCCAGTCATGCTATCTTGAATAACCGCGGGAAGTAGCCCGTCGGGGGATTTTTGGAAATCTAGTTTTTGGGACATAGGTAGGTCAATAGGTAATCGGCTAGTGGCTTTATTTACTTGGTCATCCGCATGGGTAGGCCCTGCTCCCGCAGGTAGTGCTTCAAATCCGGAATGTCGATTTCTCGAAAATGGAAAATACTGGCGGCCAGCCCGGCGTCGGCCTTGCCCGTGGTAAATACCTCCTGAAAATGCGCCAGGGTACCTGCCCCGCCCGAGGCAATGACGGGAATGTTGGCGTTGCCCGATACCGTAGCGGTCAGCTCCAGCGCGAAGCCGGCCTTGGTACCATCGGTATCCATCGAGGTCAGCAATAGTTCGCCCGCGCCCCGGTTTTCCACTTCTTTGGCCCACGCAATGGTACGTAGTTCGGTGGGTTTCCGACCGCCGTGCGTGTGGACCATGTGGTCGCCACCCGCTTCGGGTACGTCCTCCACGTGCGGAATATAGCGGCTGTCAATGGCCACTACAATGCACTGGCTCCCGAATTCGAGGGCCAACTCATTGATCAGATCCGGATTCCTCACCGCCGCCGAGTTGATCGAAACTTTGTCGGCCCCGGCGTGGAGCAGCGCCGATACGTCGGCTATGGACGAAATGCCACCACCCACCGTGAAAGGAATATTGATGGTATGTGCCACGCGCCTGACCAGTTCGAGAAAGGTACCCCTGCCTTCGACGGTGGCCGTAATATCAAGAAAAACCAGCTCGTCAGCGCCTTGTTCGGCGTAAAGCGCGCCCAACTCCACGGCATCGCCCGCATCGCGCAGGTTCACGAAGTTGATACCCTTGACGGTGCGGCCGTCTTTGACGTCGAGACAGGGGATGATGCGTTTGGTCAGCATTGTTCGTTCAGTTTGCGTAAATCTTCCAGCGTTACCCGGCCTTCGTAAATGGCTTTACCTACGATAGCGCCATACAGGTTCATTTCGGCCAGTTTGTACAAGTCGTCCATGTTACTGACACCGCCGCTGGCGATGATGTGCAGGTCGGGACAACGATCCTGCATGTTTCTATATAGGTCAAACGATGGCCCCTGTAACAGTCCGTCTTTGGCGACATCGGTACTGATGATGTACTTGACGCCTTTTTCCTGATATTTTTCCACAAAATCATACACCCAGAGTTGGGTACCTTCCTCCCAGCCGCTTACGGTTATCCGTTCGTTTTTGGCATCAGCACCCAGAATGATTTTCTCGCCGCCATATTCTTTCAGCCAGCTCTCGAATACATCGGGTTGTTTCACGGCGATGCTGCCGCCCGTGACCTGCTTGGCTCCGCTTTCGAACACAACCCGCAGGTCATCTTCTGACTGCACCCCACCGCCGAAATCGACGTGCAGCGTAGTTTTGGAGGCGATCGCTTCCAGCACCTTCCAGTTGATGACTTTCTTGGCTTTGGCCCCGTCCAGATCCACCAGATGTAGGCGGCTAAGGCCCGCATCCTCGAACTGTTTAGCCACTTCCAGTGGCTTTTCGTTGTATATTTTCTTCTGCGCGTAGTCGCCTTGGGTGAGGCGAACGCACTTGCCTTCAATGAGGTCGATAGCGGGAATGATGTGCATTTAGTTGAAAGTTGAAAGTTGAAAGTTGAAAGTGCAGGTACTTCGCAAGACGTGCCGTTGCTTCACTATCTCTTCAAAAAATTACTCAAAATCTTCTCTCCAACATCGCCGCTGATTTCGCAGTGGAACTGGGCGGCGTAGAAATTGTCTTTGTGCAGCAGTGCGCTGAACGGGTGGATGTACTCGCAGGTGGCAATGGTGTAGTCGCACACGGGTGCGGCGTAGCTATGGACAAAATAGACGTAGGCGTTTTCGGATAACCCGTCCAGTAGGCGGCTTTTGTAATCATAGATGCTGTTCCAGCCCATGTGGGGTACCTTCATACCGTGCGTAGCCGGAAAGCGCTGCACGTCCACATCAAAAATTCCCATGCAATTGGTGCTGTTTTCCTCAGAATAGCGGCACATGAGCTGCATGCCGATGCAGGTACCCAGCACGGGCTGTTTCAGGGTAGGAATCAGTAAGTCCAGTTTTTTGCTGCGCAGATACGCCATGGCGGTACTGGCCTCGCCGACACCAGGGAAGATTACCTTGTCGGCCGAGCGGATTTCTGCTTCCTCGTCGGTGTAGAGGTAGCTGACGCCCAGACGGTCGAGGGCGTACATGACCGACTGCACGTTACCCGCGTTGTATTTAATGATGACGGTTTTCATTTTGTTGTTGACGGCGGGGCGCCCCGAGGTGGTAGCCCGCGCTGTCGTTGAATCTTTTTTCGTAAAATGATATGCTTCACAAAAAATACACGGATCCCCAATTCAACAAAAATAAAGCCCGATTCGGTAAGGAATCGGGCTTCGGGGGTACTCTGTATTCAACCTTATTACACTGTATTCTCTTTCAAAAACACATCACCCAAAAACCTTATTCCAGCGGCAATTGGTGAGCGTGATGGTATGTTGCTGTGCTGAACATGCCACAAAGGTAGATAAACTTTTTGAAGGAAAATAGAAAAATTTATCTCAAAACAACTCCCCCTGAATGACCTGCGGGCGAATCTCGGGCGGTTGAAGGGATAATCTCATTTTTGTATTAAATCCTTCGATCCAGTACTTAGCCAGTTCAGGGGAAAAGGTGTTGTCTTCGGTATGGATAAAAATGTACACCTGCTGCAAGCCCTGTTCCATCCAGGCTTTGATACGAAGCAGCCACTCGTCGGTACGGGTATAGTCGGTGCGGTGGAGTTCGTTGCCGACAAAACGCAGTACCAGCGTAGGGGTACTTAAACTCATGTGTAACACGTCGCGGCGACCCGACACGTCGGACATGACTGTGCCGACGCCCCGCTCGTGGAGTAGTTCCAGCGTCCGTTGCCAGGCGTAGTCGTCGGTAAACCAGCTCGGATGCCGAAACTCGACCGCGATGGGGAAATCTTTGGGTAGCGTTTTTAGGAAAAGTTCGAGATTGGAAAATTTGGAGGTATCGAATGAAGGGCCTAGCTGCAAAAAAGTAGTACCTAGTTTATCACCCAATCCCAATACTGTCCTTACAAACTCATCCGACGGGAGCATTACATTCAGCAATTCCGCATCGTGACTGATGATTTGCGGCCACTTGGGACAGTAGCTAAAGCCATCAAGAGCCGTATCGCGCCAGCGGTCGATGGTGTCGTCCGTGGGAATCTGGTAGTGCGTTACGTTCAGTTCGATGGTATTGAACTGCCGGGTGTAGTGGTAGAGGAAATCCTTGTCTTTGGCGTTGGAGGGATAAATCTTACCTACCCATTCTTTATTGGCCCAAATCGGCGGGCCGACGTACACCTGCATAGGGGCAGAAGATTCGGCGCTCGCCAGCGCGGCCCTCGCCAGTGTTTCCGTCGTGAAGTTGTGCGTGAACGGTAGCGTGAAGTCCACGTTTTCTATATTATCTAACTTGCCAAAATCCATAGGTTGGTATAGGTTGGTACTGGATGATTGATGGAATACCCTAATCAAATTCCAAACAACCATACCAATAGCGCAGTCAGCCGATTATTCCACCCGTGCCACGGTTCAAAACCGTGACACGGGTACGTCTGGACTACTTCCCCCCACTCCCCAACTTCCCCGCAGGCTGCGGCATTCCCGGCTGTACGATCTGGTAGTTTTCGTCTTTTTTGGCTTTTTCCACGATGGCGCGGACGTCGGCCAGCAGTTTCTTGGCGTCATAGACGATCCCGTCCTTCACCGTATATTTCACGCCGCCGACGCGGGTTACCTCGTTGTCATCCGTCAGGCTAATAGCACCGGTACCATAGAGTACTTTCAGGTTAGCCAACGGATTTTCTTCCACAATCACGAAATCAGCCAACTTACCGACCTCCACCGAGCCAATTTGGTCAGCCATGCCGAGGGCTTCGGCGCCTTTGATGGTAGCGGCGCGAATTACTTCCAGCGGGTGGAAGCCCGCCTCGCGCAGCAGTTCCAGTTCACGGATGTAGGCAAAGCCGTAGAGTTGGTAGATGAAACCTGAGTCGGAACCCGCCGTGACGCGGCCCCCGCGATTTTTGTATTCATTGATAAACTGCATCCACAACTGGTAGTTGCGTTTCCACTCCACTTCCTGCTCCGTGCCCCAATTGTGCCAGTACGACCCGTGCGAAACGCGGCTCGGGCCGTAGAATCGCCACAGCGCGGGGAGGGTGTACTCGTCGTGCCATTCGGCGCGGCGGGCCAGCATCAGCTCGCGGTTGGCTTCGTAGATATTGAAGGTAGGGTCGATGGTGAAATCCAGGGCGATGAGTTCGTCCATGACCTGATTCCATTTCTCCGAACCGGGTTTGGCGGCTTGCTGCCATAACTTTCCGGCTTCCTCGAAGCGGTTCTGCTCGTTGTTGTAGTTGTAGTCGGCGGGGTAGTTTTGGATGGTTTTGTCCTCGAACATCGCCTCGGGCAGGCCGTACCAGTGCTCCATAGTCGTGAGGCCCGCTTTGGCGGTGGCCAGTACGTTCATGCGGGCAACCTCCAGCTGGGCGTGGTGGCAGGCCGAACGCAGACCCAGCTTTTTATTTTCGTCCAGCGCGGCTTTGAAAATCTCCGGCTCGGCGCCGAAAAACTTGACGCCATCGGCCCCATTCTTGGCATTCTGCCGTACCCACTCGCGGGCTTGCTCGGGCGTGCTGATGGGTTCCTTAGCTCCCATACCAAAGGCGGTATAGGCCAGGATGCGGGGCGCGGTGATCTTGTTTTCCTGACTTTTCTTTTTGTGATCCAGCGTCCAGGCCAGGCCGTTGCCCGCCGACGGGTCGCGGATGGTGGTGATGCCGTGGCCCAGCCAGAGTTTGTACACGTACTCGGCGGGGGTACCCTGAGCCTGCCCGCCCGTGTGGCCGTGCATGTCGATGAAGCCAGGCATGAGGTACATGCCCTCGCAATTGAGTTCTTTGTCGCCCGCCCTGGCTACGGGGCGGCGCTTGGGGTCGATGGGTACGCCGGGGTACCCTACCTGCTGAATGGATTTGATCTTATTTTTCTCCACCACAATATCCACTGGCCCCATAGGCGGCGCGCCGGTGCTATTGATTAGCGTGACGCCCCGAATGATGAGCTGGTTGTAGGGGCCGTCACCTTCGGCGCGGGGTGGGGCATCCTGAACCTGCGCCCTCAGTGGGCCAAAGATCAGAAACACAAGGCAAAAAGAGACAATAAAACGCTGGAGCATGGGGCACAGAATGGAATGAGAAGGAGGCTTTTCAAAAACAAAGATTGTTTTGACAAAAATAAGAAAATCCCGACAACAAGCTAATTTTTGCCTGTGGTCGGGATTTTAGAATTGAGATATACTTTCGTCGGCGCTTATTCTCCGTGCGCCACAATCTGAACCTTAGTCGGGTTAGGATTCACCTCGTCCGACTCAACGAGCCCGTCGCGTAGGCGGATGATGCGGTGGGCGTACTTGGCGATGTCCTCTTCGTGGGTTACCATCACGATGGTGTTGCCTTTGCTGTGCAACTGGTCGAACAGATCCATGATTTCGTAGGAAGTCTTTGAGTCCAGGTTTCCGGTCGGTTCGTCGGCCAGCAGAATGCTGGGGTCGTTGACCAGGGCGCGGGCGATGGCCACGCGTTGCCGCTGTCCGCCCGAAAGTTCGTTGGGTTGGTGGCCGCCGCGGTCGGAAAGCCCCACGTTTTTCAGAGCCAATTCCGCTTTTTCGGTACGGTCTGCTTTGTTAAGGCCCGAGTAGATGAGGGGTAGGGCGACATTGTCCAACGACGACATACGAGGAAGTAGGTTGAAGGTCTGGAATACGAAGCCGATTTCCTTGTTACGAATTTCGGCCAGTTCGCTCTCAGTCATATCGCTGACGTCCTTGCCATTCAATATATAGCGGCCCGAGGAGGGCGTATCCAGGCAGCCGATGATGTTCATTAGGGTAGATTTGCCCGAGCCGGAAGGCCCCATGAACGCCACGTACTCACCTTTATTAACCGAAATCGTGACCGATTTCAACGCCTGAATGATCTCGCTTCCCATGACGTAGCGCCGGGAAATCTCGGTGGTCTCAATGATTTTCACTTCTTTAATGGATAGTTGACAGTTGACAATGGACAGTTCTTACTCTCGGATTATAGCTATGGGCTCCGGGCACAAGGTCCCTTAACACTTTCCCGTTGATCCTTAACCGTTCACCCCTTACCACCCAATATACTTTGGAGGCAACATGCCATTAAGCCGTAGGTATACGATGGCCTGCGCGCGGTGATGGGTCAGGTGGTCGTTCATGAGCGTGATGATTTGCCGTTTGGTCATCGGTCCGGCAAAAAACTTGACCGGCTCGTTGAGTTGTTTTGAGTCAAAATTCTTCAAGGTCGTGGCGGCATAATCCAGCGATTCCGCTACTACTTTAAGCACCTCCTCCTTTGATTTTCCGGCGTACCCCTCAATTTCCTTTCGGTCGCGGGGGGGCTTTGCACCGGACAGATACTCAGAACTCAGCCACACCATATTGGACGATAAATGCACCAACTGCTCACCGAACGACATCTCGCCTTCCACCGGATGAAAACCGTATTTTTCGACGGGCATGGACTCGGCCAGCGTGAGGGTGTAAATTTTGGCGTTAGCCCATTTCTGTTGCAATTCCTTCAAATGCGTTTGTTCGGATTGGGCGGATACCGGTATCGATAAGCTAATTAGTATAAGAAGTAAGCCGTGTTTCATGAAATTTTAGGAGTAGATTTTAGATTTGAGTACACTTCTATGACCCAGATTTTAGTCAGCTTTGATCGTAAGCAATGTCTTTACAATGTCTTCACGCGTTTCTTCATTGTCCGAAAGTACCTTTTGTTGGAAATCAGCGAGCTGCGCCTGCAAAAGGGTACTTTCTACGGTCGTCAAATCATTGAACAGAAACGTAAGCCGGGTTTTATTGCCTTTTTTATCCGTGGCATACAGCGCGTAGGTCAGCACAAAAGCCGTCGAACCGCCCTTGGCCCCCAGATGCTGGTACTTCTGGCGTTTACTGTCGAACGCCTCCATGGGCCATTCCATAATTTTTTCCAGGGTACCCTGCGCTGTGGAATCGAAATAGGTGCGATTCTGGATTTTCTGCATGATGCCGTCGTAGGTGCGAGCCGTGCTACCGGGCAGGCGATCGGACCACACCCGCTGCACGGGCATGCTCAGGCGAGCCGCATCAAACGTTGCCTTGGCGGTCGTGTCCCCTTGTAGGGCTTTAAAGTACTCCCCGGCCTTCAACTTGTAGGATCCCAGGCTCATGGCCTGCAGTTCTTGGGCCGAGCCTGCTTCCGAACACACATACAGCGCCGACACGAACGGGTAGAGTGAATCATGTTTGGCGAGATTCAAGGCCGAAAGGTTGGCGTTGATGGCATCCTGTCCCAGCCGCCCCATGAGATACTCCGTGTTGGCGTTGCTACTGAACCGGATCATGCCTTTGGCGACTTCCAGCAGAGGTACCCTGCCATTCTTCACCAAATTCTTTTCAATGAGATGCTTCAACCAGGCCGGGTGCGCTCCACCGTCGGTGTTGGGAATATAAAAACGCGCCAGTTCGCCCAGGGGTACCCCATCGCTCGGATTGAGCTTGCCCGATGAAACCTGCTTGGCAAACTCGATGGCGATAATCGTTTTGACCGTACTGGCCAGTGGCATCTTCCGATCAGGGCTTTGCTGGGCCATCAGGCTGTCGTTGCGTACCCAGTAAAGCGCGCTCTTGGTCGGGTTTTTGGCAATGAAGTTGGCGACGTAATCCCCTTCTATGTTAAAGTAGGCAAAATAGGCATACGTCGCAAGTCCCGCGAAAGCCAGGCCGATAACACCCACTACAATACCAACAATTTTTAAAATTTTCATACTATATAGGCAAGGGACGTTGGCTGACGGCCGATGGCTTTTTTTATCAAAAGGCAATCAATTGTCTCGGATTTTGTCTTTCAGATCTTCAATTGATAAGGTATCCCACTAACACGCCTAATCCAAATCCAGCGATCACGCTTAACATGACTTTCCTGAAAAAATAGCCGTGGATGTAGAAGCCTGCCATCGTGACTTCGGGGGGAAGGTAGCCTTCTGTGAGGGTACCCTGGGTACCCAGTATGCCCGAAGACTGGTACTGGTTCACTTCCTCCGCATTGCCCACTTTCCAGCTACCCCGAAAACTTTTCTTCAAGGGTTGCCAGGCATAGGTTTCCCCTTCGTGACGAATGGTGGCTGTGCAGGGAAAAAGACTGTACTCAATCGTGCCAAGTACCTTCGCCCCCTCGATATCCAGAATATTAGCGTAATACTTCCGCTTGCTGTCTTTTTCAAACCGCATCAGATGCCCCTTGAGCTCGCCGTAGGATTTGCTGCTCCAAACGCTATTTTTCAAAAGGCCGATAATCTGTTTTCCGTTGAACAGGCGGTATTCCTGGGCCAGGCCGAGCGTTCGCCAATGTAAGTCGATGATCGTATACGTTTATAAGTAGTAAGGGACAGAGGACAAAGTATTTCCAGACCGAAGAGTATATGCCCCTGAGCATATCAATGCAACAAAACTAACCCATCACTGAAACTCATCCCGTCGTTTTTCGATGAGTGCCCGCAGGGGTTGATAGCGCGTTAGAAATGCCTGATAGTCGGCATCCGAAGCGAGTTGCTGTACTTGATCGGCAGCCTCATCGCCCTGAGCCAGCAGTCCCTGTTCAACACTTAGGTAAGCGTATTGTTCCCAAATTAGCGGAGATATTTCGTTGAATTGCAACGCCTTCACTACCAGTCCATACGCACGGTCAGCTTGTTTTTGCCGACGGAGGAACTCCGCTGCCGCCGCCACCATGCGTCCGTTGAAGGGATTGGCCCGCAGGACTTTCTGGTAGGCCGCTTCGGAAGGAACGCCCTGGGCAGCCCGCAGAAGGGAGTCACCCAGCACAGGTGGCTTAATGCCCGATGTCAGCGTTTTTCGCAGGGTACCCATCAAGGCCTCGGCACCGCGGGCGGGTAGCCCCTCGATCAACACGCCGGCGATGGCTTCCTTCCCCGAAAAGGCATTCGCCAGGATTTGCCCGATCAACCCTTCGGGGCCTTCGACCAGGCCGAACTGTTCCGCAGCCTGCTCGTACAGCCCGAGTTGCAGAAGCCAGTGGCCATAAATCTTGCGATAGAGCGTGGCTTTTTCACCCCCATTTTCTGCCAAAATATGCATGGATTCAAGGCCGCGCTGCCGGTTACCGGCATAAAAATCAGCGTACACCGAGGGCAGTAACAGGTCGTCGGCCAGTAAAGGGTTTTTGTCGGCCAGCCGTGCGATCAACCGCACGGGCATGCTGTCGTGCCGGGCCTGATTGAGTGAATAATTGACAAGATAGGCCAGCCCCGACACATTCAGGAGCGAATCGTCGCGCACCACTTTGGGAGCAAACGTCTGCTTATCAAATTTCTGTCGCAGATTCTGCACCGCCAGCCAGTTGGCTTGCCAGGGGTAGTAGTCCCGGTCGATGGCCGATTTGGCAAGTGAATCCAGGAGTTCGGTATCCGTATTTTTGGCATAAAGCGCCAGCAGATTGGTCGATGGCACATTGTCGCTCCGATTGGCGCGCTCGGCGCGATCGAGATAGTAGTAGGCTGAATCGGCCACGTTAGTGCGGGCATACAGTATACCAAGGTTATTCAAAAGCTCGCCGCTTTGTGGAAATCTTTGAATTCCCTCCTGGTAGCTGGCTACGGCATCGAAAAATAAGCTTTCCTGAGCCAGAACGCTCCCCAGCCCCACGTAGGCTTGCGCTGAAGGGTTTTTCAGGGTGGCCTGTTTGAAGTAATAGGCCGCAGCGGTTTTGTCGTCCTGCCGCAGCGCGAGGGAGGCCAGCCCATAATTGGCTTTGTGATTCTGAAATTCCTGTTGTAGGGAAAATTTGTAGTACTGTTCGGCCAGGGTGTATTCCCTGGTTTTGGTGTACAGGTCGCCCAGCCCGTTGAAATAGCCCGATGCGCTCTGGTATAGGGGTAGCATTTCCTGTGTGGCAATCAGAAATACTACGCCCGCAAAGCCCAGTAAGCGGGTTTGCATGAGGCCGAATTTCAAAGGTTTATAGAGTACCTTGTGCACGGCCAGCCCCTGCCGGAAAAGCGGGAGGAAATTGGCCAGAATATAAAAGAAGAAGAGCAGGCTCATGGCCAGCTGCCCCTCTACCACCATGTCTTCCAGCACTTCCAGGACGGGGTCGTTGGCCGTAGCGGCGATGTACCCCGCAAAAGACAACGTAATAATGAACAGGCCCACGTAGAGCCAGAAGCCCACCGTGCGAAAATTCAGGACATCGGATGAGGCGGCAACGGCCCGCTTGCGAAATCCCCAGATGCCCAGAAACCCCGCTGCCAAACCCAGTACGGCCGGACTGAGTACAAACATATTCCACTCGATTCGCTGGGTGTTTTTGAAATAAAGGAGCAAGAGGACGAGGAGGTAAAAGCTGCTTATGGTCAGGAAATTCGTCAGCGAAGGGTTTCCCTTATGTCTGCTGGTGCTTAACCACACCAATCCAGCCATGATTTCGGTAGCCGATAGGAGCAGGAAAACAATCGACAACGGTAGCCAAAGGGGGTAGCTAAAAGCCGCGAAGGTCAGCATCGGCTCGGCCACCGGTGAAGCCAGTGCTACTATCAATGCCATAAGCGTAGTCAGACCGATGAAGGCCAGAATCCGAAATTGGATATTCCAGTCGGAGCGGAAAGCGTGGAGGTAATAGCTAAGCGCGCCAAAAGTACCTACCACGATCATAAAGAATAGGCGCGAACCCTCGCCAAATAGCCCCAGCGTTTCGAGCCGACTCGCCGCAGTAAGCAGAATGAAAGCTACCATACTGCCCAGGTACCAGAAGCGAGGAAGCGCGGTGAGGGCAGCCAGAACGACGCACAAGCCGAGGAGCGCCAGAGCACCCCCGAAGCGGATGAGCTGAACGGGGAGTTCCATGGGTGCGGACATGAACTGTTCCATCGTGAGATAAGAAGGAACAGTTACGCCAAATTGCCAGCCGTCGAGCGGCAGAATATCCACCACGGAAGGTACTTCGGACAGTTCGCTGAGAACGTCCCAGTGTACCACATTGCCGAGGGGGTCGACGAGCATGGCCAGGAGAAATAGGAGACTCAGAATTAGAATCCCCACTACCCAGTGCGCCATCCGCCGGTCGACAGCGGGCCAGGTCCGCCAGAAAAAGAGTTCTTTCATAAAATTCAAAACGCCCTTTCTGAAAATTTCTATACACTTTTCACGAAAAGGGGGCTTATTTCTAAAAAATATCCAATAAATGAGACGGCCGACTCTTGGTACTCACCAAATTATCGGCTAATTTTGCGGTCTGAAAAAAGGCGTCCGGTCAATTTTCAGACTGCAAAGGCAAAGTGCAACAATCTGATTAATAGTATTATCTCATTTACCCAATCACAATTCACTCATTAACATCAAGATGGCGAACGTGACAAACATAGGCAAAGTTACGCAGGTAATTGGCCCCGTAGTTGACGTATCATTTGAAAACAGCGAATTCATTCCGTCCATCCTGGACGCCATGGAGGTTGTTAAATCCAACGGCCAGAAAGTAATTCTGGAATGCCAGCAGCACCTGGGCGAAGACCGCGTTCGCACCATCGCGATGGACGGTACCGAAGGCTTGCAGCGGGGTATGGAGGTGAAGTCTTTCGGCTCACCCATTCGTATGCCGATCGGGGAAGCCATCAAAGGCCGCCTTTTCAACGTCGTGGGTGACGCTATCGACGGACTCAAGGACGTGGACAAAACGGATGGCATGTCGATACACCGTTCTGCCCCCAGGTTTGAAGATTTGGCTACTTCCACCGAGGTACTTTTTACGGGTATCAAGGTAATTGACCTGCTGGCTCCCTATGTAAAGGGCGGCAAGATCGGTCTTTTTGGTGGAGCCGGAGTAGGTAAGACCGTATTGATTCAGGAACTCATAAACAATATTGCTAAAGCTTACGCCGGACTTTCGGTATTTGCCGGGGTAGGAGAGCGTACCCGCGAAGGAAATGACCTGATGCGCGAAATGATCGAAGCCGGAATTATCAAGTACGGCGACGCTTTCAAACACAGCATGGAGGAAGGCGGCTGGGATTTAAGCAAAGTTGATTATGATGAATTGAAAGATTCACAGGCTACCTTCGTGTTCGGCCAGATGAATGAGCCTCCCGGAGCCCGCGCCCGCGTAGCCCTGTCGGGGTTGACGGTAGCCGAGTACTTCCGCGATGGTGATGGCGAAGGTCAGGGACGTGATATTCTTTTCTTCATCGATAATATTTTCCGCTTTACGCAGGCGGGTTCCGAGGTGTCGGCCCTTTTGGGACGGATGCCTTCGGCAGTGGGGTACCAGCCTACACTGGCTACCGAGATGGGTGCCATGCAGGAGCGGATTACTTCCACCAAGCGCGGTTCTATTACCTCAGTACAGGCGGTGTACGTACCCGCCGACGACTTGACCGACCCAGCACCCGCTACGACCTTTACCCACCTCGACGCTACGACGGTACTAAGCCGGAAAGTGGCCGAAAAGGGAATTTACCCCGCCGTGGATCCGCTGGATTCCAACTCACGCATTCTGACCGCCGAAAACCTGGGGGCTGCGCACTACGACTGCGCCCAGCGCGTCAAAAACGTATTGCAGCGCTACAAGGAATTGCAGGACATCATTGCGATCCTGGGTATGGAAGAACTTTCTGACGAGGACAAGTTGATCGTGTCACGCGCCCGCCGTGTGGAGCGTTTTCTATCGCAGCCCTTCTTCGTGGCTGAGCAGTTTACGGGCCTGAAAGGGGTACTTGTCGACATCAACGATACGATTAAAGGCTTCAATCAGATTATGGATGGTGAGTTTGACTACCTGCCCGAAATGGCGTTCAACCTGGTGGGTACCATCGCAGATGCTACTGCCAAGGGTGAGAAGATGATGGCCGACGCGGCGAAATAAACCAAAGACTCATGCATTTAGAAATAATAACCCCCGATAAAAAGGTGTTCGCCGGCGAAGCCAATGCGGTCACGTTTCCCGGTACCGAAGGCCAGTTTCAGGTACTCAACAACCACGCACCCATGGTAAGTACCCTGGGTGTGGGCGATGTGGTGGTGGAAACTGTCGCAGCTGCCAAACAATCTTACCGTATCGACGGTGGTGTTGTGGAGGTATTGAAAAATAGGGTATTGGTACTGGCAGAGGCGATTATATAATAGCTGTTAGCTATTGGTTTACGTCTTTTGGTCAACTGTTTTACGAAAAAGCGCGGAATCCATCTGATTTCGCGCTTTTCTTTTTGCTTGCTCTACAAAAAAAGGCCGCGAACAGGATAATGTTGCGGCCTTAATACTATGCGTAAGCTCTTTCCTACCTGGTGCTAAATTTGCGATATATGAAGAGGAGCAAAATAGCGCCCAAGATAGCAATGAACAGGCTACCAATGTTGAAGCCATCCACATCACCGAAACCCAGGGCAGTGGAAATAAAGCCACCAACTATGGCTCCCGCAATACCAATTAGCATCGTAACAATGAAGCCGCCGGGATCTTTACCCGGGTGAAGAGCTTTGGCGATGGCACCGGCGATGAGTCCTACGATGATCCAGGTTAAAATTCCCATGATTTTTTTTGTTTAAGGGGGTGCAAATTAAATGAGAGAATGTACAAACTTTCTAAACTAAATAAAAAACCATGCCACCCGGTTTAAAAGGATGGCATGGCGATAAAATTTATTCATCTTATACCTACTGGTTCGGGGAATCAAAGAACATATTGCCACCCGCCGCATGCTGTTCAATGGTAGAGTAAACCTCCGAACCGACATGGGGCTGATCTGCCTCGTCCACGCCTCGACGCGCTACGCGCGTACCGAAAATCTGAAACAGGGCCTCACCCAGCAGCGGGTCGCGCGGATCACCGTAGGGATATAAGAGGGTACCTTCGGTTTTGGCTACATCGGGAGTGAAGCCCGCCGTATAGTCGGAACTGCGCAGACTGTTGGATGAGCGCGACACAATGGGCTGAATACCCCACTTGATGCGCTTTGACTTATCGGAAAGCGTGATGGAACCCACATTTTTACCCGTCGTTTTACCCCCAATCAGGAAAAGGTTCATGAAAGGTTTCAGACCGTTGATGACCAGCTCGCTGGCCGAGGCCGTAGAGGTAGAGGTCAGGAAAAACACCCGATTCAGATTCGCTCCCACATTCTGGCTTTTGTTCAGAAAATTGTCATGGAAATAATCTTTGCCATACTGCTTTTCCAGATCGGGCGTGACGGTCTTATTATATTCTTTAAAATAGAAAACATCCTTATCTGAGGTACCCTTGCCGATCATGCTGGCTATTTGGGTTGCCGAACTGACGTAGCCGCCCCGATTGTAGCGAAAATCAATTACTAACTCGTTGATGTTCTTGCTCTTGAAATCAGCGAATACTTTTTCCAGTGCCTGATCGTAAGTATTGGTATTGCTACCGTTGGGTCCAGGAATAAACTGATGATACACCAGGTACCCCACACGTTGGTTGCCTTTCACATAGGTGGTGTCAAAAAATACCGGATCGGCCTGAATCACGGTAGGGGCTACGGTACGGGTCACCGCACTGCTCACCACCTTTTTATCCGCGTCTAAGGTACCCATCGTGAATATTTTCGGATCGCTGCCCG
>JBBRDE010000099.1:0-17749 GCA_038204185.1 Cytophagales bacterium
GCCTACCATCTGCTCGACCCGCTGCTGGGCGTCAAATGGGCCGGCATCCTGTTTGCTGTGGCATTGCTGGCTTCGGGACAGAACTCAACCCTGACGGGTACCCTGGCCGGGCAAATCGTGATGGAGGGCTTCCTGAACCTACGTCTCAAGCCCTGGCTGCGGCGACTGATCACCCGGCTCATTGCCATTGTACCCGCACTGGTCGTGGCGATTCTATACGGTGAAAAAGGCGCGGCTGAGCTTCTGGTGCTGAGCCAGGTGATTCTTTCCATGCAATTGAGTTTTGCGGTCATCCCACTCATAATGTTCACCAGTGACCGTAAAAAAATGGGAACTTTTGCCAATACCCAATACCTGAACATCATCAGCTGGATTGTGGCAGCCATTATCCTGGGATTGAATGCCTACTTGCTGTGGGGTACCTTTTTCTGAGAGAATACGTAATTGAATAACGAGGGCACAATGGTCGGTTTCATCCCATACGTTGTGCCTTTTGTGTTTTAGTTCTGAACTTCTTACGGAACCCTGTACAGGTTCACTGAAACATGCCCCGAAATATAATTTTAAAAGCGCTTTGCACAACGGTATATTTGCTACTTTTGGCGACTTTTTTGCTAGTTAATGCCTAACTTGATAAAGGGCAATCCGTCGTCCATGGACAATCATCATCATAAGAATTTAGAAAAAGTATCTGCCGCCGGGCTACTGGTGGCTTTAGGGATCATATTTGGGGATATAGGTACCTCGCCACTGTATGTATTGCGGGCCATCGTCAGTACCGAAACCATTTCGGAACTACTGGTTCTGGGGGCACTTTCCTGCATTTTCTGGACACTTACCCTGCAGACTACCGTAAAGTACGTGATCCTAATCCTAAGAGCCGACAACAAGGGCGAGGGCGGTATCTTTGCCCTTTTTGCACTGGTGCGCCGCCATGCCAAATGGCTTACTGTGCCGGCCATCATTGGGGGGGCCACCCTACTTTCTGACAGTATCATTACGCCGCCTATTTCCGTTTCTTCGGCCGTTGAGGGTATCCGGGCCATTTACCCCACCATCGAAACCATTCCGATCGTTATCATTATTCTTATCGTCTTGTTCACCATTCAGGTGTTTGGTACCAATAAGGTAGGTGCGGCGTTTGGCCCGGTTATGCTGGTGTGGTTCATCATGCTGGGTACGGTGGGAGCGTTTTCACTTACCCATGATCCTGGCGTTTTTAGGGCATTGAGTCCGCACTATGCTTACGATTTGCTGGTGGAGCATCCGGGGGGATTCTGGCTGTTGGGAGCTGTCTTTTTATGTACTACGGGTGCCGAAGCCCTGTACTCCGATTTGGGGCACTGCGGGCGGGGTAACATCCGCATAAGCTGGATCTTCGTCAAATCCTGCCTTTTACTCAACTACTTCGGGCAGGGTGCGTATGTGCTCAAATTCAACGGTCAGATGCTGGCCGAACGGAATCCATTTTACGAAATCATGCCTTTATGGTTTCTGCCCTTCGGCATCGGCATTGCCACCATCGCTACGGTTATTGCCAGTCAGGCTATGTTGAGCGGAGCGTTTACCCTCATCAGCGAAGCTATCCGGCTCAACTTCTGGCCGAAGGTACGTCTTGTATATCCCTCCAATCAAAAAGGTCAATTGTACGTTCCAAGTATTAATTTTTTGCTCTTTGCGGGTTGTGTGGGGGTGGTATTGTATTTCAAAGAGTCATCCAAAATGGAAGCTGCCTACGGACTGGCTATTACCATGACTATGATGATGAATACGATTTTGTTTGGCTATTACCTTTATATCAAGAAGGTGAATATGTGGTGGGTGGCAGGCTTCGTAGGTTTTTATATGTTTATCGAAGGAAGTTTCCTGGTGGCCAATATGCTCAAATTCACCCACGGAGGGTGGGTAACGGTGCTGATCGCCGGGGTCATGGGCGGCGTAATGTTCGTGTGGCTGCGGGCATTTTATATCAAACTTCGGCTTACCGAATATGCCAAACTGGAAAGCTACCTGCCCGCGCTCCGCGAGCTCAGCCGCGACATCAGCATTCCCAAATACGCTACCCACCTGGTGTATATGAGCAATGCTTCCCGCGCCAGCGAAATTGAAACCAAAGTGATTTACTCCATTTTTCAGAAGCGGCCCAAGCGGGCCGATATCTACTGGTTTGTCCACGTGGACACGTTGGATGAGCCGTATACAATGGAGTACAAAGTGGATGTACTGGAAGAAGACGATGTGATTAAAGTGACATTCCGGCTGGGCTTCCGGGTAGAGCAGCGTATCAACCTGTTTTTCCGCCGCGTGATCGAGGACATGGTCAAAAACCGCGAAGTAGACATCACGAGCCGCTACGAATCACTCAGCCGCCAGAACATGACCGGCGATTTCCGCTTTGTCGTTCTTGAGCGCTTCCTTTCTTTCGAAAACGACCTGCCGTACTTCGAACGGATTGTAATGAAAGCCTATTTCTTCATTAAGGATTTTACCACCTCCGAAGACAAGTGGTTCGGACTGGACAGCAGCTCGGTGAAGGTGGAGCAGGTACCTCTGGTAATCCGGCCCGCCGAAAATGTCAAACTCCGGCGGGTTTATAGCTAGAAGTATTACGAGTCGGACTGGCGGCCCAGCCCGACTCGTAGTGCACTATTTGTCCCAAATACCTTCCAACGTGTAGTCGGTACCGGGTTGTGCCCAGGTTTCGCCGTTAATGAAGCGAAAATGCTGATCCATCTCGCCAATCCGGGCCATATCATCGCTGTCGAGTTCAATTTCAGCGGCATCGAAATTTTGCTGGATTCGGTCGGGATTCACCGATTTAGGAATCACTGCCGTGTCACGGTTTATAGCCCATGCCAGGAGTACCTGCGCCCAGCTACAGCCGTGCTTTTCCGCAATTTCGGCAATCGTTTCGTCTTTCGAAAGACTGGGATCATCATCTTTCTTTAAACGCTCGGGGCGGTCGCCCGAGCCCAGAGGCGAGTAGGCGGTAAGCTGAATGTCGTTGGCGTGGCAGAAATCGACCAGATCCTGTTGTTGCAAGAACGGATGCATCTCCACTTGATTCATCGCTGGCTTGATACGGGCCGTATCGAGCAGATTTTTAATTTTGGGGATATTGAAGTTGGACACGCCGATGTGGTGAGTAAGCCCGGCCTCTGCGCAATCTTCCAGGGCTTCCCATGTTTCAGAAATAGGTACTTCGGTTAGGCTCACGAACTCACTGCTATCTTTAGGAAAAGCTACGCCCGCTTTTAGGACTATGGGCCAGTGAATCAGGTACAGGTCAAGATAGTCCAGTTGCAAATCTTTCAAGGTTTTTTCCAGGGCCGGACGTACCTGCTCCCGACGATGGGAGTTGTTCCACAATTTGGAAGTAATCCATAAGTCCTTACGCGCTACCGTACCATGGGCTATTACATCACGCAGAGCTTGCCCGATTTCGGCTTCATTGCCATAAATGACGGCACAATCGATGTGGCGGTACCCTACTTTAATGGCTTCTTTTACAGCTTTGTATACATCTCCTTCGGCGGATTTCCAGGTACCCAGCCCTAGGGCTGGAATAGCATCGTTTTTACCTATTTTTAACGTTTTCATGAGTCGGTTGGTAAGATTTGATTTTAAGGATAACAGAGAAAGACAATTTCGTGCCATTTCTTCTGTAAAGGGTTATAACTGCTGAAAAGACATAGTGGTTCAGGATTCCAAAAAGCGAAAAATTGGTATCTGCACCCGAATGATCGGTCGAATGCCCGTACCTTTGACCGTAGAAATCAATCCATTTACTTCCTGATTCATGAAAATACTCATTACCGGCGGTGCCGGATTCGTCGGCTCCTCGTTGGCGATCGCCTTAAAAACCAACTATCCCGATTATCACCTGTTTGCTTTGGACAACCTGAAGCGGCGGGGTTCCGAACTCAACATCAGCCGCTTGAAAAAAGCGCAGGTGGAGTTTGTGCACGGCGATATTCGCAGCAAAGAGGATTTTGATGCGCTGCCTGCTGTGGATGTGGTTATCGAAGCTTCGGCGGAACCGTCGGTGCTGGCCGGGCTGGATGGTACCCCCGACTACCTGATCAATACCAACTTGTTTGGAACGGTCAATTGTCTCAACTATGCCTTGAAACATAAAGCGGCTTTTATCTTCCTTTCAACAAGTCGGGTGTACCCTATCAAAACGCTCGAAACACTTAACTTCCTGGAAGAGGAATCCCGCTTCGCTCTGGCCGACGAGCAACCCGTGCCGGGGGCCTCGGCTAAGGGTATTGCCGAAAACTTCCCATTGGATGGCGCCCGTTCGCTGTACGGTACCACCAAGCTGGCTTCGGAATTGTTGATTCAGGAATACAACGAATTCTATAACCTCAAAACCGTCATCAACCGTTGCGGCGTCATCACGGGACCGTGGCAAATGGGTAAGGTAGATCAGGGGGTGATGGTACTGTGGGTGGCCAAGCATTATTTCCAACAGCAACTGGGCTACTTTGGATACGGCGGTACCGGTAAACAGATCCGTGACATGCTCCACATCGCCGACCTCTACCGCCTGATCGACTGGCAGCTGCATAATCTTGACCAGGTAAATGGCGAGATTCTCAACGCGGGGGGCGGGCTGGAAAGTAGTGCTTCCTTGCAGGAGCTGACCAAAATCTGTCAGGAAGTAACGGGCCACACCATTCCCATCAAAGCTGTGGCCGAAACCCGTACCGCCGACATCCGCCTGTACGTGACCGACAATACCAAGGTTACTGCACTTACGGGCTGGAAGCCAGAGATTGGCATTAAGCAGATTGTGGAGGAAATTGCGGAATGGTTGAAGGAGAATGAAGAAGATTTGGGGCCGATTTTGAAGTAGGAAAATTCAACTGACTATCGACTATCCGTGCCACGGTTCTAAACCGTGGCACGGATGCCTCTTGAAAACTATTTCTTCAAATCGCCATCTTATCGATCACATTCTTTACAACTTCCGAAAAATAGGCTCCATTGTAAGGTCCAAACCAGCTCATGGTTACGGTCTCGTACAAGTTTTTGTCAAAATGGCGGTCATCGGTGATATAGCCAGCATAAGCACCGTTGAAGCTCGTTACCATCAGGTGCAAGCCCCGGGCTGATGCGTAAGCACTGAGGTCAGCCATGAGTTCTCCCGAAAAATCGCAGGGTAGTCCTACCATCAAAATAGTCCCAATTCTGAGGACTTTGACAAAAGAGGGATAATCGCCGAATGCCCAGCGGAACACCCATGGGCGGAGCGCCCAGGTCGTATTCAGCCGGGGGGTAGGTTCGCGCAGCGGCAGACCGATCGTCAAGGTCTGTAAAGCTGCAACGGGTTGAACCTTGATTTCAGCGAAGGTCGATTGAATGGCCGTCTCCACCCCGTCGGCCTGATGGGCTACCTGCTCAAAGTCCGTTTCCCCCACTTCCTGCGGCCCCATGCTGCCCACGGCTCCAGCCATGAACACGGCAAAGTCTGCCTCGCCGTCTTCCAGCGAATCGACCAAAGCCCCGGCATAATCGCGAGAGATGGCGTAATTTTTGGAATCAAGTACCGTCGAATGGGCGGCATAGGAGCTAAGCAGGGCTGTACGCCCATCGGCACCGCGCAAATATATATTGCGTATCCACGGGTCCAGGGTACCTTCTTCTCCCACCAGTCGGTTACGAATATCAACCGTATCTCGCACCTGTAGGTACCCTATCTGCACGGGCTGGCTGTTCTGCTGGGCGGCATGTATAGCCCGCATTATGGCATCGGCGATACGGTCGGCGACGGCTGGATCGTAAGTGCCGGCAAAGAGTTTGCCCGTAATCGTGTCGCCCCAGCCCCCGATACTATTGTGGCTGTGAATGGCTCCCAGGTACACTTGGTCAAAGGATAGGCCTATCTCGGGCAGGCGCTTTTTCAAGGCATCCGTTACGGTAGGTGGTACGATGAGCAAATCGGCTACCACCAGCACAGCCTGTGTGAGGCCGTTGTCAAAAGCCAGTGCTCGCACATAGAGCGAATCGTGGACGCTGGTGTAGGGCTTGCCCCGACGGTTGCCGTAGCCCGCCATCGGTCCTGGTTGGGCAGGCGTGATGTTTACTTTGGCCCAGCCCGCCCGCAAGGCTTTCGCTGCGGTGTCTGCCGTAATCTGAACCGCGCCGATGTTCCGCTGCCATTCTTTGTAATAACCCATATCGCGGTAGGGCGTGTAGTCGATCGTCGTGACCAGACCTAACAACGCGACTATGAGAAAAAGAGCCAGGCCCGCTAATATTTTGAGGAAAGTTTTCAAGAAAAAAGACGTTTAATTTTTGAATTTCGATTGATGAACCCCCGCATCTTGTCTTCGTAACTTTCGGTGCCGCATGCTGAATCTATTTCAAATGTACAATTCTAAACCTGGCCTCAGAAGTTCCATTTGAAAAATCGGAAAAAAGCCGGGAAATTGCCTTCGGCTAAAAATTTATCAATTAAACATCCCATCTACCTATGAGACCCTACGTGCTTGCCGAAACCAACTGGAAAGCCATCCAGCACGAAAAGTTTGAACTCGCCATTTTGCCTTGGGGTGCTACCGAAGCCCACAACTACCACCTTCCTTACGGTACTGATGTGTACGAAGCCGATCGTATTGCTGCTGAGTCGGCTCGCATCGCCTGGGAAAAGGGGGCGAAAGTGATCGTGCTTCCCACGGTACCCTTCGGCGTCAACAGCGGCCAAACCGACATCCTACTCGACATGAACATGCACCCCAGTACCCAGCTGGCCGTGCTCAACGACATCGTGGAGGTACTCAACCGCCAGGGCATTAACAAACTGCTTGTTCTTAATAGCCACGGGGGTAACGACTTCAAGCCTATGCTGCGCGAACTGGGCGTTAGGTACCCCCAGATGCACCTGAGTTTTTGTTTTTGGTTCAATATATTGGATCGCAAAAACTACTTTGAAGAAAAAGGCGACCACGCCGACGAATTGGAGACCAGTGTAATGATGCACTTGTACCCCGACCTGGTGCTACCTCTTGACGAAGCGGGCGATGGCGTGGCCAAACAGCATACGGTAGCTGCTTTCCGTGAAGGCTGGGCGTGGAGCGAACGCAAATGGTCGCAAGTCACAGCGGATACGGGTATCGGCGACCCTCGTAAAGCTACGGCGGCGAAAGGTGAGCGTTTTTTCAGGGATTTGACGGAGAAGATTGGAGGGTTTTTCTATGAACTGGCGAAGGTGGATTTGGGCAAAATGTATGAGTAGTTTGAAATGGGATGAATAAAAAACAGGCATTAACTTGCCGAAAATTGCTTCTTTTGTTAGGCAACCGGAGGCAAAGGAATCCGTAACTTCTCAAAAAAATCATCCTCCCCAATTTCCCGCACCGTAGCCGGTGGTAAATTGCCCAGCAAAAGGTCTTCGATACTAACCCGGATCAGCCGCTGGCAGGGATGACCTACAGCCCGCGTCATTTTTCTGATTTGGTGATATTTTCCTTCGGTGAGCGTAATCCGCAGCCATGAGTGGGGTAGGCCTTCGCGGTACTGGTAGCCGCCGGGGAACAGGTTTTCGGGTTCGTTTACTTGTTCCACTTCGCAGGGCGTAGTCACGTAGTCCACGTTTCCCCTGATCCGAATTGTGACGCCCGTGCGGAGTTTTTCGATCGTTCCTTCGCTTACTTCGCGGTACACCCGCACGAGGTAGGTGCGGCGGTGGGGTTCATCGCTCTGGAAAAGGAATTTAGTGATTTTTTTGTTTGTCGTCAGAATTAGTAAGCCTTCGGAATGATTGTCGAGCCGCCCGATGGGGTGGGTACCTTCGGGGAAATCAATATTCAGCTCGCCTAACATCCGGCCTTGCCCGCCAATGAACTGGGAGAGCATATCGTAGGGTTTGTTTAAAATGAAATAGCGGTGATTTGTTGGCACGAGGTGATGGAAAGTGAAAAAAGAATGAAGATTCTGCTGGTACTTCTCATTGGCAGGAGTGTCTGCCGCTGTTTTTTCGTCCATATACCTTAGAACCGACGGAAATTTTATCAATTATGCTGAAAAAACTCCTATTTCTTTCAACCTTTTGGTTCGGATTCTTTACCAGCCAAGCCCAAAAAACAATCCCAGCGATTGACACTCAACGTTTTGGCCAACTCAAATTACTTTGGGATGTAAAAGCGTTGAGCATCCCTCCTGATTTTTCCTGGCTCGACTCTACCTCGGCAGTCAGATCGCTAACTTATGAAAGTGTGCCTTCCGGCGGAAAGCCAACGCGGGTATTTGCCTACTACTCTAATCCTGATTTATTAACAGGAAAAAGGACAGGTCGCCAATTTCCCGGTGTAGTTCTGGTGCATGGTGGTGGAGGCGCGGCCTTTCAGGAATGGGTGGAAAAGTGGGCAGCCGATGGGTACGCTGCTATCGCGATGGATTTAGGTGGAAAAGGAGCCGATGGCAAACCGCTTGCCAGTGCTGGACCCGATCAGACTGCCGAGTTTAAATTCACCATGATCGATCAGGGAGATCTGCGCAGGGTGTGGAGCTACCACGCGGTGGCCGATGTAATCCTGGCTCATTCGTTGTTATTGAACCGCCCGGAGGTCAACCCCGAAAAAACCGCCTTGACGGGTATTAGCTGGGGGGGGTACCTGACCTGTATCGTTGCAGGGCTCGACGACCGTTTCAAAGCTGCCGTTCCGGTGTATGGCTGTGGGTACTACGATGAGTCCGATGTATTCGGAAAGGACATAGACAAACTATCGCCCGTGGGCCAAACCCAGTGGATGAATTATTTCGATCCTTCGGTGTATTTGCCCTACGCACGGTCCTCGCTTTTATTTTTGAATGGGAATAAGGATCGTTTTTATAACATCGTACCCTTTGGCAAGACCTACCACCTACCTCAAAAAACCGAAAAAAACATCTGCCTGAAACCGGATATGAGGCACAGCCACCCCCACGGCTGGGAGTCGGTTGAAATACGGTACTTCTTCGAGTCGGTGCTGAACGATGGGATACCCTTACCCAAGTTAGACACAGTAAAAAGGACCGACTCAACCGTAAGCTCGGGTTACGATGCGTTGGTTGGCCTGCGTTCGGCGCGCTTCTATTATTCTTCGGATACGACCTCCCCAAACGAAAAGCGGGTTTGGGCCGATGTAGCGGTGCAAGTCGACCCGGAAAAGAAAACCCTGACCGCCAAAGTACCCGACGCGGATTTTGCCTACGGGTTTTTCTACGTCACCGACCATCGGGAGGTGTCGGCTTCGAGTCCGATTTGGGTGAAAAAATAATTAAAATCGACCCACAAACAACGCTTCCATTGTTACGTCGTTCGGCACCAGCCTGGCGGCGCGGCTATTTTTCCTCAATCCAAAATAGTTACGAAGTCCAGAAAAACGGACTTCCGTGTTCCGGTTTCGGTTCTGAAGGTGCCTATTTGTTGCGCATAACGGCGGCGTACCCTTCTAAGTGGTTGGCCGTGAGATGTTAAATCTGGCTGTAAGCGGGTAGGAAAATACACTTACAGCCAGATTTAACATCTCACCCGGGCGCTTGACAAGGCTAGGCAGCACTTGTTCAGCTCGGCAACCGCACGCTCGTCTGAATCAGATTAGACGTGCATTTGGCGATGATCTTGCCTTCGTCCGTGACAAGCTCACATTCGCAGTGGACGATATTACGGCCCGCCCGAATCACTTTCGCATTGGCCGTGAGGACAACACCCAGCCGGGCAGCGTTGAGAAAATCGCAGTTAAGGTTCACGGAGGTGTAGCCATACTCACGCCCGAGGGCAAACACCATCGTGCCCACTACTTCGTCCATGATGGCGGCGGCGCTACCCCCGTGAAGTACCCCCATGGGGTTGGTCATATCCTCGCGAACCGTAAACTCCATGCTGATATGGCCGTAGTCCACGGCCCGTAAGATGCCATTGAGCCAGCGGCCCAGGGGCGAAATACTCGTGCTGGGCTCGATTCCGATTTGGGTACGAAAAGACTCGAGGCGGAGGTTTGTTTGAGCCGTATCATGCATGGCACAGGATGTTTTTGTTAACAGGCAGGAATAGAAATGGGCTTAGCATAAAATAGGAATAATCGTAGAATAAAAGCCTGATATGAATCAAAGTCCTGTATTTTATTGCGTAGGTATTCAAGGTTCTTATTACCTTTGGGCGATTTTTAGGTCAGCTTGCCCGCTGCATTCTGAACCCAGAAAGTCGGTTTATCCATAAAATATCAAAAACATTCTCTCCGAACCTGATCAAAGATCCCCTAATATATGAATTATAATTTGTCACAAATTCCTAACCGCACGGCCAAGCCCCGCGAAAACGGGATTACTATGGTCATGGACAAGGGACTGAGCGTGCGCGAAGTGGAAGACATGCTGTCGGTGTCCCATCCTCATATCGACATTGTCAAGTTGGGTTGGGCTACCTCATTCGTTACTCCAAACCTGGACGAAAAACTGGCGGCCTACCGCAATGCCAATATTCCGGTGTACTTCGGAGGTACCCTGTTCGAGGCTTTTGTGGTTCGGAATCAGTTCGACGACTATCGCAAGCTAATCGACAAATACAAGCTGCAGTATGCCGAGGTATCGGATGGCTCCATGGATATGCCGCAGGACCAGAAATGCGAGTACATCCGCACGCTGGCCCAGCAGGTTACGGTACTGTCGGAGGTAGGTTCCAAGGACGAGGAAAAAATTATTCCTCCCTATAAGTGGATTCAGCTCATGCGCTCCGAACTGGATGCCGGTGCCTGGAAAGTGATTGGCGAAGCCCGCGAAGCTGGCAATGTCGGCCTATTCCGGGCGAGCGGTGAGGTGCGGCAAGGCCTGGTCGAAGAAATCCTGACGCAAATTCCCAGTGAGAAAATCCTATGGGAAGCCCCGCAGAAATCACAACAGGTGTGGTTTGTTAAGCTGCTGGGCGCTAACGTCAATCTGGGCAATATAGCCTCCAATGACCTCATCCCGCTTGAAACCATTCGCCTGGGGTTACGAGGCGATACTTTTTCACACTTTCTCAACCAAAAGACTAAACAGAAATGGAAATTATCAGCCAAATAGTCGATTTCTTTCTTCACCTCGACAAGCATCTTTTTAACATCATCGAAGAGTACGGTACGCTTACCTACCTGATTCTCTTCCTTATTATTTTTACCGAAACGGGCCTGGTGTTCATGCCGCTGCTTCCGGGCGATTCGCTGCTGTTTGCAGCAGGTGCATTGGCGGCCTCCACAGGGGCGCTAAATGTGTGGCTCATCATTCTTTTGCTCATTGTGGCGGCTTTGTTGGGCGACAATACCAACTATTTTGTGGGTAAATATTTGGGTAAACAAATCAAGCAGCGTGAACGTATCCTGTTTCTCAAACGCGAATATCTGGAACGCACGGAGGCTTTTTACGCCAAGCACGGTGGGAAAACGGTTATCATGGCCCGCTTCATTCCGATAATCCGTACGGTAGCTCCCTTCGTGGCGGGTGCGGGGAGCATGACCTACTCTAAGTATATCATGTATTGCATTCTGGGAGCCCTACTTTGGGTGCCGAGCCTGACCCTTTTGGGATACTTTTTTGGAAATATTCAGTTTGTCAAGGAAAATTTCGAACTGGTCATTTTTGGGATCATCGGTCTTTCCGTTTTGCCCATCTTATGGGGCGTCATACGATCGAAATTTCTTACGCCCAAAACCGCCTGATGCATTGTACGGTACCTTGTTATAAACCCCGGTTCTAACCAAAACGGGGTTTATGTATTTAAAGACAGGCTGGCGTTAATCATGATGACTGCAAAATGATCCATATCTTTACGAATGGCATAGGTTTGGTGCCCTTCCAAAATCAGAATTAATACGACAAACTTTATGAACTTATACGGCCTGATTGGCTATCCATTGACCCATTCCTTTTCCAAGCGCTATTTTGCGGAAAAATTTGAGCGGGAACACATCACAGGTAGCCGGTACGATTTGTACGAACTACCTGACATCAACGAACTTCCCGCTCTATTGGCCAAAACGCCCGATTTGCGCGGTTTGAACGTAACGATTCCCCACAAAAAAGCGGTGATTCCCTACCTGGATGGCCTGGACGAAGCGTCCGCCGGGCGCATCGGGGCGGTCAATACCATTAAGATATTTGCCGACGGCTCTACCAAGGGCTATAACACCGATTATTACGGCTTTCGTCAGTCGGTGTGCGAATGGCTCGACCGCCGGGGCGAAACCTGCCGCGGCCTGGAAACGCTGGTATTGGGTAATGGCGGTGCGGCCAAAGCAGTACTGGTGGCTTTGGATGATTTGGGGGCTCATGCTACCATTGTTTCCCGCAGTAAAACGGACAGTACTGATACCAAATACCCTGTGCTCACCTACGAAGATCTGACGAAAGAACTAATCCAGTCGCATCGCCTGATAATTAACACAACCCCCCTGGGTATGTACCCCAACGTAGAAACTTTCCCGCCCATCCCCTACGAATGGATAGGTAGCAGGCATTATCTTTATGATCTGGTATATAATCCCTTGGAAACAGCCTTTATAAAGAAGGGAGCACAACAAAAAGCTGTTGTACACAATGGATTAAAAATGTTGCAACTGCAAGCTGAAAAATCGTGGGATACCTGGACCGTAGAAGGAGACTTATGGAATCGATGATCCTGACCAATGCTACCATTTTTACAGGTGAAACCGTCCTGAAGGATTATGCTCTCTGGCTGGAATCAGGTAAAATCCAAGCGGTGCTACCCATCAATGATGTGCCTACCTCCGTACCTACCCAGAACATGGACGGAGCCTGGCTGGTACCCGGCTTCGTTGATTTCCAACTCTATGGGGGCAGCACTGGATTCCTGACCCAGGACGGCTCAGTCGAGTCGCTCACCAATATGTACCAAACCCATGTGCAGGACGGTATCACCACGATTGTGCCGACGGTATATTCTACTACCCAAGAGCGGATTCTGGCGGCGGTAGAGGCCATCCGGCAATACTGGGCGTTGGGGCTGCCGGGCGTAGCAGGGCTGCACGTGGAAGGACCATTCATCAGCCAGGCCAAACGAGGGGCGCACAGCGACAAAATGGTGCGGCCTCCAAGCCGGGAAGAATTGACCGAATTGATTGAAAAAGGGAATGATGTCATCAAAGTAATGACAATCGCGCCCGAATGCTTCGACGATTCGCTGCTGGAACTTCTGCAAACTACCGATTGGGCCATCGCGGCGGGTCATACGAATGCCACCTCAGCACAGATGAACCGTTTTTTTGATAAGGGCTTTCACCTCGCCACCCACCTCTACAACGCCATGCGTCCGATGGAAAGCCGGGAGTTGGGGGTGGTAGGTACTATCTTCGACCGCCCCGATGTACACGTTAGCTTAATTGCTGATGGCTATCACTGCGATTTTGGGGCCATCCGCATTGCCAAAAAACTGCTGGGCGAGCGACTTTTCCTCATCTCGGATGCTACCTTCGCCAAGTACGAGGGTACGCGGTTTGAGTTTGAAGGCTTCGTTACCAACTACGACGGCGAACGCTTTACCAATGACCAGGGACTCCTGGCTGGCTCATGCATCACGCTGCTCGATGCGGTGCGGAATTGCATTCAAAAAGCAGGCATTGCTCCCGACGAAACGTTTCGGATGGCCTCAACCTACCCGGCCCGTCTTTTGGAAATGGATGATAGGATTGGGTACCTCAAACCGGGCTATGTGGCCAACGTGGTTGCTTTGACACCAGAATTAAGGGTGCAGGAAGTATTTACTACCTAGCAAACCAGAATGCTGTCAGCGTTGGTGAAAGGTCCACAAATCTCCGTCAATATTTTCAGAACCTACCAGGGTACCCCCTAAGGCGGGAGCCTTCACCCCACTGCCCAATTGTAGAGGACTTTGACAGCGGCGGATTTCGTCCCATAGACCAGCCTTGATAAAAGCATCCAAAATGGTTGCTCCACCCTCTACAAGTACCGACTGAATTTTTCGCTGATGTAGGTCGGCAAGCACCTGTGCTACTTCATTATCGCCTTTTAATATTTGAGAAAAAGCTACATCAAAAGAAGAGTCGTACCGTTCGGGCGTCGTCGGAATTCTTGTCTGTTTCAGATAGTTATAAACAACTGTAGGCTGGGATTTATCAAAAATACGCAACGATTGCGGTAAAACCAGTTGCCGATCCAGAACTATCCGCACGGGATTTTGTCCGGACCAATGCCGGACATTCAGGCTCGGATTATCCGATAGTGCCGTTTGACGTCCAACCAGAATAGCATCTTCCTCACTCCGCCATTGGTGTACCCGCTGGGTAGAGTACCCATTGCTGATTTGTATAGGCTCACCTCCCTCCGCTGCGATGCACCCATCGGCCGATTCGGCCCACTTCAAAATGACGTAAGGACGCTTCTTTTTGAAAAAAGTAAAAAAACGACGGTTTATACCTTCACCTGTTTCAGCCAGCAAGCCACTTTGGGCTTCTATTCCAGCCTCATGTAACATAGCCAGTCCGCGCCCTGCCACTAGCGGATTGGGATCGTCATTGGCCACTATGACTCTTTTAATTTTTTTGTTAATCAGCAGCGCCGCGCATGGTGGCGTTTTGCCGTAGTGCGAGCAGGGCTCCAGCGTTACGTAGGCCGTAGCGGAGGAAAGTAAATTTCCAAAACCACGAATTTCGGCATCGTGTACGGCCTGTACCTCGGCGTGAGGCCCGCCGTAATTTCGGTGCCAGCCCTCACCGATAATCCGTCCATCGGCTACCAGCACACAACCTACCATCGGGTTGGGGCTCACGAACCCGCTCCCGCATTCGGCCAGTTGGAAGGCCCGTTTCATATACTGTTCATCGGTGCTCATTAGGCAAAGATAAGGTTGGTTTTGCTTGATTCATTGGGTTGGTTTTTGCGGCATTTTGCATGAACGGGCGAGCCGCCCGTACCACATCCCGCCTAAATTTATTAACTTTCCCGCCAAAGAATCGAAATCAGACCCATCATGGCCTCGGCGCGTCAACTTTACCAACAGCTTACCCAGCGGATTACGGTGTATCCGCCCAAAGAAACCCAGGCAATTGCTTTCATGCTTTTGGAGCATTACCTGCGATTGCGTAATGTAGATGTACTCGTCGATCGTCCTATTTCCGATTCACAGGCGCAGCCCGATTGGGACGAAATTGTGAGCCGCCTTAACCATAATGAACCCATTCAACACATCATTGGCTCCACTGAGTTTTGCGGTCTTACGTTTCAGGTTTCGGCCTCGGTGCTAATTCCGCGCCCCGAAACGGAAGAACTGGTGCAGCTGGTCACCCGCGATTATGCCGAACCTGAAGACAAGCCCTCTATCCTGGATATTGGGACGGGCAGCGGCTGTATAGCCATCGTGTTGGCCCGCTTCCTACCCCATGCCACGGTTCATGCCTGGGATGTGAGTGACGAAGCCCTTTCGGTGGCCCGCGAGAACGCCCGCCAACTCATGGCCGACGTTCATTTCGACAAGCAGGATATGCTGAATGTCAGTTTTCCCCTACCCGATGCACCGCAGCAGTTTGACTGCCTGGTGAGTAATCCGCCGTACGTGACGTACTCCGAAGCCGACCACATGCGCCCAAATGTACTGCGTTTCGAACCGCACGAAGCGTTGTTTGTGGAAGATAGTGATCCCTTGCTTTTCTATAAGGCCATCGCTGATTTTGGCCATCACCACCTCAAATCCGGCGGTCGTTGCTACGTGGAAATCAACGAACATTTCGGACCGGAAACACAGCAGGTTTTTGAAGAAAGAGGCTATAAAAACGTAGAAATTCTGCGCGACATTCATGGCAAAAACCGCTTTGTACGGGCGGTAGGAGGGTAATTTCGATAGGAACACCTGGCAGTGAGTGAAAGTAGGAATAAGTAATTACTTTAACTTTTCCACCACTCACTCATCGCACCGGCGACCCGGTCTAACATTCACTCATTCACTCATTGGATTGATGTATTTACCCAAAATAAAAGAATTACTTGACGAGATGGGCAAGGTGGTTGTAGGGCAGGAAAAGCTCCTCAACCGTTTGTTGATCAGTCTGTTTACAGGTGGTCATGTATTACTCGAAGGTGTTCCCGGCCTGGCCAAGACGCTTACGATCAATATATTATCCCGGGTACTCCATCTCAACTTTCAACGGATTCAGTTTACGCCTGATCTGCTGCCCGCCGACTTGATCGGGACGATGATCTATAAACCCAAAATTGGAGATTATGAAGTAAAGAAAGGGCCTATTTTTGCCAATATCGTGCTGGCTGACGAGGTGAACCGCTCACCGGCCAAGGTACAGTCGGCCCTGCTGGAAGCTATGCAGGAAAAGCAGGTCACGATCGGTAACGATACCTACCTCCTCGACCGCCCTTTCCTGGTGCTGGCTACCCAAAATCCGGTGGAACAGGAGGGTACCTACCCCCTGCCCGAGGCCCAGCTCGATCGCTTCATGATGAAAATCTACGTGGATTATCTGTCCAAACCCGAAGAACTGGAAGTCATGCGCCGCATGGCCGACCTCAACTTCGACTACCATGTGAACCCGGTCATGAATAAGGACGAGATTTTTGCGATTCGTAATGAAGTCAATAAGGTCAATATTTCAGATACGCTGGAACGCTACATCATCGAACTCGTGTTTGCCACGCGGCATCCGCTGGACTATGGCCTGCGAGATGAAGCCCGCTATATTCAATTCGGTGTTTCGCCCCGTGCCACAATCTACCTCAACCTGGCCGCCAAAGCCCTGGCCTACCTCGAAGGCCGCGACTACGTGCTGCCCGAAGATATTAAGGAACTGGCTCCCGATATCATGAACCACCGAATCCTGCTCAACTACGAAGCCGAAGCCGACGGCATACGTACTAGCACCATCATTGATTCTATATTGAGAAAAGTAGCGATAGGAGGGTAGGAGTTGATTTTGAATGAGTGAATGTGCCTTTTACGCCTATTCACTCATTCACTCCTTCTATCATTCAAAATTGATTCAAGGTACCGGGTCCATGCCACTGCCACCCCAGGGATGACACCGGGCAAAGCGTTTCAGTCCCATCCAACCGCCTCGCAAGGCTCCGTGTTTGCTCACAGCCTCGATCATGTACTGCGAGCAGGTGGGTGTATAACGGCAGGCGTTTGGTAGGTAGGGAGAAATAATGCCCTGGTAGGACTTAACAAGAAAAATGAGCAAAGTTTTCATAGTATCTTATAATTCATAGCTCATAATTCACATCTCATTTTTGAAAATCTTTAACTTTGCCAACTTTATCAAATACGCCACTCATGCTTACCTATATCACCTGGAACGTCAGTCCCGACCTTTTTACGATTCCTGAATTCCTGGGATTTGGCCCCTTTACCGTACGTTGGTACGGGCTGCTGTTTGCGGCGGGGTTCCTGTTCGGGCAGCAGATCATGACGCATATTTTCAAGAAGGAAGGCAAGCCCCTAGAAGATATCGATACGCTGACGCTTGTTATGGTAGCCTCCACAGTATTAGGCGCGCGTATTGGACACTTTCTTTTCTACGAACCTCAGGTACTTTACCGCAATCCACTGGAAGTAATCCTGCCGCCCTACGCCGGGCTGGCCAGTCACGGGGCCTTGGTGGGTATTCTGTTTGGGTTATGGCTTTATACCCGAAAACGCCAGTCTACGGGGCAAACGTTCCTTTGGCTCACCGACCGCATGGTGATTTTGGTAGCGTTGGCGGGAGCGTTCATCCGGTTTGGTAATCTGATGAACTCCGAAATCGTA
>JBBRDE010000100.1:0-17588 GCA_038204185.1 Cytophagales bacterium
CATGGCCAGACGCTTCATGCTGCCGAGGCCAGGTTTGTTCTTATCCAGCCGGAAGTAGGTACCAAACTGAAAGCCCGTATACACCGTGTTGTTATCGCGCCAGTCTACCTGTACCTGCATCCCATCGCCGCCCATGATGGATTTCCATTGGGCCAGCGGGGCATTTTCCCGAGGTTTGGAGGTACCCATCCACACGCCATTGTCCTGCAAGCCGCCGAATACGTTGTAAGGTTTTTCCATATCGACTGCAATAGCATAAAACTGCCCCAGCGGCTCCGAGTTCAGGTGCGACCAGTGCTTGCCCTTGTCGTAGGTTACGTTCACACCGCCGTCGTTGCCATTGATCATGTGATCGGCGTTGTTGGGGTTGATCCACAGCGCGTGGTGGTCGGAGTGGACATTTTCCTTATCCACGTTCTTCCAGGTTTTGCCGCGATCTTCCGACAGCAGGATAGGTACCCCGAACGTCACGAGGCGATTGGGGTCGCTGGGAGCGACGAAAATTTGCCCGAAATAGTAGCCGTAGCTGTACACGAGGTCAAGCGATTCGTCGTGGGTCTTCTTCCAGGATTTGCCGCCATCGTCGGTGCGATAGATTTCGGCGCCTTTTACCGAAGCCGAGATGACATCGTCGGTGGCACCACCCACAAAGTCGTAAATGTCTTTTACCTGAACTTTACCACTGCTCAGGTCTTTTTTGAGTTGGGCGGCGGAATTTTTGGTCGGAAAATTTCCTTTATCCAGAAATTCATTGATGATAAGATCCGACAACTTCATGAAATCCTCCACTTCCATTTCCTTCAATTGCTTCACCGTCAGGCCTTCGTCATCTTTTTTATCTTCCGGCTTGCGCTTGTCCTGATTATCCACAAAGGCGTACATAATGCTGGGATTGCGCGGATAGACGGTCAGTCCGATACGGCCCACGCCTTCGCCCTGCGGCAACCCACTCGCGGGGGTACTTAGCAGTTGCCAGGTAGCACCCCCGTCGTTGGATTGGTAAATGCCGGATGTTTTGCCACCTTCCACGAAATTCCAGGCACTGCGCTCTTTGTACCACATTGAGGCAAAAAGCACGTTCGGATTGGTGGGGTGAATATCCAGGTCAATCGCACCGGTGTTGGTGTCCACAAAAAGCGTTTTGGCCCAGGTTTTGCCACCGTCGGTGGTTTTGTAAATACCTCGCTCACTATTCGGACTGTACAGATGCCCCAGCGCGGCTACCCACACCGTATTCGGGTCAGAAGGGTGCAGGATCACCTGCCCGATATGGTGTGTGTCGTGCAGCCCCATGTGCTGCCAGGTTTTGCCGCCATCCGTCGATTTATACACCCCATCGCCCGCGTAGGACGAACGGCTCGAATTGTTCTCGCCGGTACCTACCCAGATCGTCTGCCCATTGGTTTTCCAATCGACGGCGATATCGCCGATCGTCATGGTAGACTCGTTGTCAAACAGTGGCACTAAGCTCATCCCATTGTTCTCGGTTTTCCACAGGCCACCCGAGGCGTAGGCTACATAGAATTGCGTAGGATTGGCATCGTTTACGTCCAGGTCCACCACGCGGCCGCTCATGTTGGTGGGACCAATGGCCCGGAACTTCACATTATTGACTAGCGAGGCCGCGTCTAGCTTCTGGCGCTGCTCGTAGCCTTTGGTGCGGTCCGTGGCTGTGGTGGCCGACATACTGGCTGAGGCAGGAGCGGATGCTGATTTTTTCTTTTTCTGGGCGTATAGCGTCAGGGATGCACTCAATAAAAGGGCAAGGGTACCCAGTAGTATTTTTTTCATTGTGAGTCGTTTAGCCAGGTTAAGGTTGAAAAGGTTGTTACGACAAAAATAGGAAAGTAAGATTCAACAAAAAAGGCCGCATCGGCTGATGCGGCTCTTACGGCTAACTTTCTCTTATAAACAATCCAGGCAGAAAGCTTTTGAAGACGCATTCTGCCTGTTATCCGGATACGCTACTGCAATCCTTTCATTTCACTCAAAACGTAACCATCACCGCAGCCGATAATTGATTCCCACATTGGCTCGCCAGGCTCCATTGATGGTACCACAGCTCAAGTCATACGCGTCGCCAGTGCGGGTGTCGAACAGCACCCGTTCGATACTTGCCTCCATCGACAGTCTTTTGCCCAAAGCGTACTGCGTTCCCGCACTAAGGGCCGTCTGCAAGTCCAGCCTTTTGGAATGATAGCGCGTCGATTGGTAGTCTGAGGGAAGTCCCGTACCACACCAGCCCCAAAAGAAATCGTGGTCGCGGGTTTGTCCCAGCGTAGCACTAGCCTGTCCGAACAGGCTCAGGCGGTGGGCCCGCAGCGTGTAATAGCGCGTGGATAGTCCAGCCCCGAGGTAGCGGTTGTAGGAGTCCTTTTTCTGTTCATAGCGACCATCCAGCGCGATAGACCAATGATTGGCCACGAAGTATTGCAGCCGGGGGGTGAAGTTCAATGACGTTTCTCGGTCGTTGGCTTGTTGGCCGCTACCAAAGCTGAGTCCGGCCACAAGGTTTCCTTTGTGCAGTCCGGTGCGCTCAGGCGACTGGGCCTGAACGCTCATTGAGAGCGCAAGCAAGAGTAAAAGAGGTAAATGCTTTTTCATGTTTCAACGAATTCTGACGAAACCAATAGATACAGGTTTGTAGGTAGGGAAACGCTACAAGCCCAAATGGTTAGGAAACTAGAAACACAAAATTTCACACTTCCCGAATATCCATCCTGATCCGCCAGTCTTTGGGTAGGTAGTTATTCACCCGGTTGCCCAGATTCTTCATCCAGCCCAGGTTCAAGCCCTTGTGTTGCGCCAGTAACCAGCCTTTGGACGCATTGGGAAGTATTATATTTTCTTTCTTCAAAAAATGCAAAGCGATTTCACGGTCCAATTCCACGGCGGGAAGCTCGGACGCAATCACCGTGCTCATGGCCAAATCCTGCGCGGGAATGAATTCTTTGCCTTTAAACAAACCCAATTCACGCAGCCAGACGCCCTGCGGCAGCGCGGCATCCAGCAATAGCAACTCTTCTTTTAACTCTTTGGGAGCACCTAGTACTGTATCGTCTGGTCGCTGGACAAAAAAGAAATCAGAATCCTCAGCCAGCCACTCCGCCAGTGCAGCTTCTTCGCGTTTGTGCAGCGATTTGGATTTTAATTTATCCATGTACCGCGCCGGTTTTCCTGCAAAAGGTACCCCTCTGGTTTGCCGGAAAGCCGCGAAATAAAACCCTTCGCCCCGCAGCCGGTGGGGGTAGCACTGGTACCCGTAGTCGCGGGCACTTGTGCCCCATTCTGGGGGTAGGTGTACTTCCTGATGCGTTAGTTTCTGAGTTTCAACCAGCCATTGGGCGTTCTGGTCATTTTCGAATTCATTGTAGGTGCATGTACTATACAACAACAAGCCGCCCGGTGCGACCAAATTGACCGCCGCCGCCAGAATGCGCCGCTGCCGCGCCGAGCAGAGTTGCACGTGCTCGGGCGACCATTCCTGAATAGCGTCAGGATCTTTGCGAAACAATCCCTCTCCCGAACAGGGCGCATCAACCAACACGATATCAAAAAAGCCGTTGAGTTTGGTAAAAGCCTCCGGGTCGTAGCTAGACGTAAAAGTATGAGGATGGCCCCAGCGGGCCAGGTTGTCTTTGAGTACGTTTACGCGGCTACGGATCACTTCATTAGCCAGTAATAGGCTCCCCTCGGGCATCCAGGAGGCCAACAAGGTACTTTTGCCGCCCGGCGCGGCGCACAGGTCCAGAATCCGGAGGGGGTACTTCGAAGGTACCAATTGGGTCAGTACCTCGTGCAAAATCATGGACGAAGCCTCCTGCACGTAGTAACCGCCCGCATGAAATACCGGATCGAGGGTAAACACCGGCCGCTCGGGCAGGTAATACCCCTCGGGATGCCAGGGTACCCCCGCCAATTCAGAAGGATCATAGCCGGGCTTATCGGGGTTTAGCCGGATGCTGACGGGAGGAGCCGTGACGAGTTTTTTTTCAAACAAAGGAAAATCCGCCCCCAGTTGGGTTTGCATGGCGGCTTCGAATTCGGGGGGAAGTTGAGCGTTTATGAGTGCATGAGTTTATGAGTTCGGGATTCCGGGTCGAGGAAGTCCAAACTAAGCGAAAAGAACTTTGTGCATTTGTACCTTAAACTACTGTTTATTACTATCGACCTTGATCCGATCCTCGCGGTTGGCCAGTTGCCAAGCCGTGTAAAACACCAGTTTCACTATGGGTGCCTGCTTGTCGAATAGGATTTTCTCCACGTCGTCGCCGGGCCGGTGGTAGTCCTCATGTACCCCCGTGAAATAGAAAATAATGGGCACCCCCTTTTTGGCAAAATTATAGTGATCTGAGCGGTAATAGAAGCGGTTGGGATCTTTGGGATCATTGAAAGTATAGTCCAGCTTGTAGCCGATATGCTCGGCATTGGCCGCCTCACTGATGGCATGCAGTTCCGAAGATAATTTGTCTGAACCAATGACATAAACATACTTGGAATCTTTGGCGTGCTCCTTATCCACCCGGCCAATCATATCAATATTCAAATCGGCCACGGTATTAGCCAGGGGAAACAGGGGATTCTCCGCGTAGTATTCCGAACCAAACAGGCCCTTTTCTTCGCCCGTCACATTCAGGAATAGAATACTGCGGCGTGGTCCTTTGCCATCGGCTTTGGCCTTACTGAACGCCTCGGCCAGTTCCAGCAGCGACACGGTACCCGAGCCATCGTCGTCGGCGCCGTTGTTGATCTGCCCATCGGGCGAGATTCCAATATGATCCAAATGCGCCGAGATCACCAAGATTTCGTCTTTTTTATCAGTACCTTCCAGCAGACCCGCTACGTTTTCGGTTTCGATGGTTTCGCTATTGCGTTGCACGTTGAGAGTAACCTGCCCGGTAGGTAACTTAGCGGTGCCCTTTCCTTTTTTGGTACCTGCTTCCCGCAGATCGCTGAGTTTACGCGCGCTGGTATTGAGCAAAGCAGCCCCCATATCCGAAGAAACCGTAAACACGGCCATGTTGCTGAGCGACTCCTGAATCGGCTTCATACTCATGGAACCCAACCGGCGCGACATCACTGAGCGTTGCCGCACCAGCTGTTCAAATTCCTCCCCTTCTTTCTCCGAAATCATGAACACGTATTTCGCACCCTTTGCCAGGGCCGTAGCAGCCTTCTTTTGCCAGGCCTGTGGTCCGCTCCAGCTCGATTTCTGGTCGCTCCCGCTGACCAGGTACTTGCCTTTGCCATCCTGGGGCTCGCCTTCCAGTATGACTACGGCCTTACCGGTCACATCTTGCTTTTTGTAATCATTGTACAGATTGGCGTCAATGCCGTAACCGACAAAAACGGTGGGTACGGATACCTCCCCTGGGGTAGTCAGCAAGCCATTTAGGAAAAAATCCTGGTTGAATTTATAGGTCTTACCCTCAGCCTTCACATACACGTCGCCCCAGGTTTTGCGGTAGAGGTTGTACTTCTGATAGTACGATTTCGATCCGTCAGCCTCGGTGGCCGCGGGGATCAACCCGTACTCTTTGAAGTGCTTCGACACGTAATCGGCAGCCTTTTTCTGGCCGGGCGAGCCCGTATCGCGGCCTTCCAAACTGTCGGAGGCAATGATGACAAGGTGTTTCTTGAGGTCAGCGGGCGTGATGGTCTCGGCGTATTGCGTGGCCGTAGTTGCTTCCTGCGCCAGCGCCAAGGGGGCAGTCAGCAGCAAACCGCCCAGAAGGTATTTGTTCATTGATTAGGGATTGATTTTTTTAGCTAGTGTTCCAACGAAAAAAGAAGCAGTTCATTGGTTTGTATGACAAATAACGTGAATCGGAGGGGTATTGTAAAATGAGGAGGGGCTTTTGAGTAAAACTACGGCGGCGGTATTTGCTGGCAGGATCCTTTTGCTTTAAAACTGATACAGGATAAGGGCCTTCACATAGGCAAATGCCCAAATTTGAGACCCTGGTGAATACAGAGATACTGTTCATAAGCTTTAAAACCGCCCCTATAAACCTAAACCCGGCATGAAATCACTAAGAAAATTACTCCTATACCTTGTGATTCTTTTGAGTGTACTGGTCATCACCGCGAGCGTGTTATCGCTCTTCCCCAACCTGACCAGCTGGTACTTTGAATTACTTGATTTTCCGCGGCTCCACTACCTTGTCCTGGGCCTGGTGCTTTTGATTGTGTTTGCTTTGGTGAAGAAAAATTGGCAATGGACCAGCTGGCTGTTGGTAGTCGGTCTCGTAGGAGTGATAGTTCTTCAGGCAACTTACATTCTCCCCTATTTCCTGGGAGACAAAGCAGTGCCCGATGCCCGGTCTGATGAAATCACCGATACCAATACGGTAGGAATCGTGATAGCCAACGTCCTCATGAAAAACCGCCATGCCGATGCCTTTCTGTCTGTTGTAAAGGATCAAAACCCGGATTTGATCCTGGCTATGGAAGTAGACCAATGGTGGGTGGACCAGCTCCGGGTTCTCAGGCAGGAATACTCCCCTGTGGTAGAATATCCAACCGATAATGCCTACGGCATGGCCCTATACTCCCGTTTGCCACTGAACGACGCCCAGGTGCGATTTCTGGACGATGAAAAGATACCCTCCATCCATGTAGAGGTTAGGGTAGACTCCCTGCGAAGTTTCATGTTCCATGGGGTACATCCGGTAGCCCCGGTTCCCAGCAAGGCTTACCCGGACGGGAAAGGAGAAAAAGAAGTGACCCTGGTGCAGGTAGGTGACCGGGTGGCGAATGACTCACTTCCTGCGGTCGTGGCCGGCGACTTCAATGACGTTTCGTGGTCACATACCAGCCGCATGTTCAGCGTGCGGGGCGCGCTCAAGAATGTCCGCCTGGGGCGGGGTATATTCAATACCTTCAGCGCGGATTCTTACCTTGAACGTTGGCCATTGGACCACTTTTTTGTGACGAAGGAATTCAGGCTCGACAAACTGGAACGCCTGCCTGATTTCCATTCGGATCATTTTGCGTTATATGCCCGGCTGGTACTGCCTGATTAAGCGCATGAAGTGGCGCTACGATCCATGTCTGATCAGACCCGGGCGTACGCAACGCTCTTTACGGGTGGCCACTTCTTCTCCGAAGGTTAGAAAGTAAGTCTCCCCTCCTTTACTCCTTCAATGCTGGCGTGTCCAGCGTGTATTTATTGGTACGTGCCATCCTTTGATCCAACCCTTTCTCTCTGATGACACTCTCCCAAAAAATCGGTTTTTGGGGCGGCCTCCTGGTCGCCTTTTTTATGGTGGTCATGCCCACGCCGGAGGGAATGGCCGTGCCTGCGCAGCGAGCCGTGGCTGTTACACTGCTAATGGCCATCTGGTGGTTAACCGAAGCCATTCCCATTTACGCCACGGCTTTCGTTCCGATGGCCCTGTTTCCCTTGCTGGGCGTGCTGGAAACTGACGCCGTAGCGGAAAGCTACGGGCACAGCTATGTGATCATGCTGCTGTGCGGATTTTTCATTGCCAAAGTCATCGAATCGCAGCAACTGCACCGACGCATCGCTCTGATCGTCCTCAATTACCTAGGCACCAATCAGCAGCGTATTATTTTGAGTTTCATGCTGGTGTCGGCCTTTCTCTCCATGTGGATTGCCAATGTGGCCGTAGTACTGCTTATGCTACCCATCGCCACGGCGGTCATCTCCAAAACAGACGAATCCGAAGGAGAGGGTACCTCACAATTTGGGCTGGCGTTGATGCTGGCAACGGCTTACGCCTGCAGCATCGGCGGCACGGCCACACTGATTGGCACACCGGTCAACATGGTGTTTGCGGGTATCGTTGGGGAGTTGTTTCCGGCCGCACCGGAGATCGACTTCTTCACCTGGATTAAGATTGGCTTTCCGATGGTGGTGGTTTTCATCCCGGTGATTTGGCTGTATATCATCAGGTACTTCAGGATTTCCACCGAAATCCATTTCGATACGACCGCTTTTGCCTCCGAACTGGCCGCACTCGGTTCCATGTCCGACGGGGAAAAGAAAGCATTGGGTGTGTTTCTGTTCACAGCCCTCGGCTGGATTTTTCGCAGCGATTTTGATTTTGGCTCCTTCCGGGTTCTGGGTTGGGGGTCGTTGCTCGGGGTAGGTGCGTACGTACATGACTCTACGGTAGCAGTGGTGGGGGCGCTAAGTCTCTTCGTGCTGAACAACAAAAACACCGGAAAACCCTTGCTGACCTGGAATGAAGCATCCTCCGTACCCTGGGGCGTAGTCATGATCGTGGGCGGAGGCTATGCCATTGCGCGGAGTTTTCAGGCAACGGGCCTGGCCGGTTGGATTGGGCAGCAGTTGGACTTCATCGGCACCTACTCGCCCCTCATGATTCTGCTGATCGTGACGACCTTCATTGTGTTTCTGACAGAAATCAACTCCAATACCGCCACGGCCAATATTTTCCTACCCGTACTGGCGGCGGTAGCCGTAGCGGCCCGAATCAACCCGCTGTTCCTGATGATTCCGGCTACCTTTGCCTGTTCGTTTGCGTTTATGATGCCCTCGGGTACGGGTACCAACACGGTGATTTTTGCGAGTGGAAAGGTATCCATTCCTGAAATGGCCAAGTGCGGGCTGTGGCTAAATTTCATTTCGGTGGTGGTACTGACGGCACTGCTGTATTTCGTGGTCATCCCGATTTTGGGGCTGGAAATGACGCTGCCGGGTTGGGTGAAGTGAGGGGGATTTGGAACCGTACCTGTTTCAGAATTCATTATCTTTGAAATGCGCAAGTTGCTTTGAGCATTTCAAAACAAATAACCACTTCTATGGCGAGTAGATAAGAGTATGGTTTTCGTTTACCGGACTTCTATTTTTCCACCTCTAAATACCCGAAAAACCGCAATATTCGGATTGCACCCTTCTTCCCTCAAAGGTACCTTTGAATAAAAAACACCTATGGAAGAGCAAAGCAGTACCGCACAGGATTACCAGCGCATCGAAAAGGCCATCCGCTACATCGAAGATCAGTACAAAAACCAACCTACCCTCCGACAGATTGCCAATCACGTCGGCCTGTCGGAATTCCATTTCCAGCGGCTGTTCACGCGGTGGGCAGGTACCAGTCCTCAGCGGTTTATGAGGTACCTCACCAAGGAATACGCTAAGCAACAACTGGCCACCTCGCCCAATCTGCTGGATGCTACCTACGAAGCCGGACTTTCCAGCCCCAGCCGACTGCACGATCTTTTCGTCACCTACGAGGCCATGACACCCGCTGAATTCCGGGCCTTGGGCGAAGGAGTCAAGATCCGTTACGGTATTCATGAAACGCCTTTTGGCCCATGCCTGATTGCCGTTACCGAACGCGGCATTTCCGATTTACGGTTTTTGAATGGGGAAGATTCGGATGAGAACCTGGTAGGTAGGTTAAAGGCCGAATGGCCGGAAGCCGTCTGTACGGTAGATACCTCAATTACATTGCCCTACATTCAGCATCTATTCTACGGCCAATCGCCTTCCCATCCTCTACCTATCTTGCTACGGGGCACCAATTTCCAGATCAAAGTTTGGGAAGCCCTGTTACGGATTCCCGCCGGGCGGCTTGTCAGCTACGACAACATCGCTCATTCCATCGGTCAGCCTACCGCTTCGCGGGCTGTAGGTACGGCCATCGGTAGCAACCGTATCGCTTATTTGATCCCCTGTCACCGCGTCTTACAGAAATCGGGCGGATTGGGTGGCTACCGCTGGGGTTCGGCCCGCAAGCAAGCCATGCTGGCGCGGGAAGCTGCACAGCAGCCCACAGTTGGTCAAAGTGTGCTTTTTGAGGAATAGGTATTGTTTTTTTGCACTTCTTTTAGTTCAATGAACGTTTTTACCGCGTTTACGATTAATTAATTGTAAAAAACTGTTATTCAGTCAAAAAGTCCGTACTTTTGCGGCCTATTTTACGGGGAACAAAGATCATATGTGCTTTCTTTTTCTCTGTGGGCTGAAATTTTCATCTGTTGACTAAGAAAAAAAGCAATGCAATCCATTCGTAACATCGCCATTATTGCGCACGTTGACCACGGCAAAACGACCCTGGTCGACAAAATCATCCATGCCTCCAAGCTATTTCGCGAGAACCAGGAATTTGACGACCTGATCCTCGACAACAACGATCTCGAGCGCGAGCGCGGGATTACCATCACGTCCAAGAACGTGTCGGTTCGCTATAAAGATGTAAAAATCAACGTGATCGATACGCCGGGCCACGCCGACTTTGGCGGTGAGGTAGAGCGCGTACTTAAAATGGCCGATGGCGTACTGCTGTTGGTGGATGCTTTCGAAGGCCCCATGCCTCAGACTCGCTTCGTATTGGGCAAAGCTCTAGAACTGGGTTTGAAGCCTATCGTGGTGGTCAATAAGGTAGATAAGGAAAACTGCCGGCCCGAGGAAGTACAGGAAAACGTGTTCGACCTGATGTTCAACCTGGGAGGTACCGAAGATCAACTAGACTTCGTGACCGTATATGGTTCGTCCAAGCAGGGCTGGATGGGTGCCGACTGGCAACATCCCACGGGAGACATTACCTTCCTGCTTGACACCATTATTGAGCAGATTCCTCCTGCTCCTATCAACGAGGGGACCCCTCAGATGCAGATCACGTCGCTGGATTACAACGCTTTTGTGGGCCGTATCGCCATTGGTCGCGTATTGCGGGGTACCATAAAGGAAGGCGCCCAAATGTCGCTTTGCAAAGCGGATGGGGTAATTAAAAAAGTGAAGATCAAAGAATTACAGACCTTTGAAGGCTTGGGCCGTCAGAAGGCAAGCGAGGTAGGTGCTGGCGATATTTGTGCGGTAACAGGAATTGACGATTTCGAAATCGGGGATACCCTTGCCGATTTGGAAAATCCCGAAGCGCTGCCCCGCATTGCGGTGGACGAGCCCACCATGAATATGCTTTTCACGATCAATAATTCCCCTTTCTTTGGAAAGGAAGGCAAGTTCGTGACCTCACGCCACCTGCGTGACCGCTTGATGAAAGAGACGGAGAAAAATCTGGCTCTACGCGTCGAACCGGCTGGTAGCGAAGATAAGTTTCTGGTCTATGGTCGGGGAATACTGCACTTGTCAGTGTTGATCGAAACCATGCGCCGTGAAGGCTATGAGCTGCAGGTTGGTCAGCCGCAAGTACTTTTCAAAGAAGACGAAAATGGCCAACGCCTCGAACCCATCGAAACGATGGTCGTGGATGTACCTGAAACAACGGCGGGCAAAGTGATTGAGCTGGCTACCCAACGGAAGGGTGAACTACTTGTAATGGAGCCGAAGGGCGACTTGCAGCACCTTGAATTCGAGATTCCATCGCGAGGCCTGATCGGACTACGTTCCAATGTACTTACCGCCACGCAGGGCGAGGCCGTGCTGACGCACCGCTTCAAGAGTTTTGAGCCTTACCGCGGGCCTATCGCGGGCCGTAACAGCGGTTCCATTATTTCCAAAGGTACGGGGATGTCAACGGGCTATACCATTGATAAATTGCAGGATCGCGGCCGTTTCTTCGTAGATCCAGGTGAGGAGATCTACGGTGGTCAGGTAATCGGTGAGCATAACCGCCCCAACGACATTGTAGTGAACTTGCAGGAAGCCAAGAAACTGACCAACATGCGCGCCTCCGGTTCGGATGACGGATTGCGGATTGCGCCCAAGCTTAATTTCTCCCTGGAAGAATCTATGGAATATATCCAAAAGGACGAATATCTGGAAGTAACCCCGCAGAGTATGCGGATGCGGAAGATATACCTGGAAGAAACCGACCGCAAGCGCAACGCTGGTAAGATGGAAATGGCTTGATTGGTCTGTAAGCTTCTGGCCATTGGCCTTCGGCTTTTTAATACTAACGCAGAAAGCGCTCGGAGCGCTTTCTGCGTTATTTTATTTTACGTAAGGCTGGTCAATTTTACCCAAATACACTCCCTGTAATTTACCTCCTAAAAACGCTATAACTTCCTGACCTACATTAGGATAAAGGTGCTTTCTGTCAAGATCACCAATTGAAAGCCATTCGACGCTTGAAGCGCTGGTGTGTTGAGTGTTGAGTTTTGGTAAGCCGGCCACCAGATGTACGACAAAAACCGCATGTAGCGCATCTTTGCGCCCATCCTCCCCAATCACCTCTCCGCAAAGTACCAAGTGATCTACCTCAGTTTCCACGCCGAGTTCTTCCCGCAGTTCTCGCACAATCACTTCTGAAAGGCTTTCGCCCGGATCGGGGTTGCCACCGGGCAGCGCGTATACGTCTGCTTCACCGTATCGATACTTCATCGTCAATACGCAGTTACGTTCAATGATGAGGGCACAGGGTCTTACACGCATGTTTCGTTGCTTTGGAGAAAGAGTAGAGTCGAACCGATCCTCCCTTTGACTGAAGAATTTATTTCTACCTAAAATTTTGATTCCAATGAAAAAAATGTCCTTTCTTTTTTGCCTGCTGGCCCTGCTCACCCTCGCCACACAAGCCGCTCCGGATGATGGCCTGACGACGGGCACCGCACCAGCGGCAGATGCCATCCTGGTTTTTTCAAAGACAGCGGGCTTTCGGCACAAATCCATCGGGGCGGGCAAAGTTGCTCTGATGAAGCTGGGCACCGAAAATCGCTTCCGGGTTGATACTACCGAAGACGCCTCGGTGTTTACAGCGGCTAATCTCAAACAATACAAGACCGTCGTGTTCCTGAGTACCACGGGCAATATACTAAACCCCGAGCAACAGACCGCTTTTGAGGAGTACATCCGGGGCGGCGGTGGGTTTCTAGGTATTCACGCGGCAGCCGATACGGAGTACGACTGGCCCTGGTACAATAAGCTCGTGGGCGCCTATTTCCTGAGTCACCCCAAGCAGCAGAACGTCGATATCATCGTATGGAACAAAGTTGATGCTACAACAAATTTCTTACCAAACCGCTGGCGGAGATTTGATGAGCTGTACAACTACAAAAGCATCCATCCGGGCATTACCGTGCTGGCCACTTTGGACGAAACCAGTTACGAAGGGGGCAAGAATGGCCCCATGCACCCGTTCATGTGGAAGCACGAATTTGAAGGGGGCCGCTCCTACTATACCGGCGGTGGCCACACGGATGAATCCTACGTGGAACCGCTGTTTGTGAAGCATCTACTGGAATCACTCAAATGGACCATGAGGCGCACCAAATAGAGACACGATCAATCGCGTTTCTACAAGACCATTTTCTCGATCAGTAACATGAAGATGTGAATAACTTTGATGTGAATTTCCTGAATGCGGTCCGCGTATCCGAAATGGGGTACGCGGATTTCTACATCCGCCAGACCCGCCAGCTTCCCTCCATCCTTTCCAGACAGTATTATCACGTTCATACCTCGAAGCCGGGCAGCTTCCACGGCCCGCATGATATTGGCCGAGTTCCCACTGGTGCTTAGCCCCAACAGCACGTCTCCGGGCTGTCCCAGTCCTTCTACAAAGCGTGAGAACACATACTCATATCCAAAATCGTTGCTCACGCAGCTTAGGTGGCTGGGATCAGATATGGCAATAGCAGGCAGGGCGCGCCGGTTGTCGCGGTAACGCCCCGTCAGTTCCTCAGCGAAATGCATAGCGTCGCAATGCGAGCCGCCGTTACCGCAGGAGATGATTTTTTTATTCGCTGTGATAGCCTCAGCCATAACCCTGGCGGCGCGCTCAATGGCTTCGCTGTGGGTGGGATCGCTCAGGAAGTCATTCAGTACATTCTGAGCTTCGGTGAGCTCCTGCTGAACGAGAGATTGGTAGTCCATTGCTATTAAAAAGTCTGCTGCCGGTATGGTAAGTTGTAGCGCAGCGCCAAAGTGAATAAGCGGGTTTTCTGCTGTATTTTGTAGCGAGGTGTTACTTCGCGCCGGTTCAACAAACGAGCATCCAGAAACAAATTATGAAAAAGCATATAGGAAACGCGCAGATCCGCAAAACGTACTTGTGACGGTACCCCCTGCGCAATGCTGTTTCCGAAGTCCTTCACACGGGTTTCATAATCCGGCAGGATATTGCCGCCCCAGTTTTTGCCGTCATAATCTACCCCCTGCCTGGTCCACATCAGGGTGCCATAGGTTGTCAGACGGGGTGTAACCTTATAGCGGATAATCCCCAGAAACTCTCGAAAATTAGCCCCCAATGGGTGAGCCAGTGGCTGCCGGAAGTGAGTGTAATTTCGGCCACCATCCCGGTGCGTATACGTATAGGGACGGGCGACGTTGTACTCGCCCTGAAGGTCAAGGTTGGGTACGCCAAAGGCATCCACATACTTAAAACCCAATTGCCCGCCGTACTTCTTAGTCCATGAACCCCGGTTGCTGAAGTAGTACTTCGTCAGAAACTCATCCATCATGAACTGCCCGTAAACGGAAGCCCGTTTAGCCAACAGCCAACGAAAATTCACCCCTAATAAGGCATTATCCTCACTGCCCAGGTAGGACTCCACAAAGCGGTAGAAGATGATGGGGTTTAAATAATTGAGGTCGAATCCACCGCCCGTACTGTCGCGACTAAAAACCTCGGCTTCGAAAACCCCTATATTGAAGCGCTCCGAGAGGTTGACGCTAAGATGGTGCATAGCGGTGTATTTCTTAGCCCTGAGCAAATCCCTGCCTCTGAAATTCTGGTAATTGATCATGCTCGTCCAGAGATTGGTGTACTGGAACTTGCCCAGATGTGTATCGACGCGCAGGAAGAGATAGGGGCTGCTGTTGTCGGAAAGAATCATCGAGCGATAGCCACTTCCCACAAAATTTCGGTCGTGGCCAAACTGCACATTGATGCTCTTTAAAGGGCGAAAGGTGATGTACCCCCGGGCCGACATAAAATCCAGCCCTTTGCCACCAAAGGCCTTGGCCAGCCCCTCACCCGGCATGTTGTAGCGGCCCACATAATTGCGGACGTATTGAGGAAAGATACCCTGGTTGTCGGAAACAAAGGTATAGAAACCCAGTTTTTTGTTAATCATGCCCCGTATCTCCACGCCGCGCCCCGTAAACCATAAGGCCTGGTTAGTCTTGTTTTCCCCTCCGATGTAGTTGTTGCTGGAAAAATTCACGTGTAGATCTACGTCATCGGTATGCAGGCTGTATAGGTCGGCAGGATGGTCGAAAAAAGTACGGCGTTTACGAACTGGCGTCATATTGATGGAGCCCGCCCTTGACATATTACGTGCTCTACTATCCATTTCCAGGGTAGGCATAGTGATCCACTCCCTACTATCCTGGCGCAAGTATTCGATTGTGGCCCGATCTACGTATGTTAGACCCACGTTTCCTTCATGGGCGACACTGTCGGTGAGGGCTACCACCGCCCTGCGCTCGAAAGGCTTCATGTTGGAATGAAATCCCTCGGAAAATTTCCCCCTTTTTATTTCGAGTCGATCAATCAGGTGGTAGTAGTCGTCGTTCAGAGGAATGAACGTACTTTGCCCAAAGCTGCAGGAGATTCCCAAGAGTGACCAAAATCCAAAAACCACGATACTACGGGTCATTCGAGTCATAGGGACGGTTATTTTATGACTTTTTGCTGATGAAATAGCCCGCATAAGTGATGGCAGGTAATATTCTATTAGGTTTAAAAGTGCGAAATTAGCCAAACCATTCGTATAATCGTTACTGTTTTTTCCAAAACCTGCACTAACATGTTCATTCTTTCCCGTACCCCTTCAATCGCCGACCGTTTTTTGACCGAGCTTCGTGACACTTCCCTTCAAACTGACCGAATGCGTTTCCGACGCAATATCGAGCGCCTCGGTGAGCTTTTGGCGTATGAAATATCCAAAACATTAGCCTATCGGGACGAAGCCATTCAGACACCCCTTGGCCCTACCACGGGGGTATCTCTACGCCAGCCCATTGTACTGGCTACCATTCTGCGGGCCAGTCTGCCTTTCCATCAAGGTTTCCTTAATCTCTTCGATCGGGCCGAAAATGCGTTCATTGGGGCCTACCGGGAGCACCACACACAGGATGATGCCTTTGAAATAGAGATGGATTACATTACCAGTCCAAATCTCCACGGCAAGACGCTTATTCTCATGGATCCCATGCTGGCCACGGGACGGTCGTTAGAAAAAGTCTACCATGCGCTGTTGCGTTTCGGTACACCCGCACAAACCCACGTAGCCGCTGTGATCGCCAGTCCCGAGGGGATCGATTACCTACAAGCCCGCATGCCCGAGTGCCGCCTGTGGCTGGGGGCCGTGGACAGCCACCTCAACGAGCATTTCTATATCGTGCCCGGCCTGGGCGATGCGGGCGACCTGGCATACGGGCCAAAGGAATAGTACATCCGGCCCATGTTAAATTCGTATGGGTACAATTTTCAACAACGTATCAAACCGTCCTTCTCGTCAGGAGGCTATGCCGGACTCAAGGGACAATCGCGTCTACTGGCATTGTTTTGTTACAAATTCGGGAAAACACGTTTATTCCTTAAACTTTCAACAACATGAAAACCGAAGAAATGGCCCACGAATTGACGAAGGTCCAGGAGATAATTAGTTCTATTGAAGTAGGTATGCTCACCACTATGCAAGATGACGGTGACCACCGCAGCAGGCCCATGCAGACCCAGAAACTCGACGCCGAAGGCTGCCTGTGGTTCCTGACCAGCCGCAGCTCGCATAAAACCGAAGAGTTGCAGAAGCACCCGAATGTGAACGTATCGTACGCCGATGCTGACGCGCAATCGTACGTATCAGTGGTGGGTACCGCCTCCCTGGTCGATGACCCGGCTGTGAAGGAGGAGCTCTGGAGTACAATTGCGAAAGCATGGTTTCCCAAAGGGCTGGAAGACCCTGATCTGACTGTGTTAAAAGTAAAAATAAAGGAAGCCGAATACTGGGACAGTAGTTCCTCCGAAATGGTTCGGGCTTACCACATCGCCAAAGCCATCATTACGGGTACACAAGACGACGAAGGTGATCATGGAAAAGTGACCATGTGATGCTAAAATAAAAGTCCCGTTTTACAAAGAAGCCCTGTAATCTGACGAATACAGGGCTTCTTATTTTTACATATAAGCTATTCTCTCACCTCATTATTCTTTATTCCCATTTCCACTACCAAGCTTCGTGGCTCCGTTTTGTTTTTGCTCGGCCTGCATGGGATTCAGCGGACGCTGATTTTGCTCTTGCTTGTAAATCTGAAAGCGGGTAGGTTTAGCTACCGGAGGAAACGAATTGTCCTCGGTATCGATGTCCGCAATTTCCTGGTAGGGATCCAGCGTCCACTGCTTTACCTTCTTTTTCGTAGAAATCACTTTCTGAATGCTCTGATCATTGAAGCGCCAGATTTCGGCCGGGAATCTGGCTACCGAATCGGTGCCATCCTCGAACTCCATGCGCACGATTACCGGCATAACCAGTCCGCCTTTGTTTTTCACACTAAGCGTATAAAAATTCGTATTCGATTGTACCAGTTCGCGCTCTTCGGGCGACAGGCTTGCCAGGTAGTCATCGTACTTCTTACGATCCTGGGGCGTAACCTTGAACTGGTCGTAGCGGGTGTAGAAATCCGCCATCGAGGAATCCTGCGCCACCACGGATTCGCTTTTCGTGAGCGCGTCGCGCTGTTTACTGAT
>JBBRDE010000101.1:0-17581 GCA_038204185.1 Cytophagales bacterium
TTTTCCGGAACCCGGCCATGATGACTATCAAATAGAAGGGCAGAAAAACCGACAGGATCGGGAGCGTTCGGCCTACCATTTGTGATATTGCCATTTCGGGAATAGCGGTCACCTGAGAAGCTACCGTAATGGGTATACCCACGGAGCCGAAGGCCACCGGAGCGGTGTTGGCAATGAGACAAAGACCGGCGGCATACAGGGGATTGAACCCCAAACCCACCAACAGGGCCGCCGTGATAGCGACTGGTGCCCCAAAGCCCGCCATGCCTTCCAGAAAGGAGCCAAACGAAAAGGCAATCAACAAAGCTTGAAGCCTACGGTCGGAGGTAATGGAGGCCATGTAGTGTTTAATGATCTCAAACTGGCCGCTTTTAATCGTGATGTTGAAGAGAAAAACGGCGGTGATGATGATCCAGCAGATGGGGAACAATCCATACAAAGCGCCGTTGGCCGTAGAAAGCAGGGCCAGTTTCACCGGCATACCGTAGGCGGTGATGGCAATAAGGATGGCGAGGGCCGTGGCCAGTAAACTCGCCAGGTACCCTTTCATCTTCTGAATAATCAACGCCCAGAAAATAAAAAGAATGGGCACGACTGCCAGCAGGGCCGACAGGATAATGTTGTCGAAAGGGTCAATTACCTGTTGCCAATTCATACGTTTAGTTTCCGGGTTTAGGGTAGGAGGCGTTTGGTAGCATTAGGAGCATTCCAAAAACACTAATTTTTGTTGGGAAAAGAATAGCCTGCCCTGGATTTACCTGTTTGAATCCGAATCCTGATGATTTGCAGAGGAATCGGTGAAAAATTGGGTTGTTTCGTGAAGAGTAAAGGCCGTCTTTCTTGGCAGCGCCGGGTGATAAAAAAACTGCCGAAATACCCAAGGGTACTTCGGCAATCCTGTGCAGGGGTTTTTATTCTTTTCCGGTAGTAAAGGGCTTCCGTACGAGGTAGATTCCTACGAGTCAGGCGTCAGGGTACCTCTTTCCAGAAACTGGATCATGTTACCTTCACAATCCAGGGCATTGCGTACTTTGCCGCCACCGATGGCGTTGATTACTTCGCCGGTCCACTGCATGTTTTTTTGATCGAGCATGCGGATGGCCTCTTCCAGATTGGCCACCCGGAAGGCCAGGTGCGACCAGCCGGGCGTCCAGGTGGTGCGAGTTTGGCGCAGGGTATCATCCTTGGGCATCACTTCCAGCAGCGACCCATCGGGCGCTTTCAGCATCCAGACCGGTTTGCCCTGCGGGCTGCCCGTGGGATGATGAAACCATTTCTCGTAGCCCAGCCTGTCGCAGTACCAGTCGCTGAGTATCTCCACATCGTCGGCGGCTACGGCCGGATGATCTATTCCCGTAAAATTTAGTTTTTCTGTATTTCCCATAATTTCTCTGCGTATCGTTTTCCCAAATCCCGCGCGGATTGGGTGTCAAAATGCGTGGTATCGCCTTTATGTACCAATCCTGCCGATGATACGGCATACACATGGCGGTGGGTAGTAGGGTAGGTGGTTATGATTTCATTAATCTGACTGGCATTAGGATTCTTATCGACAAAAAAGTCACCCAGGGTACCGATGATAATGGGAGTTTTCGGCGCGTGAATATCCCTGCGCAGTCGCGTAAAAAACTCGGTCAGCTTTGCTTCGTACACTTTGTTTTTGGCCGGGCTACTATCCGACTCCCCCTGATGCCACAGGATTGCTTTGATCTTCCCCTGTTTCTGGGCTTCTTTAACCCGTTTAAGCATGGCATCGTAGGGATAAATGCCGGTTTGGGCGTGTTTGGCTCCTACCTGCCAGTCGTCAATACCGCTGCCGCCCACGGCGCAGGGAATGAGTCCCAGGTTGGTTTTGGGATTCAATTCCAGCCATTTCTGGGCAAAAGCCAGGCCAGGCCCTACACCCGCAATGCCGGGCTTATCGAAATGCAGGGGGTCCCGGCCCTGCACCCACTCGTTTTGGGCATTCATCATCCAGATACGGGCATCGTGGGGTTCCGATTCGGCATCTACCTTGCCCCGTCCCGCCATGTTGGACTGGCCGATGAGCAGAATAAGATCCAGGCGTTTGGGTACCGTAGGCACCGAGGCCGTTAGCCCAAAGGCGAGCAGTACCGCCAGGCTAATCCCTAATGTTTTCTTTAATAATTGAATGTTCATACCGTACGGATTCGGGAAAGGGAATAGTAATCGTTCTGCTTAGTGACGGCCCATTGGCCTCCATGCCCCGACTCCGTCGAAATAGGGAGATGGGTTTACGGATCGTTTGACCCACCAAAGGGCTCAAAACGCCTCATTGTGCGGTTCAGGGGGCTTCAAATATAGACAGGGGCTGATCCGAATCAGTCGTTAAAACGGCATACGAATTGGGTTTTATGCCTAGTAGATAGGGAAATAACTTTATAATGCTATTCTTGATCTTTTGCTTCCAATAGGCCGATTTATTATCCTTATGTGTATACCGTAGTACCTCGTCGTCGTAGAGATAGCATTTGTCCTTGAGAATCTGAAAGTTTTCAGATTTCAACAGAAAGCGGAATAGCGAGGGTGTATAGATATTGATATGCCCGTACGCCAGAAAATGCTTGATTTTCTTGTCAACATACATAGAAAAGTCGATAGGTACCTCAAAAATCTGATGTTTGGAGACTCTTTTAATTTCTCTCAACAGGACTCGCTCATGCTCTACGTGCTCCAGTACATGGGAGCAAATCACCAGGTCGAAATGATTGTCTTCGTAGGGAATCCTGTACCCGTCAAACAGGAGCACATCGTGCAGGTTCTTAATATTTTTGGACTTGATCAGGTCAATTCCACTTTTTGAAATTTCAATTGCGTTCAAGTTTTTTGAAAAATCCCACTGCGAGAGCCAATACAGAATAGATCCTTCCCCACTCCCTACTTCCAGCACCGAATCGAACTGTATCGTTTTGGCTAATTCAATTATATTTTTGGCCTTGTATTTTGCTGCGTTGGCCCTCCACGCAATAATTGATTCATCGTATTGGTTGGAGTAGGCCTCCTGAATCGTGTTGGATACTTGCATCGAAAATAGAGTGTAATTTTAATCTACTAAGGTACTGAGCGGTTTCTTCACAAGCAACTTGTAAAGCTCATTCAGGAAGAGTTGGAAGCCCAGGAAGAGGCAACAAGTGTGTTTTGTGAAAAACTGTAACTAGGAAGCGTTCCCTGGACTATGCCCAAACCCTGAACGAGGCGAAAGTTTTCTTCTCTTCACAAATCCTACTACATTTTGGAAGAACCTCTTTTCAATGCATTCCAGAAAACCCGCTCTGTCTTTTGGTTAAATCATGAACCTGCATTTTGGCTTCTTTGGGCTTCAATGCAGCTTTGGGTTACAGCAGGCCAATATCAGTCAACTTTTTATCGGATCGGAGTAAGACCAGATTGGCCGCATTCCTCCCTCAAGCCTACTAATTTTTTTGAATGGTTCGGTGGTGTCGATTACTCCATACCTTAGACTTTAACCATCAACCTACCCTACTTCCTTCCGTCACTCCAAGCGTCTGTATGTTGGTAAAAGCTTCGAAAATTCTTACTTTTACGGCCAACATTCCCCTACCTTTACTGTTGTCTGATACAAGGTCAACAGAATTAGTAAAGTATAAAATAGTGAAGCAAAAAATCCAGTCCGAAGAGGAGTTCCCCGGCCTATCGATGATTCTGGCTTTCTCCCCCTGCGCATGATCCTCATTGTTGACGATAAACAGGAGAACCTCTATTCACTCAGAACCTTCCTGCAGCTGAATGCCTATGAGGTAGATACCGCCGCTTCCGGTGAAGAAGCACTGTTGAAAATACTGAAAAAAGAATACAACCTGATTATTCTGGATGTGCAGATGCCGGGTATGGACGGATTTGAAGTAGCCGAAACCATTCAGGGCTACAGCAAGACGCGGGACATTCCCATTCTGTTCCTGTCTGCGGTCAATATTGATAAGCGCTTCATCACCAAAGGGTACCAGGCGGGCGGAGTAGATTATATCACCAAACCGTTTGATCCCGACCTTATGTTGTTAAAGGTAAAAACCTTTTGCCGATTGCACGATCAAACCCGGGAAATGCAAAGCATGCAAAAGGCTTTACAGGATGAAATTGAAAACAGGAAACGGACTCAGGTAGCCCTCGAAAATCTCAACGCCGAACTGGAGGAGCGCGTGGAGGAACGAACCCGTGAACTGCTGCTGACCAACAAAGAACTTGAAACCCGCAATACCGAGCTGGCCCAGTTCGCGTCACTCGCCTCTCACGATTTGCAGGAACCTCTCCGCAAAATCATCACGTTTGGTCAGCTACTGGAAACCAAACACCTGGCCCATCTGCCTGATGCGGCTGAGCTTTCGCAGAAAATCAATGCCTCGGCCGAACGGATGCGAAACCTGATCAACGACCTGCTGAATTACTCCAAGTTATCAGCACACACCTTGTTCGAAACGGTCGACCTGAACGATCTGCTTCAGGATACGCTCTCGACTCTGGAAATTGCCATCACCGATAAAGATGCCGCAATCAGCACCGAAGTGCTGCCTTCCATCGAGGCCATTCCCGGTCAGATGCGGCAGGTGTTGCAGAACCTTATTGGCAATGCGCTCAAGTTCTCAAAGAAAGGTACCCCCCCGGTGGTCAGCGTCCGGGGAGGCTTTATCGGTGAAAACTCCCTGGACGCCCCCTGGGCCCCCGAAGGGGAGTACATCCGAATTTGCATCGCGGACCGGGGCATCGGATTTGATGAGATATACCTCAGTAAGATTTTTACCATATTCCAACGCCTGCACACGCAGCATGAGTACGAAGGCACGGGAATTGGACTGGCGATTGTCAAGAAAATCATAGAAAAACATAATGGCCTGATCAGCGCAAAAAGCAAGCCCAATGAAGGCACCACTTTCAATATCGTGCTTCCCGTTTGGCAATCCTGCGCGTTAATTCCAGAGAACACTCCCGCCTAATCTCCCTTTTTCATGAAAACATTCAAACGCAACCTGATGCTCGGGTACGGGATATCTCTCCTGCTGTTGATAGCCAGTTCCGTTGCCTCGTATATCAGCATCCAAAATCTGCTATATAGCGCGGATATGGTCAATCACACCAACGTAGTCATCAACGAGTTGAACACGCTGAGGATGAGCATAAAAGATGGTGAAGCCGGACAACGGGGGTATCTTCTTACCGGAGACCGTCGCTACCTATCCCCTTTTCAGGACGCCCGTACCCGATCCCTGGAGTCAAGTACCAGGGTAGCTTCCCTGACCAGCGACAACAAGGAACAGCAGCAGGATGCCGCTGCGCTGAACAAACTAACCGAACAGCGATTTTCCCTGCTTCAACAGAGAATTCAGAACTACAACCGGACTAGAAAACTGGACCTATCAGGCCTTGAAAACGGACGGATGGTTATGGAACAACTTCGGGTTGTGGCAGATCGCATGGCCGATCGGGAACAAATCCTGCTCGCTACCCGAACGGACGAGTTGACGCAATTTTCAACCCTGACCCCTATCCTGATCCTACTGGCTTCAATATTGGCGATCATCGTAACGGGCGTGTCATTTGCCCGTGTCAATGCCGATTTCCAGAAACGAACCCAGCTTCAGAACATACTTCAGGGGAAAGATCGCGAAATCTCGGAACGCCTGACGCTGGTGCAAGGCGTCGCCGACCAGATATCGTCGGGAGACTTTCGAGTAAAAGTGGATGATAAAGGCAAGGACGCCCTGGGAGGAATTGCCAGTTCGCTTAACAAAATGGCCACTTCGCTGGCCCGATCCTTCGCTACCCTGACCGATAAGGAATGGCTACAGGCCGGCATTGCCTCGCTGAATGAAAACATCATTATCGATCAGGATATAAATACACTGGCGCACAACGCCCTTACGTTTATCACCGAATACGCGGGAAGTCATGCCGGGGCATTTTATGTGCTAAGCAGCGAAGGCATCCTGGAACTTAAGAGTAGCTACGCACTCACCGCCACCCAGCTAAATCCGTCCATCGCCCTGGGTGAGGGATTGGCCGGGCAGTGCGCCCAAAGGGCCCGAATCATGGAACTGACCGACCTGATGCCCGAAGATTACACGCTCAGCATCGTCTCGGGCCAGGTGAAGCCAAAGTCGGTCGTCGCGATTCCGATCCTCTACAACAACCACGTAATGGGTGTCGTGGAGCTGGCCTTCCTTCACGCTTATGCTGACAATACGAAAGCGTTTTTTGATGCCGTGTCTCAGAACGTCGGCATCGCCATCAACTCGGCCCAGAGCCGCGAACGGGTACAGGAATTACTGGAACAAACCCAGGCCCAGACCGAAGAACTGCAAGCCCAGCACAGCGAATTGGGAAACATCAACGCTGAGCTGGAAACCCAGGCTGAAAAGTTGCAAGCTTCGGAAGAAGAACTCCGGGTGCAGCAGGAAGAGCTTCAACAGTCCAATCAGGAGCTCGAAGAGCGAAGCCGCGACCTGGAAGAAAAGAACGAGCTGATTCTGGAACGGAATCTCGAAATCCAGGCGAAAGCCGAGGAGCTAGCCCTGAGTACCAGCTACAAGTCGGAGTTTTTGGCCAATATGTCGCACGAACTCCGTACTCCGCTTAACTCCATTCTGCTGTTGTCGCGCCTGTTGAGCGAAAACCACGAGAGTAACCTGTCGTCGGATCAGATCGAGTATGCCAACGTAATCCAAAGTTCCGGCAAAGGTTTGCTGACATTAATCGACGAAATTCTGGATCTTTCCAAGATCGAAGCCGGAAAGATGGAGATGGAATACAAAGATGTGAAAATACAGCACGTGGTGAATGATTTACTGGGATTGTTCACGCCCATCGCCAAAGACAAGGGGATCGAGTTATCGGTTACCCTGACGGAAGGAGTGCCAGGTACAATGGAAACAGATCGTTTGCGACTGGATCAGATCCTCCGAAACCTGATTTCTAATGCCCTGAAATTTACTAAAAAAGGCAACGTGAAAGTTACGGTAGCCAAGGTAGGCAGTTCCATTTCCTTTGCCGTAAAAGACACCGGAATCGGTATTCCTGAGAATAAGCAGAAAACCATTTTCGAAGCTTTCCAGCAGGCCGACGGCTCCACCCGCCGACAGTTTGGCGGCACGGGTCTGGGCCTGTCGATCAGCCGCGAACTGACCAAGTTACTCGGGGGTGAAATAAAAGTAACCAGCGAGGTGGGCCAGGGTAGTGAATTCACACTCCTGGTTCCCCTACAACGGGGTAAGCAGGCATTGCGCTCGGAAAGCTTAGTGACTCCGGATGCCAACATCCTCCCGGCCACCGAGTCACTTTCCGGGCTGGCGGTAAACGACGAGTATCTGAGCAAAAATATTCCCGCCTCGATCCACGACGACCGGGATTCTATTTCCAGGGGTGATAAGGTAATCCTGATGATCGAAGACGACACCAGCTTTGCCCGCTCCCTGCTGGAATATACCCGCAGCAAGGGCTACAAGGGTATCGTAGCGGTACGAGGCGACGAGGGACTGGAATTGGCCCGGAAGTTCCTGCCGATGGGTATTCTGCTCGATGTGCAGTTACCCGTCAAAAGTGGCTGGGAAGTGATGGACGAATTAAAGGCCGATCCTACCACGCGCCCGATTCCGGTGCACATGATGTCGTCATACCAGGTCAAAAACCGTAGTCTGGCCAAAGGAGCACTGGACTTTATAGATAAACCGATGGCATTTGAAAAGCTGAGCCACATATTTTCGAAAATCGAAGAAGCGCTGAGCCGTCATCCCAAAAAAGTGATGATTGTGGAAGAGGACGCCAAACACGCCCAGGCGCTGGCCTATTTCCTCGAAAACTTCAACGTGGTATCCGAAATCAGGCATACCGTGCAGGAAGGTCTCCTGGCTATCAGCCAGGATCGGGTGGACTGTGTGATTCTGGACATGGCCGTGACGGGGAGCCAGTCGTACGATTTTCTGGAAGAGGTGAAGCAAACACCCGGTTTCGAAAATATCCCCATCATTATTTTTACGGGTAAAAATATTTCCACTACCAAAGAAGTAGAGCTCAAGCAGTACGCCGATTCTATTGTTGTAAAAACCGCCCATTCCTACCAGCGTATCCTGGACGAAGTATCCCTGTTTCTGCACCTGGTCCATGTGAACAGTACCGAAACCAAAACACCCCGCTACAAGCGACTGGGCGATATGGCCGAGGTACTGAAAGGGAAAAATATTCTGGTGGCTGACGACGATGTGCGCAATATCTTCTCGCTTTCGAAATCGCTGGAAAACTACAAAATGAACGTAGTATCGGCTGTGGATGGCAAGGATGCCCTCAATCAACTCGACGAACACGGCAACATCGACCTGGTGCTGATGGACATGATGATGCCCGAAATGGACGGCTACGAGTCCACCCGCCGGATTCGGGCCAATCCCAAACACAAAAAGCTTCCCGTGATTGCCATTACGGCCAAAGCCATGACGGGCGACCGGGAAAAGTGCATCCAGGCCGGGGCATCGGACTATATCACCAAGCCCATAGATGTGGATCAGCTTATTTCGCTACTACGGGTGTGGCTCTATCAGTAACGGAGGGGTGATACGCGTCTGGTACTCGGGTAGCAGGCGTTTTTTTACGATCAGTCAATTTCCAGAATCGTCCCCGCGATATGCTGTGGGCCACCGGGCACGTTGAAGTAGTACGCTACCAGCACCCGCTTCTTATCCAACTGTACGGCCCAGGGGTACCCCAGATCAGTAGTACCACCGTCGCTACGCAGGACAATTTCGGGCGCGGTCGCGAAGTCGGTACACTCGGCGTTGAGGATGCGGGCGCGAATACCCAGCGGTGCATGCCGGTAGCCATAGGTCAATAACACCCGCTGATCGGACAGACGGAGCGCGTGCAACGGATGCCCCTGAAAACCCATTTTCTGCCAGGGTTGAAAGCTCTTCCCCCCATCGGTGGAGCGGGCCAGGCAGGCCTGATCATCGAGGCCGGCTGTGCGCAGAAATGCGATCAGATCGCCTTTCGGAGTTTCGTAGATCGAGGTTTCGTTAAAAGAAGCTTTCTCGTCATCTGCGACGGGAGATGAGTACGTCCACGTCAGGCCCTTATCCCTGGAAACCATTAAATGCGTGGAGGTTTTTCGGGGCGACAGGGCATCGTTAGCCGCCACAACCCAGAAGATTCGCCCGTCTTTTCCTTCGTACATAGCCCCCCGGTTGTAGGCCGGAACTGGCTGGCCGAAAGGATCGAAGTTGAGTTCCGGCTCGATGTGGGGTGGATAGGCAGGCCCTTGCCAGGTTTTTCCGCCATCGGCAGAGCGGATGAGGTACCCCCCCAGAAAAACGGAACCGGCGGCATTCTGAAAGACGGGTTGTTTCAAATTGGGCAAGCCATCGGGACGCACAAACGCCCAGCCGTAACTGGCGCAAAGCAGGGTACCATCACGCAGTTGCAATAGGCAGGGGTCCTGCGAACCTCCGAAGGCATGGGCATACATTAGCTGAGGCTCACCAATCCAGTTTTCGCCGCCGCGGGAGCGGATCGCCACCAGGTAACTGTTTGGATCCACATGGTTGGAACTTTTTTCACCCATCGTTTTCCGTTCCGGCGCGCGCCGGAACGCCAGGAGCAGTTCGCCATCAGGACGTTTTACCACGGATGGAAATGCGGCATGGAACCGGGCGTCCTGGTATATCATGACGTCCCTGATTTTCCGTACCCCCGGAATACTATCCAGGTTACCAGCGCCCCTGGCCGCCCATCCGGCTACTGAACTGAGAAGAAGCAAAGGAAGAAGCAGGTGTCGGATTCGCATAATAGTAGTTTACGCTATAAAGGAGTTTTAAGACAAATTTTTACCGAATTGTATATGATTTTTTGGTTGGTGTGGGGGCAATTGGCAGGATATTGATAAGAAAATAGTATTTTAACTGAGCATCCACTACATTAAGTCAGCAAAGAATCAGGCGATTTATCCCATGCAGGAAGCATTTTTACCCATCAGGAATTTTAGTCAGGAAGAGCAGTTCATGGAGTTGCTGTACATTCTGGAAGAACATGACATCCCCTACCAAACCGAAGTGTACCGCCAGCGCCTCGACCCGATCAGTATGGTGACACTTGCCCCGGAATTCATTGTAAAGGTCCAGTCAGCCCACTTTTCTGAGGTCTATGACCTGCTGAATATACAGGCGGCCAGGGCAGTGGCCCAGGCCGATGAAGATCACTATCTCTTTGAATTTAAAGATGAAGAACTTTTCGATATTCTGGCCAGTCCCGACGAGTGGTCGGCTTTCGACTACCAGCTAGCGCGGCGGATTTTGAGCGAGCGGGGCATCGACATCGACGCAAAACTGCTGGATTTGCTGAAAAAATCCAGAATGGAAGTCTTGGCCCAACCCGAAGAGAAGCAGGCAGCCTACCTCAGCGTGGCTTACCTTTTGGCGTTCCTGGGTGGGGTAGTCGGCATTGTCATCGGCTGGAACATGGTGAATGCCCAAAAAACGTTACCCAACGGTCAACAAATATACGCTTACCGCGAAAGCGACCGAAAGCACGGCCGGTGGATCATCGCCCTTGGGTTATTAATGTTACCCGTATGGTTACTTTTCTATTCCTTTCGGAAAAGTATTTTCTGATTATCAGTCCTGAAAACACCGGATGCAGATTCGTCAGGATCTGCATCCGGTGTTTTGCATTCATCATAGCGTCGCTCAGGCATTCGTGTCGGTACTTTCTTTGCTTGAAGTGCTGGCCGGAGTCGGCTTTTTTGCCGCTGCTGACTTCTGGGCAGCCGGAGCAGCTACCTTACCCGTAGTGGTAGAAACAGCGGGTTTGCGAGTACGGCTGGGCCGGGGCTTGCGAGCCGGGGTTGGTTTTGGAGAAGGGGCCGGAGTGGGCGCCGCCACTTGGCCGGTTACCGTGGAAACGGCAGCATCGGCTGTTTTGGCCTTTTTGGCGGCGACCCTGGTGGCGTTTTTATCTGCCTTCGCCGCATTTTTCTTGGCTTTATTGGCTACCTTTTTCTGTTTGGCTTCGGTTTTCTTCTCTACCTTTTTACTTGCTTTCTCTACTTTCTTCTCCTCCTTTTTTAAGAGCTTGGCTACTTTCTTCGCCAGCTTTTCGGCCGTCTTCTCAACCGATTTTTTTAGTTTCTTCGATTCCGTAGTAAGCAATTTCAGCTTTTCTTCCAGCGTCGAAGCAATTTCGGTGGTCAGGTTCTTGGTTTTTGATTTCATGATTTTCGTTTTGGTAAAATGGGACTGCTTCCTCAGGAAGCGTTGGAATGAAAAATTTACAAATAGCTACGAATTTTTCCGTAACAACAAAAATATTGGGTTATTTTTATTTTAAGTTTTTCTCAACAAACTTCCAAAGCACAATTCCCGCCGATACCGAAACATTGAACGAATGTTTGGTGCCAAACTGCGGAATTTCCACACACAGATCCGCCACTGCCAGCAATGCCTCGCTCACACCATCCACTTCGTTGCCAAACACGAAAGCGTATTTTCCGCCCCGCACGGGCTGAAAATCCTGTAATGGCACACTGTTCCGTACCTGCTCAACCGCCACCACGGTGTAGCCCTGGCTGCGTAATTTTTGAGCTAGCTCCACGGTGTCCTCAACCTTCTCCCAGGTTACGGCCAGTTCGGCACCCAGCGCACTTTTGGTAATTTCGCGGTGTGGGGGGTGTGGGGTGTAGCCGCCAAGGTATATCGTTTCGGCGCGGAAGGCATCGGCGGTGCGAAAAAAAGAACCCACGTTGTTGAGGCTACGGATGTTCTCCAGCACGATGACGAAAGGAAATTTCTCAGCCTCCCGGAATTCATCCACCGAAAGACGGTTCATTTCCTCCATTAAGAGTTTTTGCATCGCAGTGGGATTGGTGGCAGCTATCTTGTGGTTAAAATTATGCCAAACCTATATGAATTAACCACATTAAAAAAAACCGTGGGGTGACTTCCAGCCCTGCGCGCCCCTAGGTCAGGACTTTGGTACCTTGAAAGTACTGGCTTTCAATCGCAAAATTTACTGTATATTTGCCTGATATCCAACCCGGCCTTACCCATGAAAAAATCACTTACCCTTCTTATAATCAGCTTCTTTGCTACCGCTACCATTCAAGCCCAGTCCAACGAGGCGATCCGGGTTAAAACCGGCGAAAAGATGCAGGAAAAAGACAAGTACCTTTTTGATCAATTCAAGACCGGTACTGTCCACTATCGCAATGGCAACTCCCCCACGGCCCGGCTCAATTTTAACCTGCTGCTACGCGAAATGCAATTTCTGGCCCCCGCTGGCGATACCATGTCCCTGGCCGATGAACAGACGATCCGGCAGATCGACCTGGGTGGGGGTACGTATGTCTATGATCAAAAAAATAACGTACTTAAATTATTGGGTACCTACGGATCGGCGGGTCTGGCGTTGGAGCAATCCCTGAAAGTGGCGAATGTAGACAAAGAAGGGGGCTACGGCATGTCGTCGGGCGCCTCATCTATCAGGACGTATAATAGCTACCCAACCGGTAACGGCTCCATGTCCAAGCTGGAAATTAAAGGCGATGTGGTGTTTTCCCGCCAGCAGATTTACTATCTCATCAATCAGAATAACCTGACCTTTCCCGCCTCCCGCAAGAGTATCCTGAAAATGTTTCCCAAACAGAAATCGGCCGTGGAAAAGTACCTCGATGAACATCCCGTTCAATTCAATCAGGAGGAAGACCTGCGCGGATTGCTGGAATTCTGCGCAGGATTGAAATAAGAAAAGCAAAAGAGCCGCAGGTACGTTACCTGAGCAGAAAAACCACCCCACGCCGGGTAAAATACTTACCGCTCACATCCCGAAAACGCACCGCGTAGGCATAGCTACCACCGGGTGCGTTTTGCGCTTTGTATTTCCCATCCCAGGCAACGGCGGGATCTTTCGTGTGAAAAACCACTGTTCCCCATAGGTTGAAAACGGAAAGCTCAAAATCAGTTGTAATCACTCCCTGCACCACCAGCAGGTCATTGATTCCATCGTCGTTGGGCGAGAAAGCATCGGGCAGGTAAAACGGTGGACGGGCCACGCACTGATCCATCGGTACCGTCAGGCATTTTTTCAGGGAGTAAAAGGTAAAGTCACCCTCCTTCGTAATCAGCTGATAACACACCTCATTTCCGCAAACAAATTCCCGATCCACCAGTGACGCCTCCTTTCCCAAAGCCGAAACATCTTTCCAGGGTACCCCGTCTTTTAAAATTGAAGCCGTGCTTCCGGAAGTCTGATCGGGGATTTTCCAGGATAGCGTATTGACATCCGGCTGCCCCGCTACCCCAAATTCGGCCGCACAAATGGGCCGGGAGCGCAGCGCGGCCAGGCATGAGTCCGCCGGTTGAAGTTGAAAGCAGTACTTACCGGAAGGTTCCAGAAAACTCGTAACCGTTTTCTGCTCCGCGTCCAGGATACCCCCCGTTTTTTCAAAAACCCCATTAGCATTCCCTTTCCGGAGGTGCAGATCGGTCTTTAATGAATTCTGTACTTTCAATTCCAGTTTCGTCTCGTCCAGCATCCGGGCCTCGGTAATGGCGGGGGGGACCAGCGTTTCGGGCGACACAAAGTTAATCCGGGTCACGGCTCCCCGGCACTGGCCGGGTGTATGTACCCCCCGTACCCGGATGGTGTAGGTTTTGGGAGCTGCATAGGTATAGCTTATTTTCCTGCCCAGGCCAGGGTACCCCTTGATTTCGGTGTCGCCCCAATCGACCTGGTAGGTAGGGTACGGGGTAGGTTGCTTCGTGTCAAAAACCAACTGAACACCCCCGTTAGCGCAGGGAATAGCCCGCACCTCGGGAGCCAGGGTGTCCCGCACCTCCACGGTGCGACAGGTTACCCAACGACGGGAGTCTTTTTCGGCGAATTGGACAATGGTATAGATACCTGGTTTGGGATAGATATGCACACTATCGGATGTGAGGCTTTGAGGAGCAATGGTCCCCCCCCGATAGTCAAACACGGTACTTACCTTGGTAGCGCCCGGCACACCGGAGCGGATGACCACATTCAGCGGCAGACAACCGCTTAGGGTGAGGCTGGCGTCCCCTGTTTCGTAAGTTCCCAGCCCTGGTAGCGAAGCCGGACATTGCCCACTAGCCGCACTTGTCCACAGGCAAATGAAAAGAATGTTTCTTACTAAGGAAAATACGCTGAACTGTCCTTTCATGAATACATCACCTCCTGATTTCGCGGGGAATAAAGACATAACAACATGGAGCAGGTACTGTTCAGCCGGAGAACTTTTTCGCTTTTTCCTACGGGTTGTGTAATGCAAAAACAAAAGAATTCGTTAATTATTAAAAAAAATTTAAAAATAGTGCCATATTTGAAGTCGCCTTGATACCTAGCAATTTCCGTGTCTGTAGCCTAACATTTTTTATTCCTATAATTCTAACCGTTCATTTCCAAAATCCCTTGATCCTATGAGTACTTCACGCCGAGATGTCCTAAAACTGGCGGGTGTAGCCCTGGCGGGCAGCGCGTTCCCGTCCATCATTATCCCCAACCGTGCCTTTGCAGGTGTCAACAGTGAAACCCTTAAAGTTGGTTTGATTGGCTGCGGTGGCCGTGGTTCGGGTGCTGCCAAACAGGCTATGAATGCCGATCCCAACGTGGTGCTGCACGCTGTGGGCGATATTTTCCGCGATCGTCTCGATTCGTCGCTGGAAGCCCTCACCAAGGCCGTGGGCCCCAAGGTGAAGGTGGAGGAAGGAAACAAGTTCGTTGGTTTCGACGCCTTCCAGAAAGTAATCGATTCCGGTGTAGATGTGGTGCTTCTTGCCACTCCCCCGCATTTTCGACCTGAACACCTGATGGCTGCCGTAAAGGCAGGTAAGCACGTATTCTGCGAAAAGCCCGTGGCTGTCGATACGCCGGGTATCAAAAAGGTACTTGAGGCTGCCAAGGTGGCCAAAGAAAAAAACCTATCGCTGGTATCGGGTCTTTGCTGGCGTTTCCACGAACCCAAGCGGGCTGCCTTTGGCAAAATAAACGAAGGTGCCATTGGCGACGTAATGGCAGTGTATAACACCTACAACACCGAAAACCTCTGGTCGTTTCCGCGTCAGCCGGGCTGGTCGGATATGGAGTACGTGCTCCGCAACTGGACCTATTACACCTGGCTGGCTGGCGATCATATTGTGGAGCAGGCCGTGCATAGCATCGACATGATGTCGTGGGCTCTGGGCGACGCCATCCCCATCAGCGTCGTTGGTACGGGCGGGCGGCAGGTACGGGTCGATCCATTGTTCGGTAATATATTCGATCACTTTGCCATCACATACGAATATCCCAACGGTGCCAAAGGCTTCCACATGTCGCGCCAGCAAATCAACACTGAGCGCAGCTATGCTGTAGAAAGCTTCGGTACAAAAGGCAAGGCGATGGTCGACTGCTCGCGTAATATACACCAGATCGAGGGCGCGAACCCCTGGAAGTACAGCGGCAAGGCCAACGATATGTATCAGACTGAGCATGACGAACTGTTCGCTTCTATTCGGAACAGCAAGCCAATTAACAATGGTGAGTGGATGACACAGAGCACCATGCTCGCGATCATGGGCCGTATGGCTGCCTACACAGGTAAAAAAATTACCTGGGAGGATGCCATGAATTCGACCGAGGATCTGGCGGGTGAGGTCAACAATTTCGCCATGGCTCCACCCGAAAGCCTGGTGGCCAAGCCGGGTATCACCACCTTCAGTTGAACTTAGATAGTAGACATTGGACGTTTGACGAACGACTTTCAAAAGTCGTTCGTCAAACGTCCGTTTCGCTTATTCACTTTATGGAAAGAAGAGATTTTTTAAAAAACAGTGCTTTAGCTGCATCGGCCCTCACGTTTGGCGTTTCGGGATTGGAAAATGCTTCGGCCGCCGCACCTGCCCGTCCCATGATCAAGAAAAGCCTGAAATGGGGCATGGTCAAAGGCGATATGTCCATCATGGACAAGTTTAAGATGCTGAAAGAGATCGGCTACGACGGCGTCGAGTTGGATTCGCCCCACACCCTGAATCATAAGGAAATCCTGGCAGCCCGCGACAAGACCGGCCTGGAACTACCGGGTGTGGTCAATTCGGTGCACTGGAAAATGCCGCTCTCCTCACCCGACCCCAAGGTACGGGCTACCTGTGTGGAATCGATGATAACCGCGCTGAATGACTGCAAAATGTACGGAGGCACTACGGTGCTGCTGGTACCCGCGGTGGTAAACGCCGAGATCAGCTATAAGGATGCCTACGAGCGTTCGCAGGCCGAAATTCGAAAAATGATACCCACTGCAGAAAAAACGGGCGTAAAAATTGCGCTGGAAAACGTCTGGAATAATTTCCTGCTTAGCCCGCTCGAAGCGGCCCATTACGTGGACGAGATCAACCATCCGCTGGTGGGTTGGTACTTCGACGTGGGTAATATCGTACGCTACGGCTGGCCCGAGCATTGGATCGAAGCCCTGGGCAGTCGCATCATGAAGCTAGACATTAAAGGATATAGCCGTAAGAAACAGGCTGACGAGGGAATCTGGAAAGGTTTCAATGTAGAAATCATGGAAGACGACTGCAATTGGCCGGAGGTAAATAAAGCCCTCGCCAAGATTGGCTACTCGGGCTGGGCCTCGGCCGAAGTAAGTGGCGGCGACCGTGCTCGCCTGGCAGATGTCAGCGAACGCATGAATCGGGTTTTTGCAGCCTGATTTGTTTTTTTACTGGAATGATCAGCGCTGACAACTTTCAAAAGGCTGTCGGCGTTTTTTTGCGGGTAGACTTGGAAGGATTTATCCTTTGTAAAGTTGTAATGTATCCTTACTTGATTTGACGTCCATTTTTTTGAATTTCGTTCAACCCAGCCTAAAAATAATATCCGATGAAACATAGTACCCGCAAGGAATTCCTCCAAGATCTATCCTTGTTAGCAGCGGCTTCGTTGCTACCCGGCCTGTCCTTTGCCGAAATCGATCTTTTGAAAAAATCCAAAATGAAGCTGGGCCTGGTCACCTACCTCTGGGGGAAGGACTGGGATGTACCTACCCTCATCGAGAATTGCACCAAGACGGGTATCAACGGCGTGGAGCTGCGCGTAGACCATGCGCATAAGGTAATGCCCGACATCTCAGCCGCACGGCGCATCGAAGTAAAGAAAATGTTCGCCGACAGTCCCGTCAAAATTGTGGGCATGGGTACCAACGAACAGTACGATTCGCCCGATCCGGCCAAGCTGAAAGCCAACATGGATCGCACGAAGGAATTCATCAGACTGAGCGCCGACATTGGTGGTACAGGTGTGAAGGTTAAGCCTAATCAGTTCCATAAAGATGTACCGCAGGAGAAAACGTTGGAACAAATCGGTCGCTCGCTGAGTGAGCTAGGGAAATATGCCGCCGACTTTGGTCAGAAAATCAGGTTGGAAGTTCATGGCAACGGCACGCAGGAATTGCCCAATATCAAAACGATCATGGACAACTGCGACAGCCGCAACACCTATGTCTGCTGGAACTGCAACCCCGAAGACCTTATCGGCCAGGGTCTGGAATACAATTTCAACCTCGTGAAAGATCGCT
>JBBRDE010000102.1:0-17563 GCA_038204185.1 Cytophagales bacterium
CGCCAAATGAGTGATTTTCGTGATAATCCCACCAAAAGCGGCGCGTTCAGTGCGTGGAAGGCATCCAGTGAATTTAACAGTTCAAAATTTTGGTCGACGGTCTTAGCAAAGCCAAATCCGGGATCTACTATCACATCCGCAACTCCCAACGATCTCAGCACCCGTAGTTTTGCCTGTAATTCAAACACTACATCCCGAACCAAGTGGTTGTAGGTAGTCATTTTGGTCATGGTCTGAGGGGTACCTCGCATGTGCATCAGCACGTAGGGTACCCCCAACTGGGCCACCGTTTGGAACATCTGCTCATCCAGGTTTCCACCCGATACATCATTTATCACACATGCCCCCGCCTTTACGGCCTGCCGGGCCACGACCGAGTGAAAGGTATCAATCGAGAGGCGAACGTCAGGGAAAGCCGCTACCAGTCTTTCCACTACTGGTCCTACCCTATCCCACTCTTCATCGGTGGAGAGTTCGGCGGCACCGGGACGCGTGGAATAGCCGCCTATGTCCAATATTGCCGCCCCGTCGGTTAGCATTTGACCTGCCTTATCCACTAGTTCGGCCGAGTCAGGCCGAAAGCGACTGGTTGCATGGAAAGAATCTGGGGTAATATTCAAAATACCCATCACAGCAGGTGTGGTCAGCTCCAGTAGCTGGCCCGCCAGGGTGAGGGTTTTATTTGGAGTTGGGAGCATGGAAAGTCAATCGGATGAGAAAGCCCTATGGATTGGGTCCGGGCATGGGCAAAAGTAAAAAAACCTTCCCAGAAGCGAACCGGAGATTCGAACAACCTTAAATTTCTGGGGTAGATAGAGCACAGTAGGCTGACTGTGTAGAAGATTTTCTCTGTGCCAGCCTCCAATTCCCTGCCCTTGATAGACCGAAGTAGAAATTCTAGACTAGGGAATGTTTCATCCGCGCTACTTTTCCAATTCTGGACTTTGTCGCTATCTTTGACAGGGGCAAACGCACGGGCCGCCCTGAGCTGGTCTGCCCCCCCATGTAGCAGGTACCTTACCATAACTACCGTTTAGTGAAAACCACCGAAGCCGAATACCAGGCAGTCATCGAGCACTGCCGGGAGTTATTTACCAAAAAAAATCAGGATTATGGCACTTCCTGGCGAATATTGCGGCTCTCTTCTATCACGGATCAGATTTACATCAAAGCGCAGCGCATCCGCACTATTCAAGAGAAAGGCAGTCAAAAGGTACAGGACGGCATTACCGACGAGTTCGTAGGCATCATCAACTACTGTATTATGGCGCTGATTCAAATTGCCTTGCAGGGCCGCACTACTGAACTTGAAGTCGATACGATCACCAGCCTTTATGATGAGCAAATCACGGAAGTACGCGAACTACTCTTCAACAAAAACCACGATTACGGCGAAGCCTGGCGCGCGATGCGGGTCAGCTCTATGACCGATATCATTCTGATGAAGCTTTTAAGAATCAAACAGATCGAAGACAACGCAGGACAAACGCTTGTTTCCGAGGGAGTCAAAGCAGGGTATCAGGATATGATCAACTACGCCGTATTTTGCCTCATTACGTCCAATGGCCTGCAAACGAACGATTAGGAGAATCAAGGTACCCTGGCAGCTGCCATACGCAGAAGGCTGGATTTTGGACTTTCGCAACAGCCTTTCGATCCATTTTCGAAAAATCAAAACATCATCAGCCATTTTCAACTTTCAATTTTCCACTTTCAATTAAATAAATGAAACTTATTGCCCAGGTAGCCAAAATCATTGTCGGTATTCTGTTCATATTTTCGGGTTTGATCAAGCTGAACGATCCCGTGGGCACGGAGATCAAACTGGAGGAGTACTTCGAGGTATTCGCTACGGACGTTCCCGCACTGCACGACTTTTTTATGATGCTCGTGCCCTATGCCCTTGCTTTTTCGGTCATTCTCTGTGTGACTGAAGTAGTGCTGGGCGTGGCGCTATTGGTCAACTATAAGCCCAAAACTACCTCCTGGCTCTTACTGCTGGTCATTGTTTTCTTCACCTTTCTGACCTTCTATTCGGCCTATTTTAACCGGGTCACCGACTGTGGCTGCTTCGGCGATGCCATCAAATTGAAGCCTTGGACTTCATTTAGTAAAGACGTTTTCCTCCTGGTTCTCATTTTATTTATCCTGTATATGCGGAAGGCATTCCGCCCCATGCCCACTGGCATGATCGTAGCTGTGGCTACTGTAGCCTCGCTTGGCATTGCCTTTTACACGATCCGTCACCTGCCAATCCTGGATCTGCTACCCTACCGTGTGGGGGCTAACATTCCCGAGCAAATGAAGCCCTCCGAGGAAATGCGCTATAAGTACGTATTTGAAAAAGATGGAAAAACGCAGGAATTTGAGTCTTTTCCCACCGACACGACCCTTAAATTTAAGGAAATGGTGTTGCTAAATGAGAATGCCAAACCTAAAATAACGGACTACCGCGCCTGGACTGATGAAGGTGATTTCACGCAGGCTACCTTTGAAGGAAACAAAGTCTTTATCATCATTAAAAATCTGAAGGATGTCAACACAGCGGCATTTCCGGAAATCAGAAAGCTAGTCAGCGATTTGAAAGGGAGAGCTGTAGAACCCATTATCCTTACTTCGGCCAGCAGTGATGAGATCGACGCTTTTAAAAAATCACATCAATTGACGATCCCTTATTATTTTGTGGACGCCACAGTACTCAAAACGATTTCACGTTCTAATCCCGGCACCTGGCTCCTGAGTAATGGAATCGTCAAAGGCAAATGGCACTACAATGATACCCCCACCGCCGAAACGGTGCTGGAAAGTGTAGGCAAAACGGCTCCATAATCTTTCCATCAGCGCATGAAGAACGTTTTTTTGGTGGGAATGCCCTCGTCGGGAAAGTCTACTCTGGGCCGGAAGTTGGCCCGTGCCCTCAACTACCGTTTCGTGGATTTGGATAAATTGATCGTAAAGGATCAAAGAAAAACTATCCCCGAACTATTCAGGGAAAAAGGCGAGGCCTATTTCCGCGAGGTGGAAAGCCGCCTTCTACACCAGATTCGACCCAACCAGTGGCTAGTGGTAGCTACGGGCGGCGGAGCACCCTGTTTCTCCGATAACATGGCTTTTATCAAATCAGCGGGAATTAGTGTATTTATTAATGTATCACCGGCCGAATTGACCCAACGTATTCTGCAACACGGAAAGGACGACCGCCCTCTGCTCTCGGGCGTAACACAACTCGAACAAGAGCTTAATGTGCGACTTCAGAATCGACTTCCCTACTACACAAAAGCTGACTTTACCGTGACCTACGAAACCAGTAAAGTAAATTTACTCCTTGAGCTGGTTAGTCCTCACCTATAAAAAATACCGGCCTAGGATATAAGTATCCCGGGCCGGTATTAACGAATTATTTTTTTAGTTTTTTTTAGAAAAAAACTCCCAGCGTGAGAAGCACATTCACTGAACGGTTCTGAATTTCTGCGGAACCGTAATCTCCCTGGTTATTCACTACATAGGGGGTATAAGCGGATTTAAAGTCACTATACACTGCCGTCACATCCGCAAAAAATCGGTCATTACGGAAACCTACCCCGCCCGAAAACAGGATTTTGCTCCGGTCGATGTTGTTCAAATTGATCCGGTAGGGATCGAGTAGATAAGCAACTCCTGCTCGGGCCCGGAAGACCCCGGCTCGGTATTCACCGCCAAGCCGGGCATTGACCACACTCGTGTAGGTATTCTGGACCTCCCGCTGATTGTCGTTTCGGAAAGCTGAATTATCGTTGGCATTCAAGGTACTTGTACCTACCCGTATGCCCCGATAACCAACGTACTCGGCTGTCCCGGTAATAAAACCATTTTTACCAAAGAAGTAAGTAGCTCCGGCAGTCGCACGCAAAGGGCTCTGGATCGTGTACTCAAAATCGTTAGGCTGTAAGCCAATCTCGGTTATGTCCGGCACAAAAAATACGGGCTTTCCATTCGCATCCTTTTGGGGAATACCAATGATGTCGGCCTGAATAAGTTCATTGAAAGTTTCTTTAACACTCATGTAAGTGGGCGAGGTGAACGACACTCCGAATTGCATCTGGGGGGAAACCTTGTAAATGGCTCCTACGGTGATATTGACACCATTGCCCACCACGTTCAAATCTTCTGAGTGACGACTACCCCGTAGCACGGTTGCCCCTATATATTGATCCTCCAAGGCACTGATATAGTTGTACTTGATACGATTGAAGCCAATCGAAGCACCGATATATACCTTATCGTCATAATTGCCCGCATACGCCAAATTCCATTGCGTATGGGCGCCCGTCGATTCAAAACTCCCAAACTGTTCGGTGGGCTTGTCCCGGTCATACCGTAGGTAAGGCGGTCCCTTAGCCGTGGTCGGATTAATCATGTACAATTGATAATAAGCTCCTTCAAGCGAAGTGGCCTGCTGAAAATCAACATTATATTCCTTGTCCAGAGCTTCGGCCGAAATATTTCGGTTATTGGCCTGATCGACCGCTGCGTCTACATAAGCGCTGCGGTTGTTGCGACCCTGGTAAGAGAACGTGTTAAGGAACGACTGCTGGCGACTGTATGAAATACCAAAAGAAGCACGCTTCCATTTACGATTATAGTTCTGAGGACTACCCGCAATTACCAGAGAAGCATGGGTGAGATTGGGGTTGGTTTTGCCATCAGTTGTTACCCGGCCCAGGTAGGTACTTTCGTTTGCCAGACTGTTGAACGCCGGGCTCAGGCTTAACTCGGAGCGGTTGTAAAAACCCAGGCCCGCGGGATTACCACTAATGGCGCTCGCATCACCGCCCAGGGCAGCATGGTTCCCGCCTACTCCCTGAAAACGGGCGGTACCCGTTTGATTTATTTCTGAAAAACGAAAGGCTTCAGCCGCATACTGTCCCTGCGAAGGCAAGGCCAGCAAACAGATACCCAATGAAACGATACTTATGTGGATTATTTTCATGGAATGAAGAGCTAATAGTGAGAACTGAGGTAACTGGTAAACGAAAGACCCCACAAAATTAATTATTTGCAGGGTCTTTTTATTCAACAAAATTCATTCCAGACTAGAATCAACGTGGTCCTCGTGAACGGGGAGCACTTGATCCGCTACTCGAAGGAGAGCTGGCAGGCGCACTCATGGTGCTGCTTCCCCTGCTTGAATTGCTGTTATAGGTTGGGTTAGAAGCAGGCGCACTCCGGGAGTTATTCTCGTAGGTAGACTGCCGTGGGGTCTGGTAAGTGGAGTTTGTGGTGTTACCCCGGCTTTGATTGTCGGTAGAACCGCTGTTATAAGTACGTGAAGAGCGGTTCGTATTATCTGCGCTATAAGAGCTGTTAGAGCTGGAACGGGGCGTTGAATAATACCGTGAATCACTGGTAGAGCTATTGGCTGAGCGACCTGAGTAGCTGCTTTCGCTACTCGTCCGACCTGCCGAAGAACCGTCCCCATTGTAATAGGTACCGCTGCTATTGGCACGGGGCCGGGCATAATAGCTATCCGAGGTGGTAGAAGCGCTACGGGTAGGGTACCCGCTCGATGGCGCGGTATATGCTTCACGGCCTCCATTATTCCGTGAAGAGCGTACTGTGTTGTTGAAATCACCGTTGTAGTTTTCGTTACTACGGGCAGTGGCCGAACGAGGTCCGTAACCGCGGGAAGAACGACCCTGATCATAGCTGTTGTTTACGACAATAAGCCGATTTCCGAACCCGCCATAGTAGGGATTGTAGCCACCGAATCCACCGTAGCCAAACGGGCTATACCCATAACCACCGTTTCCGTACGCCATACTTCCATAACCAAAGGGACTATACCCAAAAGGATCATATCCTGAGTACCCGAAGGGACTGTTTGCGTATGAACCATATCCAAATGGGCTATATCCGTAAGAACCGTATCCAAATGGACTATACCCCATACCGTAGTTGAATGGGCTGTTCCCAAAACGTAAAGACCGGCCCAGACCCATCTGAAAGCCCATGCTGAACGCAGAACCAGCCATAGGCCAGTACGAGCCATAGTTCATACTACCTGGGAAAAATCCATTACTCTGCCCGGCATAGTATCCTTCGCGAAAACCGGCATTGTAACCCACATCGTCGGATAGACGGCGGGGCATATTCCGCGAGGACATATAAGACTCGTCATAATAATCACCACTCTGCCCGTTTTTGGCATTGGGGTTGGCTTCCTGGTAATCAGGATTGGCATAGCGATTGTCTTGCTGAGTCGGGTTGGATCGAACAGCCACCTGCACGTCCGAAGAAGATCCGTATAGGTCATCGTAGGATTCCCCGGAACGGGAGGCATACTGGTTGGAAGAGCATCCCCACATCCCAAAAGCAGCAACTATCGCTAACGAAGTCAATTTTTTCATGGAATTCATGGCAAAGATGGGTTAATATGGTTTAGTAGTAAAACACAAAAACATACAAATTTTGTTCCTTATAGTAATAAAACGTCTATAGAACTTTCTTAAATACAAATATAGCATAAAAAACTATATTTGCAACCCCAAATAACACGATTACCATGACAATACGTCATACATTCACTTACTAAATCACAACATGAGTAAAGCCTTACCCACCCGTAGCGAAAACTACTCCGAATGGTACAATGAACTGGTTAAACGGGCCGATTTGGCCGAAAACTCGCCCGTTCGGGGGTGTATGGTTATCAAGCCCTACGGGTTTTCAATCTGGGAGAAGATGCAGCGGGCACTGGATGATATGTTCAAGGAGACAGGGCACAGCAACGCCTATTTCCCCTTGTTCATACCCAAGTCGTTTCTGAGCAAGGAAGCAGATCACGTAGAAGGATTCGCCAAAGAATGCGCCGTGGTTACCCACTATCGACTGATGAACGATCCTAACGGCGGCGGCGTCGTGGTAGATCCCTCGGCCAAGCTGGAAGAAGAACTCATTGTGCGTCCTACCTCCGAAACGGTAATCTGGAGTACCTACAAAAACTGGATTCAATCCTACCGCGACCTACCCCTATTGATCAATCAGTGGGCCAACGTTGTTCGGTGGGAAATGCGGACCCGGATTTTCCTTCGTACTACCGAGTTCTTGTGGCAGGAAGGCCACACCGCCCATGCGACTTCGGCTGAGGCCATAGCCGAAACTGAACAAATGCTTAACGTGTATGCTACGTTTGCAGAAGAATGGATGGCGCTGCCCGTACTCCGCGGCACCAAGAGCCCCAATGAGCGTTTTGCAGGGGCCGTCGAAACTTACTGCATCGAAGCCTTGATGCAGGACAACCGGGCGTTGCAAGCGGGTACCTCTCATTTTCTGGGTCAGAACTTTGCGAAAGCCTTTGATGTGAAATTTCAGGATAAAGAGGGCAAGCTCGATTATGTGTGGGGTACCTCATGGGGATCGAGTACCCGCTTGATGGGTGCCTTGGTTATGGCACACTCGGACGATAGCGGCCTGGTACTGCCCCCAAAACTGGCTCCTATTCAAGTGGTTATCGTGCCTATCTATCGTGACGAAACGCAACTGGCTACAATTTCTGACACCGTAGTCGGGCTGATGAAAGAGTTGAAAAAACGTGGAATCAGCGTCAAGTACGACGACAGCGATGCCTTCAAACCCGGCTATAAATTTGCTGAATACGAACTGAGGGGGGTACCTATCCGGCTGGCGATGGGAATGCGAGATTTGGAAAATGGCACTGTGGAAGTAGCCCGCCGTGACACCAAAACCAAAGAAACCCGAAACTTCGAGGGCATCGTTGACCACATCGACGCCCTGCTTGAAACAATCCAGCAGGCCATCTTCGATAAAGCCCTCGCTTATCGGGAAGCCAATACTTATCAGGCGGATTCGTACGAGGAGTTTAAAGGCATTCTTGATTCGAAGGGAGGATTTATCTACGCCCACTGGGATGGTACCTCCGAGACCGAGGAAAAGATCAAAGAGGAAACTAAAGCTACAATTCGTTGCATTCCCCTTAATGCCGTTCAGGAACGGGGTACATGCATTTACTCGGGAAACCCTTCGGATCAACGGGTCGTTTTTGCCCGTGCCTATTAAGGATTGAACGATTTAAAGGCTAACGACTGTTTACCTACTTTAAATCATTTTTTCAAAAAAATTAGCAGTATGAAAAAGGCACAATCCGGCGATACCGTACAAGTGCATTACAAGGGTACTCTTGCCGATGGGGAACTATTCGATTCTTCGGCCGGGCGCGAGCCCTTGGCTTTCCAACTGGGCAGCGGTCAGGTGATCAAGGGCTTCGACGACGGGGTCACCGGTATGGAGGTGGGTGATAAAAAAACCATTCACATTCCCACCGAAGATGCCTATGGGCCTGTAAATGATGAATTGCTGATCCATTTCGATCGCAGCCAAATTCCCTCCGACATCCCTCTGGAACCGGGTGTAACGTTGAATATGCATCAAGAGGGCAACGGGCAGGTGGTACCTGTGGTGATCAGGGAAGTAGCCGACGATCATGTGATCTTAGACGCCAACCACGCCCTTGCTGGCCAAGATCTAACCTTTGAACTGGAATTGGTGGGGATAGAATAATTCCAACTAATCGCATTGAATAAAAAAAGGGAAATCCAAAACCGGATTTCCCTTTTTATTTGACCAGTTTCAAACTATAAATAGCAGCTTTCCCACTCCCGCGCTTTATCACCACTCCTTTCTCGAGCAGGTCGTCCATGAGTCGCGCCGCCCGTTTTTCTGATACATTAATGAGCTTCGAGAATTCCTTATCCGAAATAGCGTCGTTTTGTTTCAGGTATTGTATCAGTTTTTTTATAGGACGCGCGCTGAGGAGCTTATCCGTAGCTGGATCACCCTCACCGGGCAGCATAAGGAGGTTAGTGGGCACGGACTTATCCTTGGTGCGAATGTAGATAATTCGTTCTCCCTTCTCATTGATGGCATAGTGGGGCTTCTCAGAGCTTTCCTCCACCTCAACACGCAAAATGTTTTTTAGCCCCAGCGGAATGGTTTTGCAGCGAACCAGCAATTCTTTCTCGATCAACTGACCGCAGGCTCGTTCCAGTTTTTGCAATTCCCGAAGCTCCGAGGTAATGCCGACCGTGCTCCGGTTGTCGGCGATTCCCACCAGCAATATACCCCCGGAAGTATTGGCGAAAGAAGCCAGAGTTTTGGCTATTTTGAAAGGACTGTCGATCGTTCTTTTAAACTCGACGGTCAGCCCCTCGCCCATTTGGATCAATTCCAGGGTAGACTTTTTGAAATCAATCATAGGCTAGATTAGAGCATATTTCTTACCTGGCAGGGAGCGTACCATTCCCTGAAATTCCAGGTTCAATAACAAGGTGGACAATTTGCCCAGGTGAATACCGCTTTGCCAACTCATGTCGTCAATCTGCATATCCCCGCTTTTTCTTAGTAGCGCCAGTATTTGCCCTTCATCCTGTGTAAATCCTTCAAAAACCAATTCTTTTTCAGAAATATCGGCTCTCGATTTAGTTTTTATCACCGATCCAAGCTTCCATTGCAGGTCCTCCATCATGTCATCTACCGATAAAAATAATGAAGCTTTATTGGATCGAATCAGCTGGTTACAGCCTTCCGACACGGGGTTTCCCAAATTACCGGGCACGGCGTAAATTTCACGGTGGTAATTCTGAGCGTATTCGGCAGTAATGAGGCTCCCCCCACGCTTGGCCGATTCTACGACGATGGTCACGTCGCTAAGACCCGCGATGATTCGATTACGGGCGGGAAAGCGCATGAAATCGGGTTTGGTACCTAGCGGATTTTCGGTAACGAGGCCTCCGGATTCCAGCATATCCTGAGCCGTTTTTTTATGAACTGCCGGATAAATCACGTCGAGCCCACTCGCCATGACCCCTACTGTGTTCAGACCGTTTTTAAGACAGGCCCGATGGGCAGTAATATCCACCCCATAAGCCAGGCCACTAACCAACAGTGGCTTATGAGGTGCCAGCTCGCGGATGATGGTTTCAGTAACTGATTTTCCGTACTCGCTGATTTGTCGGGTTCCGACAATACCCACGGTCCGGGCGGCGTTAAAGTTCGTGTTGCCCGTTGAATAAAGCAAAACTGGAGAGTCATACAGTGGTTTGAGACGCTTGGGGTAGTTGGAATCGGTGTAAAAAATGAGGTCGATGTTGGCTTTTCGACTGCGCTCCCACTCTTTCTCCGCCTCGGCCCATTCCTCTTTCTTCAAAATGGCACGAGCGATTTTTTCACTGATTCCGGGTATTTTGATCAGTTTTTTAAAGTCAGAACGGTAAATATTTCCCGCCCCGGAACAATAGCTGATCAATTGCCGGATGGTAACTGGCCCCACCCCGGGTGTCCGTACCAGGGCCAAAATGGCTATTTTATCCTCCGATATGGATGTTTCTTCCTCCAAAATCTCAGTCAATTACCCGGAAAAGTCGGTTCCAGCGAATTTTATTGGAAAAACTCGTTGGGTTGGGATCAATAGACATCCATACAAACACCGCTTTGCCAACTATGTGATCCATCGGTACAAAGCCCCAATAGCGCGAGTCGGCAGAATTATGCCGATTATCACCCATCATAAAGTAATAATCCTGCTTAAAGGTATACCCGTCGATTACTTTACCGTCGATGGTGACTTTCCCTTCCGTAACCTCGACGTTCTCGTTTCCTTCGTAGTACTTGATTACATTGCCGTAAGTAGCAACGTTATCGGGCGTCAACTGAATCGTCACTCCCTCTTTAGGAACCGTAATGGGACCGTAGTTGTCGCGGTTCCATTTGATTAGAGGTGAGGATGGGTAGAGCGAAGGCTCGCTGATATCCTGGGGAGCCACGACCTGGCGCACATCGCGGACAAAATCGTATTGTTTGAGGACAGAAGCCTTGTCCGTAGTCGTATAGACGATGTACCCCGACTCGTCGTTGCCCGGAATGGTATCGTTGTAAGTTTCGGTGTAAGTACTAAATTCTGAAATATCGTTTTCACGAAACACTTTATCTTCGTTTACAGCGGTAGTAGTGGACACAAAGTATTCATTCTCCATCCGCACCGGGTTCTCCATGGGTTTTCCGTTCAAATAAACCTGCGCGTTCCGTACTTCAACCTTATCGCCGGGGGTACCGATACAACGTTTGATGTAATTGGTTTTCAGATCGACGGGATGCTGCAATTCGGGGGGATAATTGAATACCACCACATCACCGCTTTTAACATCCGAGAAACCGGGAAGCCGGTGCTGGGGCAACTGAATCCAATCGAGGTAGGAAGGAATGCTGGTTCCCCAGATCGTCTGGTGTGTCAGGGGTACTTGCAGCGGGGTTTTAGGCGTGCGGGTACCGTAATGCATCTTACTAACAAATAAGAAATCACCCACCAGCAGACTGTTTTCCATTGATGGGGTTGGAATGGTAAAGGCTTCCATAAATAACCAGCGGATGAGCGTGGCCGCTACAACGGCAAATACGATGGAATCGACCCACTCACGGAAAGCTGATTTCTTTTTGACAGGGGAGGAAGATCGCGGGGTATATACTTCTTTTTCGAAAGCCATGAGTTTATGAATGTTTCAGGAGGTCAATGTTGCCGGGTCAAAGATACAGACTCGTAATTAGTTTCGTATTAATTTGTATTTTCCAACAGATCGTCCATTCCGAACACCCCCTGTTTACCCCGTAGCCACTCGGCGGCAACGACCGCACCCAGTGCAAAGCCCTGGCGGCTGTGAGCGGTATGGGAAATTTCGAGAGTATCTACTTCGGACTGATAAGTAACGATGTGGGTGCCGGGTACTTCTCCCTCCCGCTCTGACAGAATTGGTACGTGGTTTTCCTTATGTTCAGGCAATAGGCTCCACCCCTTCACTTCGCTGTTTTCTACCCTGATTCCTTCGGCCAGGGTAATGGCGGTTCCACTTGGGGCATCCAGCTTATGAATATGATGAACCTCCTTCATGCTGACGTCGAAATTCTGGTTTTTCATCAGCCGCGCCAAGGTGCGATTAAGTCGAAAAAACAGATTGACCCCAATACTGTAATTGGAAGCATAAAAAAAAGCACCGGCATGTTCGGAGGTAAGTGTTTCGACTTCTGCTTTATAATCCAGCCAACCCGTCGTGCCACTCACCACGGGCCACCCCTTTTCCAAACAGCGTTTGATATTTGCATAAGCCGCTTCCGGAGCACTGAACTCGATGGCTACATCCACCGCTTCAGCGGGCAAAACTTCCAGTTCACCAGCGTTGTTAATGTCGATTTTTCCGGCTATGTGATGGCCGCGCTCCAGCGCGGTCCGCTCGATTGCCTTTCCCATTTTCCCATACCCTACCAGAAGAATATTCATATAATTACTTGTGAATGGGCGAATTGTTAAATAAACATATAACTAATCAAAACCCAATAATGAGTTTCACCCCCGGCGCCGTTTGGGCCATGAAGGTACGCTCCGTGGAGGGTTCGATCCGAAGCGTGAGGTCTTCGTTCATATTAGCGTTGAAATTTTTCAGGTGAGCAGCCACATTCGCTTCCACGGCCGTTAGGGCGTACATTACCGCCATAAACACAAAACCGTACTCGCGGTAGCGTCGGTAAAAAGTCTTGCCCCGCTTGATTTGGTCGAGCGACAACGAACGGAATTCCTTATCCGTCCGAATATACACTTCATAGGTTTCCTTATTGAGCGGCTTACCGTTGGCGTCCACGGAGGAAAGGTAGGGTTTCAGAAAATCCTTGTACCGCACCGTATTCCAATAAATCATGTACCCCGCTCCGCCAAAACCCGCGTATACAAAAGGTATCTTCCAATAATCACGGTTGTAGATTTGCCCGGCGCTGGGTAGAATCAACGAATAGATCGCGGACTTTTTGGGGACGGGCAAGTGAGGATCGGTTTCGATGGTTGCCGAAAGGGTATCTTTCTCGAGGGTGGCCAGAGTTTCGGGGCGCAGTACTTCCTTGATCACGGGCCGAACCGTATCCTGTACAGCCACCGGTACCACGGTATTAGGCAATCGCTCGGAGGGTACCGTTTGAGCCCCTACCCTTAGGCAGAGCAACATCATTGCAATCCACAAACCCGTTTTCAACCTTTGTTTTCGAAATTTATATTTCCCAGAATTCGGTCCAGTTCTTCCTGAGAGGTAAAGGGAATTTTGATCTCACCCTTGTGGTTGTCATCACTTTTAATGGAAACCTTGGACCCAAAATAAGAAGAAAGCCGAAATTGTAACGATCTGATTTCCTGTTTGATTGTCTGGATGCGGCGATTGTTTTCCCCGGCATCCACTATCATCGACAGTTTACGGACTTCCTCCTCTACTTTACGGACCGACCAACCTTCCTCCATTACTTTGCGGAAAATTTTCAGCTGACTTTCCAGGTCGTCGATCGTAATCAGGGCGCGGGCGTGCCCCATGCTGATTTGATTATCGCGAAGGGCAGCCTGAATGGTGGGGGGTAGCTTAAGGAGCCGGATATAGTTGTTAACCGTCGTCCGGTTTTTACCCACCCGGTCGCCAAGTTCCTCCTGTTTCAGATTACACTCATGAATCAGTCGCTGGTAGCTCAGGGCAATTTCGATAGCATTGAGGTTCTCGCGCTGAATGTTTTCGATTAGCGCCATTTCCAACATCTGCTGGTCGTCGGCGGTTCGGATATAGGCCGGAATCCGCTGCATACCAATCGACTTGGAAGCTTGCAGACGCCGCTCACCCGAAATCAACTGATACTTATCCTTAGTCATCTGGCGCACCGTGATGGGCTGGATAATGCCTTGTACCCGAATCGAGTCGGCAAGTTCCTGCAAAGCTTCCTGATCAAAGTGCGAACGCGGCTGGTAGGGATTTGCCTCGATAAAATCGACATCGATCTCATTCATCGAACTGAAGGTCTCGTAGGGCGGCGTGCGTCCCGAGGGCTTGTTGGAATTTACCGAATCCGAGTCTTGTAAAAGCGCCCCTAATCCCCTACCCAATCCTACCATCTTTTTATTCTTATTGGTATTTTCCATACTGCACTAAATTAAAATCAGTTAACGGTAAAAGGGTAAGGGTAAACGGTTAGGTCCGACGGTTTACGGCCAGCAATCGACTCAAGACCTTTGCAAAGCAAATGTTTAACCAAGGCGTGATACGTCCTGAAAATCCGGTTTTTTTTCAAAACGGCTGACCCTTTACCCGTTCAATACAATTCATTATTGCGTCAAACTACCCCCACGGGTTGATCTTGAGACAGGTAGCCATTCTTAGTCAATATTTCACGCGCCAGGTTCAGGTAGCTGATTGCCCCTTTGCTGTCGGCATCCTGCGCCAGCACCGGTACCCCGTAGCTGGGCGACTCGCTCAAACGTACGTTCCGGGGAATAATCGTATCGAAAACCATGGTCTGGAAGTGCGTCGTAACTTCGTTGACCACCTGGTTCGACAGGCGTAGGCGCAGATCGTACATCGTGAGTAGTATGCCCTCAATAGCCAGATTGGTATTAAGCCGCGACTGGATAATCGTAATCGTGTTAAGTAACTTACCCAAACCTTCCAAAGCGAAGTATTCGCACTGCACGGGAATAATTACCGAATCGGCAGCCGTGAGGCAATTGATGGTAATGAGGCCAAGGGAAGGTGAACAATCAATAATCACAAAATCATAGTCGTCGCGGACCCCGTGCAGGGCGTCTTTCATGCGGTCTTCCCGGTTCTTGATGTTGATCATTTCAATCTCTGCCCCAACCAAATCGATATGGGAAGGCAATAAGTCGAGATTGGGAAAATCGGTCTGGATGACCGTGTCGCGGGTGCGAATTCCCTCTACCATGCATTCGTAGATACTGTATTCGATTTCCTTGGGATTGAATCCCAGCCCCGAAGTGGAGTTAGCCTGAGGATCGGCGTCCACAATCAGCGTTCTGAATTCCAGCGCAGCTAAACTAGCCGCCAAGTTAATAGCCGTCGTGGTTTTACCTACCCCCCCTTTTTGATTGGCAATTGCAATTACTTTACCCATTGTCTAGTTAGTTACCGGCTTCAAATTTCACCTATTCAGGGCAAATACCCAAGAAATGTTCCACGGAGTTTTTGAATGGAATTGTTAAGAGTTGGCTACTAAGGGCTTATGAAACCATATTTCTTTTAGATGCACTTCATAAGGCACAATAATCGCCTACTGTTTCACGCCCACACTTTGGTACCTTCGGTGCAGTTCTTGCACATTTCGATTTCGGAGCGGGAGCGTATCAGGGTTTGCCTGAAGTCCTGGTAAAGATTACCACGCCACAACTCCCTGAAAGTCTGCTTTTTCATATCTCCCAAACGATGGTGGGCATCTTTATCGAAACAACAGGGTACTACGAGTCCGTCCCAGGTAATGACGCAGGAGTGCCACATTTTCCAGCAATGGTTCACGAATTCGTTTTTGATGGAATATCCTTCCTCCGTTTTTTCATACCGCGAATATTTGTCGATCGTAGGGATTAGGTCTGAGCCCTGTTCATAATCGTAGATCTGGGCCGTTTTTAACCCTACCTCGTCTACGCCCATTTCCCTGGCCAGTTGCCTCACTTCCTCGATCTGATGTTCATTGGGCTTCACAACCAGAAACTGAAATATGGTATGCGGAGTGCTGGAACCCAACTTCTTTTTCCATTTAATGATGTTCCGGGTACCTTCTAGCACTTTTTCCAATTTTCCGCCGATGCGGTACTGCTCGTAAACATCCTGGGTGGTACCATCGATGGAAATAATCAGGCGGTCCAGTCCCGACTCCACCGTTTTACGGGCTTTTTCGTCGGTGAGGTAGTGGGCATTGGTGGAGGTAGCTGTATAGATTCCCTTGTCGTGGGCGTACTGCACCAACTCAAAAAAGGAGGGATGCAGGTAGGGCTCCCCCTGAAAGTAGAAAATCAGGTATAATAGACGGTCGGCCAGTTCATCAATCGTTCTTTTGTATAAATCCGCCTCCATCATACCGGTCGGACGGGTAAAAGACCGGAGCCCGCTGGGACATTCGGGACAGCGCAGATTGCAGGAAGTGGTAGGTTCAAAGCTGATGGCGATGGGCATGCCGGCGTGTACCGCCCGTCCCGACACTTTGGAGTACCAGTAACTCCCCAACACTTGTATCGCGTTCCAGGCCCGCAGTGGGGTGACTTTTGACATCAAATTCACCCCATCCTTCCAATTTTTATTCATGTCTACTCATCTTAGTTAGGTACTTTCCAGGATTTCCGCCAGTAGCCCCTTCGGGCTCAACCAGGGTGTATTTGCTCGCTTTATGTTTCGGCAAAACTAGTGTATAATTCCGGCATTCATCGGGGGACAAAGCGGGTTATGTATAAAAGCCCCCTTGCCTTCGGAAACCTGAAATCATAAGAGCAGCACCTTCAATCCGCCCTTTTCGGCTGACGAGCTCGATAATGTCCATATAAAAACGAGTGAGTGTGAGCTCATAATCGATAACATTGAAAAATCACCTATGGTATTAACTTTGATTTCTTTTATTTGTGGGGATTGTGGCCCATCTCTGTTTTCTTCGCCCACATGAGGGCTATCAACGGTAGAATCCGTCCGCAAGACCTTCTTTCTGAATTACATCAAAATTAAGCCGCTATCTGAGCATTTCCAGCACTTTATACACTGATATGGACAGGGCCGTTTAGGGCTCGATTCACACGATAAAACCCCTTTTTCCCCGCTCGCAGTCAGCGACAGGTTCGTGTAAGTACCAAAATCTGGATTTAAGGTCTGTAAAAAAAATTGGACACAGACGGAATCTCGAACAATTAGGCGGAGAATTGATTTCTATTACCGTTGCGAAACTATCAAAATACAATCAGAATGAATTACCCGGTCGTAATTATTGGCGGGGGGCTAGCCGGCCTGATAAGCAGCATCGAGTTGGCCCGGCTGGGAATCAGGGTACTTGTGATCGAACGCAAATCCTACCCACATCATAAGGTATGCGGTGAGTACATCTCCAATGAAGTACTTCCCTACCTCCAATCGCTGGGGCTTCATCCTGCGGAGCTAGGCGCCGCCCAGATTTCCAATTTCCGTTTCACTTCCCCGAGAGGCGCAGTACTGGATACGAAACTTGACCTCGGGGGCTTTGGTTTGAGTCGATTTACTCTGGATCATACCCTTTACGAATTGGCAAAACGCGCCGGGGTGGATTTTAAACTAAACACCACCGTTAATAAAGTCGATTGGCAAATGGACCACTTTGAGGTACTGACTTCTGACGGAGTCATCTACGAAACTGAAATTTGCCTCGGGGCGTACGGAAAACGTACCCGCCTCGATAAGCAAATGGGCCGGCCCTTTATGGAAAAAGAGTCGCCCTATGTAGGCGTGAAGTACCATATCCGGGGCGATTTTCCGACGGATATCATTGCCCTGCATAATTTCAAAAATGGATACTGCGGTATGTCGGCCATTGAGGATGACAAACAATGTCTCTGCTACCTAACCGACCGCGCCAATCTGAGACAAGCGGGAAGTGTTCCTGAAATGGAGCGAACCATTTTACGTAAAAATCCCTATTTGAACGCTATTTTCTCCAATGCCGAATTCCTTTATGACAAACCCGAGGTTAT
>JBBRDE010000103.1:0-17506 GCA_038204185.1 Cytophagales bacterium
AGAGTGCCTTTGGAAACAAATCAAGTACCACTGGCTGAACCCCTTGGACTTCTTGACCGCAGCCAGCTTGCAAACGGCTTTGGAGGCTATTTTGGCACAAATTGGAACAAAATACCGTATTACTTTTGCTTAGCTACTTAAACATAAAGCCAGAAGGCGCAATATCCACTTTGATGGAGTCCACTACGGAGCCATCGGTGCGGTAGCGTACTACGTAGCCTGCCTGTTTGAAGGAGGGGGTTACGGCCCCGTATACCAATAGCTGAAGCGGATCTACACCTAAACCTGAAAAGGTGCGTTTGATAAAGGGTTTGTCGGTGTTGATCCTGGAATCGTTGATACTGAAGTAGTACGTTTCTCCCTTGTTGGAATTGGTAGCGGTATCATAGTAGGAGTACACAAAGTAGAAGCCCTTGCCGTCGGGGGCGAGGGCAAAGTTAGAGGGAGTCCGGACGGGATCATTTCCTATTGGCAGGGTCGCTTCGATGGCATAGTTCTGGGGATTGAGCCGCACGACTGAGAAGCCCGTCTTCACCCATAGCTTTCCGTTGGCATCGAGGGCCAGAGGCTCGGGCTGATTGCCGATGGTAACATTGCCTTTCGGGGTATCTGTGTTGGAATCAATCACCAGCATATCCTTGCTCTTATCAGAATTACCCACGTACACGTTGTTCCCTACCTTCACCATGCGCTCGGCACCGCTCGGGGCGGGGATTTTCTTGATAACTTTTAAGGAATTCAGGTCGATGACGGCGACATAGCCGGGATTGACAAAAAAGTTGGGGAATGTTCCCGTGGTTCCCCAGCACGCTACATACGCCTTGGTAGGGCTGATTCCTACTACCGAGCGGGGGTTCTCTATATCGGGCGCACCGATGGCGGCTTCCGACTTCCAGGTACCGAAGTTGATAACCTCCACCTTGTCCAGACCCGGCGCGGTGTTGTCTACCAGTACGAGCGAATGCCCGCCTACCTCGGCATAACCCTGCACACCACCTTTGAACGAGCGACCGTTTTCCTTGAAAAACAGATCGTTCTGAGCCTCGGTCTTTTCGCGTTTCAAAAAAGAAATGCTCCCATTGTTATCGAAAAAATTTCCGGCGTTCCGGACAATCACACCCAGCTCGTATACCTCAGGAGTGGGGTCTTTCTCCCGGCATCCGTTCCATATGCCTACCAGTAGCATACAGCCCAGTACTTTGAATAATTGCTTTTTCATTTTGATTCAGAATTATAGGTAAGTAACAGATTTAACGAAAAACTTCGGCCCGGCATGACGTTCCGCTTCACATTTAAGTATACAGTATCAAAAATATTATTGACCTGTGCCTGAAGGTTTGCCTGCCAATGCCTCCGCTGCCAGGTAGTTTCTGCCAGTAGATTGGCCAGGACGTAACCGGGCAGGTACCTTGAATTATCAAAAGTGTAAAAACTCCGCGTCATGCCCCGCACCTGAGCCATCAGGCGGTTAGGCCCCCTTTGTGCGTAGGCGCTGAGGGTACCCTGATGCAAAGGTACATACACAAGTTGTTTCCCCACGATGTCCTGCGCATAAGTGTCGTATACCCGCTCTTGAGAAGAGCGGTTGAGTGCGTATCCCAGGGTACCCCCCGTTTTCCAGGGAGCGTAGTCGGCTTGCCACTGCATCATGGCTTCCAGGCCGCGCGCCACCACGAGTTGCAAGTTCTCGACCCGGTAGTTGCGGTCAGGATTCCAGTAAGTCCAATCGTCCACGCGGTTGTGATAGGTGGTGAGCGAAGTGGTAAGTTGCTGCGTTTTGGTGGGTTGCCAGTTAGCCTCCAGTCCCATTTCTTTGTTGAAACCGCTCTCGGGCCGGATATCAGGGTTCCCCAGCGTTCTCCAGTAACGTTCGTTGAGGGTAGGTACCCGATAGCTGCGGCTCACGGAACCTTTGGCTGTAAGTTTATAATTGGACCGATCGATCAGCTGATATTCGGTGCCCAGCGAGGGGGTAATGGGGGGGCTGTAACGCGTAACCAACGCCTGCCGCAGCGTGGCCGACACCAGCCAGCGTGGGGTAATTCGCCAACGGCTTAACACAAACAAGTCCGCGCGATTTTCGGTAATGATTGGCTCCGTGTAGCCGTCTACCTGGGAACGGTAGTGCGCTACTTCACCACCCACGCGTACGTTTAATTTTGCGCCGCTGGTACCCAGGGGCAATTCCATTTCTTTTTCCAACCGGGTGAGGAAACGGTCGGTACCCGTATGCTCCAAATCCTGATAATCTCCTCCCCCGAAATCAATCAGGTCGCGGGTCCAGGCAGTACGCCAGGTCCAGGAGGGAGTTTGGTACTGGAGCATGGCGCGCTGCGACTGCGTGCGGGTAAGCTGCCGGGCGGTGGGGTTTTCGGGAGCGAGGGTGCTGCTGTTGTCCGTGAGCCACACGTGGGCCGAGAGTTGCCTGTTTTTCTTGCCTGCAAGAACCAAATCCTGCACGAATCCCCGCTGACTGGCGGTAGCTGGCTCCACAAAGTACCCCCGTCGCTCGGTATTGGGGTAGCGGTTGTTCATGCGGCCATCGTAATACAGGGTTTTGCCCGAGAAGCGCAGCGTTTCTCTTATTTTCAAGCCGTAGCCGGCTCCGACCTGGGTTTGGTGATTGCCAAAGCTACCCTGCTGCCGACCTGCTAATACTCGCAAGCCGGTAGGCTGTGTCCCGGCACTTTCCAGCAAAATACTCCCGCCCACGGCATCGGTACCTACCATACTGGCCGAAGAGCCGTACTGCACCGACAGGCGGTCGAAGCCCGCCACGGGTATGGTGGAAAAGTCGGTTTGTCCCAGATTGGGCTGATTGATATTGAGGCCGTTCCAGAGCACCGCCGTATGCATGGACGAGGTACCCCGAAACGATACGGTGTTCAGCTGGCCCGGCCCGTAGTTCTTGAAAGCCAGTGGAGTGTTAAATGCCAGGAGATCGCTGATATTCTGAAACCGGAACTGTTGTAGCGTGGCGGAGTCGATGCGCTGGATTTTCAGCCCGGCCATAAAACGTTCGGGTGCAAAGCCCACTACCGTCACGGGTTCAAGCGCGATCGTATCCTGCTGAGCATGAAGGATACCCAATGGCAATACGATCCATAGGGATACGCAAGCCCAAAACCACCGATATAGCGGATGTTTTGACAAAATACGGCGAGTAACGTGATTAATCATTCCAACGCCCTACCAGTTTTTCCTCCGAAAACCGAAATGGCGAATCATCTTTGGCAGGTCTCCTGACTCGTCTCGCTGGTTCCGGGCCTTCCCGTATCGTTTGACCGACACAGTGGCAAGTGGAATCGAACCAGCGTATTTATGAGACTTACAGTTGCGGGGACAGTTCCCGTTTCGCACGGGATTCCCTATTAAGCCTTAAAAACTCGTATGAACGAGCATGAGGCACCGAAAACTTGGGCAAAGGTAGTTAAGTTAATGGATAATAGAGAGTGGATAATGGATAATTTGTTAATACATTGAAGTAGAAACATATAGAATTAAATTGCCCTGCGACCTTCTAGTCCGAACTTTTACCTTTCAATTCATTAACTACCTTTGATTGTAGGCTATTTATTTAAAAATCGATCCGTTGACTAACACTTCTACGACCGAGCTTTCTCCCGTCTCCCAAAAAGGTATTCTTTTCATGCTGGCCGCCGTGGTATGTTTTGGTACCGTAGGCGCCATGGCCAAGTGGCTCAGTCGCGATTTCGACACCGTGGAGCTGGTGTTCTTTCGTAATCTGGTAGGGGTTGTTTTTGTGCTGGTCAGCCTGCTCAACCGACCTTTGCAACAGATCGGCGGGCGTCCCTTTCTCCTCGTTTTTCGTGGTGTCATAGGTACCCTGTCGCTCTACCTTTTCTTCTACGCTGTTCAGACCCTCGGGCTGGGTGCCGCTACTACCTACCAGTACAGCTACCCGATCTTTCTGGCGGTACTGTCGTGGTTGTTTGTCGGAGAAACACTCAGTCGGCGCGAGTGGTTGGCTGTTTTGGTGGGCTTTGCGGGTATACTCTTTGTCTTTCGCCCCGACCTGACCGCCCCGCTGGGTCACCATGCCATTGGGCTCAGTAACGCACTGTTTACGGCCATTGCCTACCTGTCGATCCGGCAGTTGAGCACGTTTTATGATACACGGGCCATCATTCTCTCGTTCATGCTGTCGGGGATTCTCATGCCGATTGCCTCCATGCTGGCGGGTGAGTATTTATCCATTGAAGGCTACGAATTCCTGATCGGGCATTTTATTTGGCCCGTGACTCTCATCCATTGGGTGGGGTTTTTGGGATTAGGCATTATAGCCATGATGGGGCAGTACTTTCTAACTATCGCCTTTACCTTCGACAAAGCCGGACGCGTGGCGGCGGTGGGGTACTCCAATATCATTTTTGCCGGTTTGCTGGGGCTATGGCTTGGCGATCCGTTTCCGGGTACCCTCACGCTGATCGGGATGGCGCTGATTATTGGCGGTGGAGTGTTGGTGTCGTGGCGTATTCCGAAGCAGCAATAGAGGTACCTCAGGTGACGAAAACAGTAGTTGGGATCGGTATTCGCATAAAAGAACTACTCCGCCACCGCCTCACTAAACAGTAGTTTGTTCCCAAACGGATCATTGACTTCCATCGTCAGGGCGTTCCAGAAAGCTTTTTCCAGCCCCGGACGATTGTACTTGTACTTTTTACCGATTAGTTCGGTGTGAAATTCTTCCAGACCTGTGCATTCTACGAAGACTTTGGCTCCCGGCGTACAGTCGCCGTGGTGTTCGGTAAGGTGCAGCGTGAGGGTACCTCTGGTAATTTGCATATAAAGTGGGGTACCTTCCTCAAAGCGATGTTCCCAGTCTATGGTAAACCCCAGCCAGTCGATATAAAACTCGCGGGCCTTCGTTTCGTCAAAAATACGGAGCAGCGGAATGGTGCGCTGGATTTGGAAATAGCTCACGGGAAGGGGCTACTTAGTGAACTGTACCTTATCGTAAACATCCTCTAAAGCGACGGGCATATTCTGGATCATAAGGGCATCGCCTTCAAAAAAATCCTGATTAAGCCATACGCTCGGTTGTTCGGAGCGGGTGTAGCTCATCACGGTCATCTTCTTCTGGCTGACAAAAATGATTTGTTGCAGGCTTTCGATCCGTTTGTAGTTGGGCAGTTTTTCCGATAGGTCGAAGTCATTGGTAGAGGGCGACAAAACCTCCACGATGATGTAGGGGTTGGTGATCACCGCCGTAGAACCGGGCTTGAATTCCGGTGCTCCCCGCACGACTACCATGTCCGGCATGTAATACCCCCCCTCGAACTTTGGAATTTGGACGCCTGTGTTGCTACCTGAAACGGTGAAGTCTTTTTTGCCGGAAAAAAGATTGTACAAGATCCCTCCCAAAGTCATTATCAATACTTCGTGCCAATACGATGCAAGTCCCATAGTAACAATTTCGCTTTCGTGATATTCGATTTTGAAGGGCAGCTGGGTAGATAGGGCAAAAAATTCTTCCTCCGAAGCCGAAATCCTGACAAGTTCCTCCGTTTTTAAGTTTTCGAGAATGGTTTGTTTGAGCTGATCAGTGGTAATCATAGCGTTTCGATGTTTTACCAAATATAGCGAAATCTCCGGGCAAACGCTGATAGCCTTTGCCTTAGCTGCCAGATTTTTTCAGATTGGTAAACGCTATCGGCATTCAGGAAATTGCTTACCTTAGCTGTCCATCTTAACCTACCTCAAATCGGATGAAAAACTGCTACGCCCTAACCCTGGCGGCCCTACTCCTCTGCACAACTGCCTTTTCTCAAAAAAGAAAAAAAGACAAGAATCCCGTAACCCCCGCCGCGTTCGTGCAATCGACGCCCGCCGACAGCCTGTACCTGGGCATGAAATGGCGCAATATTGGCCCGTTTCGGGGCGGTAGGAGCGTGGCTTCCGTGGGTGTACCGGGTAACCCGATGCTCTATTATATGGGTACTGTGGGCGGCGGCGTATGGAAAACCGAAGACGCGGGCCTGAGCTGGAAAAACATCACCGATGGCCAATTGAAAACCAGTTCAGTGGGAGCTATCGCGGTAGCCCCTTCCGATCCCAATGTGATATATGTAGGCATGGGCGAACACGCCATTCGGGGCGTGATGACCTCCCACGGGAATGGGATCTATAAATCTACCGATGCAGGCAAGACCTGGAAACACTTCGGCCTGCCCGCCTCACGGCACATCGCGGCGGTACGCATTCACCCCAATAACCCTGATCTGGTCTATGTGGCCGTGCAGGGTGCGGCTTACGGGGCTACCGAGGAGCGCGGCATCTACCGCTCGGTGGATGGCGGCACAACCTGGAACAAAATTCTATATGTAGATCAAAACACGGGCTGCGCCGACCTCAGTATGGACGCCACGAATCCACGCATCCTATACGCGGGAATGTGGGACCACCGTCGCCTACCGTGGCAGGTGGTTAGCGGCGGTAAGGGATCGTCCCTCCACAAGTCGGTGGATGGTGGCGATACCTGGACCAAACTTACCACTGGATTGCCCAAAGAAATGGGGAAAGTGGCCGTGTCAGTCTCGCCCGCCAATCCTGAGCGCGTGTACGCCAACATCGAGGCCGAAGGCGAAAAAGGCGGTGTCTATCGCTCCGATGATGCGGGCAAAACCTGGACGCAAACCTCCAACGCCCGCGTGACGGTGGCCCGTGCCTGGTACTACATTGAGATTGAAGCCGATCCGCAGAATGCCGACGTGGTGTATTGTATCAACGCGCCCGTGCTCAAATCCAGTGACGGAGGCCGGACGTTCAGGCCCATGGGTACCCCCCACGGCGACAACCATTCGCTGTGGATCAACCCTACCAATCCGCAGAACATGATTAATTCCAACGACGGCGGGGCCAACATTACCTTCAATGGCGGCGAATCGTGGAGTACGCAGGAGAACCAGCCCACGGCGCAATTTTACCGTGTCATTGCCGACCGTCAGTTTCCCTACTGGGTCTACGGCGGTCAGCAGGACAACACGTCGGTCATGATTGCCAGCCGCACCAGCAGCGCGGGGGTAGGCTGGAAGAACTGGTCGGCAGGACCGGGCGGTGAGAGCGCTTTCGTCGCCTTCGATCCCGACAAGCCGGACCTTATTTATGGCGGCTCGTACCAGGGGAATATTTCGGTATTGGATAAGAAAACCGGTGAGGAGAAGGACATCATGGCCTACCCGACCATTGGCCTGGCCGAACTACCCAAAGATCAGAAGTACCGCTTCAACTGGAACGCACCCATCGTGGCTTCACCCCAAATTCCTTCGGTGATTTACCACGGGGCCAATGTGGTGCTGCGGACCCAAGACCAGGGCCACAGTTGGGACGTCATTAGCCCCGACCTCACCCGCAACGACACGACCAAACAGGTGGCGGGCGGCGCCCCTTTCACCAACGAAGGCGCGGGCGGCGAAGTATACAACACGCTGGCTTACATGGCCACCTCGCCCCACCGCTACGGGGTCATCTATACAGGTAGTGACTGCGGGCTGGTGCATGTGACCCAAAACGATGGCCAATCCTGGCAGAACATTACGCCGCCCGACCTGGGTGAATGCCTGATCAATTGCATTGAGGTATCGCCGCACGACGCAGCTACGGCCTATGTCGTAGCCACCAAGTACCGCTTCAATGACTTCGCCTCCTACGTATTCGTAACGAAAGATTACGGGAAATCCTGGAAGAAAATCGTGCAGGGCGTTGCGCCCGAATCCTATGTACGCACAGTACGCGAAGATCCGGTCCGGAAAGGATTGCTCTACGGTGGTACCGAACAAGGCATGTATCTGTCGTACGACGGCGGTGAAAACTGGAAACCGCTGCAACTGAACCTGCCTGTGACGCCCATTAATGATCTTTTCATCCGCGACAATGACCTCATTGCCGCCACCTCGGGACGGGCGTTCTGGATTCTGGATGATCTGAGCCCCTACCAGCAGGCGCAGACTCCCTTTGGTACGGAGGCAAAGGCCCGGCTGTTGACGCCCGCTAAGGCCATCCGGCTCGATGCGCCCTCCCCGTCGCAGCCGGTGCCTGGCTACGGCCAGAATCCCGCTACGGGGGTATCGGTGAGCTACTTTTTGCCGGAGAATCTGGATAGTGCTTCCGTGACCCTGGATGTAATGAATGCGGCAGGAAAAGTGATTCGCTCCTATACCAACCAGAAAGATAAAGCCTATCAGAAATACGAAGGTGGACCAGCACCTACGCTTATGCTTCCCACTAAAAAGGGGCTCAACCGGCTGGCCTGGGACTTGCGTCGTGAGGCGGTGCCGGGCGTAAACAAAGTCTTCGTCAACGGCGACTACCGGGGTAGTTTGGTGGGGCCGGGTACCTACACATTGAAACTAACCACCGGTAAAGACACTTCCACGACCACGGCCATCATCCTGCCCGACCCGCGCCTAGATGCTACACTGGCCGACTACGAAGCGCAACAGGATATTTTGACCAAAACCGAAGATGCTGTACGCGAAATCCACGACGCGGTGAATACAATGCGCAACGCGAAGACGCAAATCGAAGCTTTGCAGGCCACCTGGAAAAGCGATACGACCATGAAAACGTGGCTGATGCAGGGTAAGGACTTAATCAAAAAAATCACAACCTGGGAAGACGACCTGATTACGCCAAAACAACAGACATTCCAAGACGTAATCAACTTTCCCAACCGCCTCAACGCCGCACTGCTCGACCTGCGTGGCCGCGCCAGTACCCACGATCCGCGCCCGACCGAGGGCGTCGAGGAACGTCTGTCAGAATTACTGGCTGAGTGGGGCACCTATAAAGCCGCGATGCGGAAAATTGTGAGCGAGGATGTGGCCCGATTCAACGCCGAATACAAAGCGAAGCAATTGCCGGCGGTATATATCAAACCCTAGGCCCTAGGGTAGGTAAGGGGATAGATGGTGGGAGATTGTTCGCAAACCCCGGCACGTTTCATGGGCTGATTTCGTTAGGAAGTCGTTGGGTTTCTGCCTTTACAATCAGAGGTAAGACTTCTTTTTCGTAAATTCATTGCCTTAAACCCGGTAAGGTGTACTGCTGACCGAAAACAGGCTGCATCTTTTCGTTTTTCCACGACCTATTTTCCATTACTTACATGATACGTCTATTCGTCGGCGCCGTACTGGCCATCACATTGATCTTTATTTTTACCGCTCTGCGCTCTCAGACGGTGGTGCCCCGCGTGAAGCCCGCCAAAATACAGTGGCTGACGGTAGAGCAGGCATTCGCGCTGAACCAGAATCAGCCGCGCAAGATTCTGATTGATGTGTACACAGACTGGTGCGGCTGGTGTAAAGTCATGGATCGCGAAACTTACACCGATCCAAAAGTTGTAGAGTACATGAACGAACATTACTATCCGGTAAAGTTCAACGCCGAACAGCGCGAGGAAGTGACGCTGGGTGGCCAGAAATTCAAATTTGTGCAGCAGGGCAACAGTGGTGTACATGAGTTTGCCGCCAGCATTTTGCAAAACAAGCTCAGCTATCCCAGTACTGTGTTTTTGGATGAGAAGCTGCAAATGATTCAGCCGCTTCCCGGCTACCTGAAAGCCAAAGAATTTCACGAGATCATCACCTTCTTCGGGGGAGATTTTTACAAGTCCGTTCCCTTCGAGAAATTCAAGGCCGAAACCTATCCTCAGCAATTCGGGAGCGAATAGAACTGAATAATCTGCCCTTATATTTTTTGCCAAATTATTTTCGGGTTTTGATCAGACCTCCACTGATGTTTCACACCATGCCCTATTACCCCTGGCTTACCTAAGCTACGGGTTGTCAAACAAAAACAGCAGGAAAGCCACTCTGGCTTTCCTGCTGTTTTTGTTTGTTTCAAACTTCCTGATTGTTATACCGTTTCCCCTTCCTGCATCCGTTCGGCGTTCTCGGCGATGCGGAGCTGTTCGATAAAATCGCCAATCTCGCCTTCCATTACCGTGGGTAGGTTATATACCGTGTAGCCGATGCGGTGATCGGTCACGCGGCTTTGGGGGTAGTTATAGGTACGAATCTTGTCGGATCGGTCGCCACTGCCGACCATGGAAAGCCGCTGTGAACTGATGGCATCGTTGTGCTTTTTGAGTTCTATTTCGTAAAGCCGCGAGCGTAGTACGCCCAGGGCCTTGGCCTTGTTTTTGAGCTGCGAACGCTCGTCCTGGCAACTCACCACCAGCCCCGAGGGAATGTGCGTAAGCCGCACTGCCGAGTAGGTGGTGTTCACAGACTGACCGCCCGCACCCGAGGAGTTGAAAGTATCTACCCGCACATCGTTCATATTGATTTCCACGTCTACTTCTTCTGCTTCGGGCAGCACGGCTACCGTAGCGGCGGAGGTATGTACGCGTCCCTGTGATTCGGTGGAGGGTACCCGCTGCACGCGGTGGACTCCCGACTCGAATTTCAGCTTGCCGTAGACGTCTTCGCCTTCCACTTTGGCCACAATTTCCTTGTAGCCACCGTTGCTACCTTCGGTGAAATCCAGGATGGACAGCCGCCAATTCATTTTTTCGCAAAACCGCTGGTACATGCGGAACAAATCACCCGCAAAAATGGCCGCTTCATCGCCCCCGGTACCCCCCCGTACTTCCAGAATACTGTTGCGGCTATCGTTGGGATCTTTGGGGATGAGCATCTCCTTAATGGCCTTTTCCATCACTTCTTTCTGCGGTTGAAGCTCGCTGAGTTCTTCCTTGGCCATTTCCCGCATCTCTTCGTCTTTCTCGGTGGTGATGAGTTCCTTGGCCCCGGCAATGTCTTTGAGGAGTTTCTGATAGGCATCGTACTGCGTCACGATCCTTTCCAGGTCTTTGTATTCTTTGCTGAGCTTGGAATAGCGCTGCGGATCCATCACCACTTCGGGCTGAATAATCTGCTGTCCTACTTCGTGAAAGCGCTCCTTTAAAGCTTCTAATTTATCCTGCATGGTATGTTTATTGCATTGGGGACGCAAAGATACGTAATTTAGCGTCATGGCGATTTTGTAAACCAACACAACCGGGATAGGGTTAGTTTAGAGCGGGCGTTACCGATACCTTCCGTTTTTTTATTTTCCCCGTTTTCAAACTCCTTTAACAGAAACCCCACCATGACCAAATCCTCAACCTGGGTCTTCCTTATCGTACTTAGTATTACAAGCTGCAATACCGACGACCGGATCAAGCAAACTTCTGCTCTCAAGCAGGAGATGAATTCGGCGGAAATCAAGCGGGTCACCAACCCACAACTCATTGGGACCGTAGACGAATGGGGGAAGGAGTTGGTCGCCCTCGCCCGGAAAGCGCTGGAAAAAGAACTGGCCCGAAATCCGCAGCAGGCCGGGGTACTTTGTCAGAATTTACAGAAGGTACCTTCCATCGCGGCAATGGATCGGGAATACGGCGTTAAAATTCAACTGCTGGGACCAGCTGATGTCACGAATCAAGCCCTCGCGCCTAAGGAGCGTGAGCTACTGGACGCGTACCTCTATAACGCTGAAAATAACCTACCCCAATCCGATAACGTGCAGAAGCTGAACGATACGCTGCTGCTCTACAATGCCCCCGTTCCGGTGGAAAGTGTGATTTGCAAAACGTGCTTCAAAGACCAGCAGGTGGCCTTCGCCGTCTGGCGGGTACTTTTCGACAAAAAAGCCGTGATTCAGAAGATGGATATGAATGGGTCAACGGTCAAAGGTGGACGGTAAAGGGGGTTACGGTTGAGGAAACCCGGCTATAATTTTGCAAATGAAGGGACTGCTGAGTTGATAAACCATTCGCCGTTGACCTTTCACCGTGAACCTAATCTTTCATCGCTTCCTTCCACTTTTCGTAAGCCTGCTGGTATTGATCGGCCTGTGCGGCGTCGGGTTCGATGGTGTGCGTAGCGGTCAGGCCTACAAAGGCTTCTTCCCGATTTTTGTAGTGACCTAGCCCCATGCCCGCGCCGCGTGCGGCTCCCTGGGCACCATCCGTGTTGTATAGCTCCACTGTGGCACCGGAAACACTCGCGAAGGTTTCCCGAAAAATAGGGCTCAGAAACATATTAGCTTCGCCGGCGCGGATATTCTTCAACGACACGCCCAGGGTTTCCATAAGCTGCATGCCGTAGTACAAAGCAAAGACGATCCCTTCCTGAGACGCCCGAATCAGATGACTCAGTCCGTGGCGGTTGAACTGTAACCCCTCGAAATTAGCCCCCGGATCACGGTTGCAAAGCATCCGCTCGGCTCCGTTTCCGAAGGGTAGGCACAGCAATCCGTCGGAACCAATGGGAGCCTTGGCGGCCAGGACGTTCATGTCGGCGTAGGATACGCTACGTTGCAGAATGTTGTTCCGTAGCCAGCTATTGACAATGCCCGTGCCGTTGACGCACAGCAGTACCCCGTAGCGGGGGGTACCCAGCAGGTGATTGACGTGCAAAAAAGTGTTGACGCGCGATTCGGGGTCGAACTTGGATTGGTCGCTTACGCCGTATACTACCCCCGAAGTTCCAGCGGTAGCCGCTACTTCGCCCGGTTCGAGGACATTGAGCGAAAACGCATTATTGGGCTGGTCGCCCGCCCGGTACGTAACGGGGGTACCCTGGGCCAGGCCGAGTGCTTCGGCAGCCTGAGCGGTGAGGGTACCCTGATCGCCAAAGGTAGGAAACACCTGAGGCAGCAGATTGGCCTCGAAACCGAAGTGATCCAGCAGGAACCCGGCGGGTTGTTCATCCAGGAAATCCCAGAAAATCCCCTCCGACAGGCCCGAAGGCGTGGTAGCCACCTCGTTGGTCATGCGGGCGGCCAGGTAGTCGCCGGGCAGCATGAATTTATGAACCTGGGCGTATATCTCTGGTTCGTTCTGCTTGACCCAGGCCAGTTTGGACGCCGTAAAATTACCGGGTGAATTCAGCAAGTGGGGTAGGGCTACCTCCGGTCCCATCGCTTCAAGCGCAGCGTTACCTACGGCTACGGCGCGGCTGTCGCACCAGATAATGGCCGGGCGCAGCACATTCATTTCCTTATCCACCACTACCAATCCGTGCATCTGATACGAGATACCGATGGCTTTCACGTCAGCGGCAGCGATGCCGGATTTGTGCATGACGGCTTTTGAGGCCAGGCAGGCATTCTGCCACCACTGCTCGGGCTGCTGTTCGGCGTAGCCGGGCTGCGGGGCATCCATCGGCATTTCTGTTTCGGGAAAAAAAGCCGAAGCCACGACCTGACCCGTGTCGGCAGCAAGTAAACAGGCTTTCACGGACGAACTGCCCACATCAAATCCAAGGAAGTACATAAAGGTAAGGGGTTAAGGAAGCCACAAAGGTACAAAGGGGTGGCGCGACAATGCAAATGAGCTACCCTGGTATCTCCTATTGCGGGACCCTATTTCAACACCACCTTCGCCACCACCGGTTGATGATCAGAAGGATAACGTTGCTCCTTCGCGTCGGTCAGCACGCCGTATTTCAGCACGTCAAAGTCTTTACTGACAAAGATATAGTCGATGCGCTTGTCCATGGGAGCGTCGAACTTGAAACTGTTGAAGGTACCCTCCGGCCCGTAGGGTGGTTGCTTTGTGACATCGTGGGCATCTTGCAGGATGGTTTGTAGAGCCTTAATCTGCTCCGTTTCGGGGGTCGAGTTGAAATCACCCACGAGGACAGCGGGTGTTTTACCGGCAATTTCCTTAATTTTTCTCACCATGAGTTTCCCCGATTCCTGACGCGCCTTCACACCCTGATGGTCGAAGTGGACGCTGAAAAAGTAGAACTGCTTTTTGGTTTTCAGATCCTGAAACTTCGCCCATGAGCAAATGCGGTTGCAGCAGGTGGCGTCCCAGCCCTTGCCGGGTACCTCAGGCGTTTCGCTAAGCCAGAAATCACCGGAATCGAGTACTTTGAAGCGGTCTTTCTTGTAAAAAATAGCCGAATGCTCGCCCGCTTGCTTGCCGTCGTCGCGGCCTTTGCCCAGGAAAGCAAATTCTTTCAGTTCGGCCAAGTCTTCCAACTGCCCCCGGAGTACTTCCTGAGTACCGAACACATCAAACTCATGGTATTGGATCAGGCCTTTGACCATTTCCTTGCGGTTGGGCCAGGCATTGACGCCGTCGTTGGGCGTATTGTAGCGCAAGTTGTAGCTAGCTACAGTAATGGGGGTATTGGCTTGGGAAAAGGAGTTCTGCATGGCGCAGAGGGTTAGGAATAAAATGAGAATGCTGGTTTTCATAAAACGGCTTACAGGTTAAAATACTGAAACGAGTCTTGCAAAGAAAGGGAATTTGGGTTGGATGAGGGTGCTAAATTTTTGTCCAACATGGCGAGGTGCCCTGGTACATATAAGACGGAGGGGTCGGTTTTTTTACTCAGAATGTCAGTTGGGGAGAGGGCGTACACGTGGACGCTGTTTGTGTCGGCGGTATTGGCCTTTATGCCTTTGCCGCTGCCGAATAGAATTACTAATGATGAAGAGTAAGTACTAAGCTCAATAGTAAAAGTCAAGCCGGGACTGCTGCTGAATAGCGAACAAAAAGTTGAGCATCAGACTACTGGACATATTCTAAAATCATAATCGGTACACGCATTTTGTCACGGTCTATTTGACCGAATAGGTGTCGGCAAAAAGAGGGCAGGTTGGTGCAGAATCGCATCAAGTTGTTCAGGCCGTGCCTGAAGACGGATTCCTCCCTTTCCTGTGACCCATCCGCGTACTTTTTCACCCGCACCTTCCGATAGGTTTTCAGTCCCTCCCTGATCGAGAGCACATAGGCGAACACCACAACGGCCATCAGCAACTGGCACCTCGGTTCTGTTCCAAGGTTCATGGCTTCCAATGAAAAGCCGTTGGTCTTCATATGCTTGAAGAAGGCCTCGATCTTCCACCGCATCCGGTATTTTTCAGCTACCAGCCGGGCGGGTTCACTCAGGCTGGTTAGGAGATAAATCAAAGGATCGTCCGCATCCCGCTTGCCGTTTTTTAAAACGACGAAATGCAGTGGCATTCCTTCCAGTACAAAAGACTTGTTGAGTACTTTGCCCTCCACTTTGCTGCGTCTGACCTTTTTGCAAAGCTGCTCATAGCTTCTTCCTCCGGATTGATCCACTGCTTCCTGGTAGGTCCCCCTTCTAAGTCTGATTATGAAATCTATATCGCTCTCCAGTAGATATTTGAACCATGCCGTGCCTATGTATTCGCGATCGGCTATCAGCACACCGTATGCAAGGTCGAACCGACGCAGAGCTCCCTTGATGAGCCCTATCCGCTCCTGGGTGCTGCTATGGCCGATCTTCTGCAGGTTCAGCCAGAAAATCGGCAGGGCTACATTCTGGTAGACCACGCATAGCGTCAAAAAATGAAACTTGACCTTACCGCTCCGCCAACTGGTGCCGTCCAGGATCAGGTAGTCGCCCCGCAGGCCCAGGAACCTGAAAACGAACACCAGCAGGTCCAGCCACAGCGTGCTATCCGAATGGTTGTCGAATATGCGTATCAGCCGCTTGTAGTTGGAATCGGACTGTGTGTTACTATTGCCCAAAACGGCCCCAACCGTGCCTTTGAGTTTGTTCAAATTGACCGTCTCCTTGATAAGAAGGCATAGCGAGAGAATAAGTACGTTTTTTACACAGCTTTTGCCGTGGTTGGGCAAGTATTCGCTAATTTTGTCTAAAAGGGGCGTGAGCATACAGTAGTTAGGTTTTCGTCGACCACTAAGGTAGGTATTCACGCCCCTTTTTTAAAAATGTCTAGTAGTGTGGTTGAGCATATATTCGTCCCCCCGCCATATTGCCAAACCGAATGTTGTGGGCAGTTTTTTCTTTTCAGTTTATTGTCAGTCTAAATTAAAATAGAGGGGAACTAAAATAATTCACCTCGTATTAAATTCTATTTATGTAAGGTTAATTGTTAAACCTTATTCAAGATTCTTACCTCCGGAACGCTGACGATGCCTGCATTTTTCATTGCTTCTGTCAATTCAGGAATGCTCATCATTCCGTTAACAACTTCTGTATTTAGTGCTTCAAGAATAATTGTTACAAGATTAGAATTTCCATTTGCTGTAACAAGCCTACAAATTTTACTCCTGCATTTGTAGGCTATGGTCGCTGGTCTCCACTCTTATTAAATTGTTTAATCCAAAGGAATACGTGAAGCATTTAAAGAAAGCCATTTGTCAAAGGTTTGCAATTGAGGGTTCAGCTCCATTGAAAAACCTTCGTCACGTATTCCATTAAAATCGTCATTAAAATCTCTTTTAAACTGAAACATATTACCCAAATCATCAGCTCCTGGAAAGCCAAAACTGCGATAAGTGTCTGGGCTTACATTATTATAAATTACATTTTTGCCCAAGGCTATGGAAAGTTTTGCGGCCATTTCATTTCCATTTAACTTTTCGCCTACAATACCAATTGTTTTTCCAATTACTTCGCTGCCTTTTTTGAATATTCCATAAGCACATTTGCCAATATCTTCTGCAGCCATGCCTGCCAATTTTTTATCATCCATCGGAAATGCGATATAGTAATTTCCATCATCAGCTTTTTTAGGCCCCATTCCAAAATAGATAAAATTGTCCCAGTAAAAAGAAGTTCTTAAAAAAGTTACAGGTAAGCCGGCTTCTACAAAAAGTTTATCCGCAGCACCTTTTCCATCAAAGTGTGATACTTTGTATTTGCCTTGTAAGGTTGGCATTCTGTTATCATCTAGCGCTACCCAATTTCTAGTATCTTCTAATGTTGACCAAACGATATGTTGCAAATTTGTTTCCTTAGCAGCCTGAGTAAAGTTAGTTACTTCTTGATATTCTTTTTCGGCTGAAAAATGTTCCCAAAAAAAAGTAACAAAGTATGCAGCATATGCACCCTCTAAAGTTTTTTTAATGCTCTCTGCATCATCAATGTCGGCTACTACTACTTCGGCACCCAATTGTGCTAATATTTTTGCTTTTTCAGAATTGGCATCTCTGGTAACAGCCCTTACTGTAAATTCTGAATTAATGTCGGCCAAAATAGCTCTTACAAGCCCGCCTCCTTGTGCTCCAGTTGCACCAAATACTGTAATGATTTTTTTACTTTCCATTTTTTACTTTTTTTATTTCCTACTCATTTGGCTTTTCGGTGTCGCCCCGTTTTATTGAGTGGTAGCTGGTCTCCACTTTTTATTTTTTGTTTTTGCTAGTTACCAAGAAGTTTCAAAACTAGCAATTATTTTCAGGTTTGTAATTAATGTCGGTTTAAAATTGCCCATAACGCGCGGCAGATTGGCGAAGTTGCTGAGCGTAAACGAAGTTTAAAGCGAGGCAATTTTGCCAATCGTTACGGCTTGGCGAAGTGGGAGAATTAGCATTCCGTCCGCCCGGAACCGCTGCCTGGCTTTTTGATAAAGTTAAATAGTTAGTACCAAAGCTGGGCGGCACCTGTCCCGATTTTAGTCGGGATTCGTCAGCCCTCGAACCGAAGTACAGAAAAGTTACTGCTGCTCATTGTTATTCCGTCAAGCCACACCTTTAGATTTGTATTCA
>JBBRDE010000104.1:0-17481 GCA_038204185.1 Cytophagales bacterium
GCGACACCAGTCCGTTGATCAGGCTAATCTGAGCATAATAGAATAGCATGATGGCATCATGCCAGGTACGGTCGCTGTCGTAGTTGACCGACAAATGCACTAAATCGGTAACCATGTAGGGAGCATTGGGGAAGAATGCCAACCATGCCATGCTCAATAGTCCAATCCAAATGGGAAATGGACCAAATCGTTTGGTAGGATTCTAACAATAAAGCCAAGCAGGAGGGGAATCCAACTCAACAGCAGGTTCCAGTCGAGGGAAAAATCGACCGCCTCGCTAAACTGGATTCGAATGAAGTGAAAGGTGAGAGCGGTGAGACTCAACAGCGCCAGCATCAGCAGCGGAAAGAAGTTTTCCCACGAAAAAAGGGGCGGATCACTAATCGTGTAACCAGCCCTTTGCCGAAATGACGAATTCCTTTTCAAATCTTCTGGAATTTAGAGAGGGGTAATTTCGGTACAACGAAGTAAACGGGGATGGGATTTTATTTTCGAAAAAAAATCCCGGCCCAGTCAATTTTAATCTTCCGAAAATACCACCTGCAAGCAAGCTCAGGCTAGATCCGCCGATTTGACATCCGTCTGGCCCGACGCCTCACCGGAGGTTGCCGAAGGGCCTTTCCTTTTATTTCGGTTATTGCGGGACTTGCGGCGGGGTTTTGTCTCCCCTCCACCCGTGGGTGACTCCGGACGATTTTCGGTTGGAGTCCGGGGAGAAGTGGCTGCACGCGAATCTGGTGAGTTTCTTGGCGTTGTCGAGCGGGAGTGCGTACCCTGCGGCTTGCGACCCCTCGATCGGTCGCGGTCGTGGGAAATACTGCCACGAGCGCCGAATACCGGTGCGGTACCCAAACCCAGTTCTTCGGTCATGGAGGTAATGATAACAGACCGTTCCAGCAAGCGTTCGATGTTCTGCACGCCGCGCTTGTCCATTTCACCGATGAAGGTGATGGAGGTACCCTTTGATTCGGCACGGGCCGTGCGACCAATCCGGTGAACGTAATCCTCCGGATCGCGCGGTAGGTCGTAATTGACCACATGGCTCAGGTTGTCTATGTCTATGCCACGTGACAGCACGTCGGTCGCAACCAGAATAGGGAACTCCCGGTTCTTGAAATCCCGCAGTACAATTTCCCGCTGGGCCTGTTCCGAGTCCGACGAGATGCCCTCAGCTTTGAATCCCTTCCTTCGTAAGGCGCGCACGATAGCATCCACCGACGAGCGGCGAGAGGTGAAAAGCACCAGACTTGGATTATTGGCCTCTTTCAGCAAATGCATTAACAGGGGTAGCTTCTGGTTCTCCGTAGCCATATAAAACTGCTGGTCGATGCCCTCGGCGGGCTTGGAAACCGACAGTCTGATCTCACCCGGATCGCGTAGGATGCGCTTGGCCAGTTCCCCGATTTTAGGCGGCATGGTGGCCGAAAACATCAGTGTTTGCCGAACTTCCGGGATTGATTTCAGAATAGACATAATGTCGCCCAGGAAACCCATGTCGAGCATCCGGTCGGCCTCGTCGAGGATCAGAAACTTTATGGCGCTGAAATCCACGTAGCCTAGTTGCATGTGGGCCATCAGGCGGCCGGGCGTGGCAATGATGATGTCGGCACCCTGCTCGAACGCTTTCCGCTGCTGGTCCCATTCGGGTCCTTTGGTACCGCCGTACACGGCGATGCTGGTAGCGTTGCAGAAGTATCCCAGGCCCTGCACCTGTCCGTCGATCTGGGTAGCCAGTTCGCGCGTGGGCACGATGATGAGCGTCGTTACCTTATTCTGCGGGTTCTGGGTGATGTAATCGAGGGTAGGGATGAGGTAGGCGGCCGTTTTGCCAGTACCCGTCTGGGCGCAGGCAATGAGGTCTTTCCCTTCTAAAATTTGGGGAATAGCCAATTCCTGGATAGGCGTAGCCTGGCTGTAATTCATGGCGTCCACGGCATTGAGTATATCGCCGTGGAGGGCGAAGTCTTTAAAGTGCAAGAGTCAGTAGATTGAAATTAATAAAATACTGACCTTGTTTCCCCGGCCAGCAAACCGCTTTGATTGTCACAAAGATAAGGTAAATATGTTAAATTATTGGGGAAGTATCCGCAGGTCAAAGAAATAGGATTGGCACTTCGAGGGGGTCTAGCGAGTGTATCATCTACTACGATTTCCACGCAAAGTGGGTAGGTTTCGCCAAATAAAGTAGCTTTGTGGTCAGGAGGGGGTACCCCCTGCCTACCTGAATAGCGCCCAAGCCTTTACCCCATGAAACGCAGAGATTTTGTGAACACCACCCTGGTCACCGCCGGACTCATTCCCGCTATGCAGGCGATGGCCGCGCCCCTACCCACCCCGATGAAACCCGCAGCGGGCTTCTCGCTGAAAATTCTGGCTACCAACTGGGGCTACCGGGGTACCTTGGACGAATTCTGCGCGGCGATAAAAAAGGAAGGGTACGACGGTCTGGAACTCTGGTGGACAGACAAGGCTGAAGCCCAAAAAGAAATGGTAACAGCCTTGAAAAAGCACGGTTTGGAGGTAGGCTTTTTGTGCGGTGGGAGTCAGCCGGAATTTGGCGCGCATTTGGCCGCTTTCAAAAAAGCCATCGACGGCGCGAGTACCTTTAAAGAGTTGAAACCCCTGTATATCAATTGTCACAGCGGGCGCGACTACTTTTCTTACGAACAAAATAAAGCCTTCATCGACCACACCACCCAGGCTTCGACGCAGACCGGTATCCCGATCTACCACGAAACCCACCGGAGCCGTATGCTGTTTGCGGCGCACGTGGCCCGGAATTTCATCGAGCAAAATCCCGACCTGCGCCTGACGCTGGATATTTCGCACTGGTGCAATGTCCACGAAACGCTTTTGCAGGATCAGGCCGAAACCGTAGCGTTGGCCCTGAGCCGAACGGGCCACATACACGCCCGGGTGGGTCATCCCGAAGGCCCGCAGGTCAATGATCCGCGGGCGCCCGAATGGGAAGCAGCCATGAAAGCGCACTTGGGTTGGTGGGATACCATAGTGGCAGATAAGAAAAAATATGGACATCCGTTAACGATCCTGACCGAATTCGGCCCACCGCACTACCTACCGACGGTACCCTTCACCAATCAGCCCCTGGCCGACCAGTGGTCCATTAACGTATATATGATGCAGGTGCTCCGGGAACGGTTCGCCTGAAACCAGAGTTGACGCTACTGGCACACTATTTGTATATTTGCCCACAATACTAGCCAAGCGTATTCTCCCTGACTACTTCGATGAGTTCCAGTTCTAAAAGTACATTGATTTCCAAAAAAATAGATGAAAACCTGCTCATGTTTTATGATGCATGGCAGTTCAACATGCGCTTTTTTCGGGAATTGTTCCGGGGGCGTCCCGAATTTCAGGAGATTGTCAACCAGTGCTACCAGATCGGCTTAAAGTCGCTGCCGCTGATTACCCTGACCGGATTTATTACCGGTATGGTATTCACCAAGCAATCACGGCCTTCATTGATGGAATTTGGAGCCACTTCCTGGCTCCCTTCGCTTGTTTCCATCGCCATCGTGCGGGCACTAGCTCCGCTCATCACGTCGCTGATCAGCGCCGGGCGCGTAGGCTCAAGCATTGGTGCTGAGCTGGGCTCCATGCGCGTAACTGAGCAGATCGATGCCATGGAAGTCTCGGCGGTGAATCCGTTCAAATTCTTGGTTGTTACGCGCGTGATTGCCACCACCATTAGCATTCCAATCCTATCATTTTATTGCGCCATCGTGGGCCTCCTGGGCTCGTTTCTGGATGTCACCCTCAACGAAGAAACCAACATCGTAGCTTTTTTTAAAAGTGCTTTTGAGCAAATTACATTTTTGGACATCAATTCGGCCCTGATCAAGGCCATCGCCTTTGGTTTCACCATCGGGATGGTGGGATGCTACAAGGGCTACAACGCCAGCCAGGGAACCCAGGGAGTAGGCAGGGCGGCTAACGCCTCGGTGGTGTTGTCGATGTTTCTGATTTTTATGGAAGAAGTTGCCATCGTACAAGTAACTAGCTGGTTAAGATAATGAAAGCAAGAACCGAGGCTGAAAAGGTTGAACCAGTGGTCGAAAATGGGCCCGTTATGGTGATCAAGGATTTGTACAAATCCTTCGGCGAGCTAGATGTCTTGAAGGGCATTGACCTGGATGTGAACAAGGGCGAAAATGTCGTGGTATTGGGGCGTTCAGGGACGGGTAAGTCGGTTTTGATCAAAATTATTTCCGGACTGCTGAAAGCGGATCGGGGAAGCGTGAAAGTACTGGGTCAGGAGGTAGGTGACCTGGACGAAAGGGAATTGCGGGACTTACGCATGAAAATCGGCTTTTCTTTCCAGAACAGTGCCTTATACGATAGTATGACTGTACGCGAGAATCTGGAATTTCCGTTGGTGCGAAATGTCAAAAACCTGAGTCGGGTCGAAATCAATAAGTCGGTGGAGGAGGTACTCGAATCGGTGGGGCTGGCCCGCACCATCAATCAGATGCCATCTGAGTTGTCTGGCGGACAGCGCAAGCGTATCGGTATTGCCAGGACACTCATCATGAATCCTGACATTATGCTTTATGACGAGCCCACCGCGGGACTTGATCCGACGACCTGTATCGAAATCAACGAACTCATCAATGAAGTGAAGGAAAAATACAATACCAGTTCAATCCTGATCACCCACGACCTTACCTGCGCCAAAATGACGGGCGACCGCCTGGCTATGTTGCTGGATGGTACCTTTGCCAAGGTAGGTACCTTTGAGGAGGTATTCAATACTGATGACGAGCGCATCAAAAACTTCTACGACTATAATTTTACGGAGAATGCGGTGTGAGGAGGTTAAAAAAGTAAAGGGTAGAGTAGCAAAGTAGCAAGGCACAAAATTTTGAGGGACGCATTTAATGAATAGCATTCCTGAATAAACTTTGACCTCCAAATACCGAATTAAAAAAAACTTAAATAAACTAAGAACTACACTAATATGAGTAAAGTAACTAATCCACAGCGACGCGCCGTAACGGTTGGTCTGTTCGTCCTGGTTGGCCTGTTAATCTTCATCGGCGGGGTATTCACCATTGGGGGTATGCGAAAGTCATTCGTTTCGAAAATCGAGGCTAAATCTGTTTTTGACGATGTGAATGGTTTGAAAACCGGAAACAACATCTGGTTCTCGGGGGTCAAGGTAGGTACTGTAAAGGACATTCACTTTTTTGGTAATTCCCAGGTTGAAGTAATCCTCAACATCGAGGAAAAATCCCAGCAATATATCCGCAAGGATGCCGTGGTCAAGATCAGCAGCGATGGTTTGATTGGAAACAAAATCGTGGTAATCGAGGGGGGGACCACCAAGGCTGCCCCAATCGAGGATGGGGACGTACTTCGGGTCAAGAAAGAAGACAGTCAGCAGGATATCATGAATACGCTACAGGCTAATAACAAGAATATTCTGGCTATAACAGAGGATTTTAAAGATATAAGTGGCAAAATCCGCAAGGGTGAGGGTTCGGTGGGTAAGCTATTGGCCGATGAGGAGCTGTACAAAAATTTGGAAGCCACAATGGGATCCCTACAGCGGGCTGCTAATCAGGCCCAGACTATGACGACTACGCTCAATGCTTACGCTGCCAAACTAAACAAACCGGGCGGACTCGCCAACGACGTGGTTACGGATACCCTCATCATGGCTAATGTGCGCCGGACCGTGTCGGAACTTAACGAAACGGCTGCTACTGCAAGGGCTATGGTAGCGGGGTTGAAGCAAACCACCCAGGAGTTATCCAGCGATCTGACTAACAATAAGAACAACACCGTAGGATTGCTCTTACGCGACGAGAAAACTGCCTCGGATATCAAGAGCACCATTCAGAACCTGGAAAGCAGTTCCGGAAAACTGGACGAAAGCATGGAAGCGCTGCAACATAATTTTTTGCTACGCGGCTTTTTTCGCAAGCAGGAAAAACGCGCCGAAAAAGAAAAAGTCGTCGTGGATTCAATCCAGCTGAAAGCGCAAGTAGTTCAATGAGTGGATGGTGGAAAGTTGAGAGTGAAAAAAAATTAATTGCCCCAGGCTTCGGTCTTGGGCTTTTTTTTATGGGCCATCCCTAAGCTAAACCTGATGCAATTAATCGGCTCATGAATGACGCAATTGATTGTGTTCAAGTGACTGACTCCTTAAAAGTCACTATCAACTCTCAACTGTCCATTATCAACTAATTTAAGTTTTTCGCTTTTTCTTCTTAGCGGAGGGGAACAGAATATTGTTCAGGATCAGGCGGTAACCCGGCGAGTGTGGGTAGAGATTCAGGTCGGTGTTCATGCGGTGGCCGCCGCCCCGTCGCCCTTCAGGATCGTGCCCGCCGTAAAAGGTCCACTGTCCTAAGCCCATTTCTCCGTAAAGGTAGCGGTCAGAGGACTTACTTTCTCCCATCACCAGCACGTTAGATTTCACAGTTCGTTTGGTAAAAGCGGAGGTCTGTCCGCTAAATTCCCGGATCTGGAACTCGTGATTCTGCACCAGCATGGCAGGAATGACATCCCACTTAGCCGAAAAATCGAAGAGCGAGAAGACATCCTCCGATTCGCCGAAGCCGTAGCTGCCCAGGGAAGCATTGATATCTGAAAACCACATACCGCCGTAGCCGTTATCGAGTTGCAGTTCAAATTTTTCAAAGGCAAATGTCTTTTCAAAATTAAGCTTGGCCTGCGCGCCCGGCTCGATGCCATCGCCGTCGAACTGCGCATCTACAATGTCTACGCCTTCGGCAGCCAGCGCAATGTCGAAGGTTTCGGCCCCGGAACACATCGCGAACAGGTATCCCCCGCCCGCGCAAAATTCTTTGATTCTTTTAGCCACAGCCAGTTTCATTAGCGAGACTTTGGGGTAGTTGTATTTTTTTGCAATATCCTCCTGGGCCCGGATGTCCTCTTGCGACATGCGCCGGAGGTTGCGGCCAAACTGCCCCGTAAAATCTTCATGGTGCAGGTGCAGCCAGTCGTACTTGGCCAAATCACCGTCCAGAATTTCCTGATCATATATTACTTCGAAAGGAATCTCGGCGTATTTGAGGGCTAGCAGAACGGCGTCATTGTACTCAAAGGTAGCCGGGCCGATCTTGATGGGAGAATACACCGCAATTCGGGCGGCTTTATGGAGTTTCACTGCCTCCATGTTGATTTCGGGTACCGCTATTTCCGATAAAATGGCAGCGGCTTTGGCGTCCGAAATTGTTTCGTATGTTACACCGCGCACGCGACATTCTTTCTCGACGATCGACACGTACTTGATCAGGTAGCTGCCGCCCCGATAGTTGAGCAGCCAGTCCAGATCCAACCCCTCTTTGAGCACTGAGTAGGCAATGCCGTAAGCCTTCAGGTGGTTGGTCTGCCGATCGTCCATCGGGACCAAAAGATAATTGGTGTAGCCGATTGTAGACACCAGCAATAAGAGCACCAGCGTTCCCAGAACCCGCGCGCTTTTTCGTAATCTCTTTTCCATATGTTTTGATGGACTGAAGGCCGGATAATTATTTCATTCCCAACCAAATCTAACGAATAATGTTTGGTAAAACAAGGGCCAGAACAGTGCATTATTTTGAATGGGTCCTTAATTTTTATCTACTGTTAGCAACGTATCCACTCCGAAACTTAAATATGAGTTATCGGTCGCGAGCGCAAGGGCTTTTTGTGGTCAACCCATATGGACCCCTAAGAATAATTCCAGATTCTTTTCAATATTAACAGGCTCAAAAATGAGGAACTGGACAGTCGCTGAGGTGATTGTCAGCGACGTCTCTCCTTTTGGAAATACGCAAGGATTTAATTATGTTGTACCCATTCCTTCTCTACTAACCCGTTTGCATGAAAAATAGCCCGATTATTCTCGTAGAAGATGATACAGATGACAAAGAAATTCTAGAGATGATTTTGAAGGACCTGAATATTACCAATCCCTTAATCTGGTTTGCTAATGCCCATGATGCTTTTGAACATTTAAGAATCACTACCCAACAGCCCTTTATTATTCTGAGCGATGTCAATTTGCCGGGAATGAGCGGCACCGAGTTTAAAAAGAAGGTAGACGACGATCCGGGACTACGCAAAAAGTGCATACCCTTTGTGCTGTACTCTACGTCGGTCGACAAACAAACGGTGGAAGAAGCCTATACCAAAATGACCGTGCAGGGCTTTTTTAAAAAGAACAGCGGCTACGCGGATATTAAAAATACGATCAGGATCATCCACGAATACTGGACCTACTGCCGGCACCCCAATTCGTGTTGAGTGATAACAGCCTCCACACCGATCAAAAAAAAAACGGTACTCCGAATTAGTAAAAGTCAATCGCCCGCCCATGCCGTTGCTGGTACTTATGTTACTCTTTTCCTACACCAGGGTACCCCCGGAAACCAAGACACAGGCCATCAGGGTACCCCTCGGCGGGAATTCCTGGGTGCAGGGCGCAAGCCATGAACAAATTTCGAAAGAAGGACTTACCGAATGGAGCAGTAAAGAGGCCGTAGTCGCTACCTACGTGCGGCTGGCCCGGCCCGGTACCCTGGCGTTGCGCTTGGTAGCCACCAGCAGCGGCACCAGTACGGTGCGTGTGACGATCGGGAATAAATCTATCACGCTGGTCCTGAAAGCGGGAGATTCGGTCGATAATCCGGCGGGTGAGTGGGACATTGCCACGCCGGGCTACTTGAAAATAGAATTACGCGGGGTATCCAAAAAGTCTACAACATTTGGTCAGCCCAGTGCCTGGATACTACAAGGTAGTGCGGTGGACGGAGCCACGGCCTTTGTGAAAAATAACGAAGGAAATTTTTTTTACTGGGGTAGGCGCGGGCCCTCGGTTCATCTCAACTACCCGGTATCCGACGATCAGAATGTGGAGTGGTTTTATAATGAAGTCACCGTGCCCGAGGGGCAGGATGTAATCGGCTCGTACTTCATGGCCAACGGCTTTGGGGAAGGGTACTTTGGTATGCAGGTCAACTCCGAAACCGAGCGGCGCATTTTGTTCTCAGTATGGAGCCCCTATAAAACCGACGATCCGAAGTCGATTCCCGAGGATCAGAAAATCAGGATGCTCCGCAAAGGAAAAGATGTGCATACAGGGGAGTTCGGTAATGAAGGGTCGGGCGGCCAAAGCTACCTGAAGTACAACTGGCAGGCGGGAAATACCTACCGGTTTTTGTTACAAGGTACCCCCTCCGGCGACAGTACCACTACCTACACCGCTTACTTTTTTGCGCCCGAGCAGGGTAGCTGGCAACTGGTAGCCAGTTTCAAACGACCGCACACGCACACCTACCTCAAACGCCTGCATTCTTTCCTGGAAAACTTCATCCCTGAAACGGGCGATACCGGGCGCCGCGTCTATTTTGGCAACCAATGGGTGAGAAGTACCAGTGGCCCCTGGACCGAACTAACCCTGGCCAGGTTCTCTGCCGATGCCACCGCCCGCAAAGGTTACAGGATGGATTATGCGGGTGGAAGCGAAAACCAGCAATTCTTTCTGCAAAACTGCGGATTCTTCCGGGATCATACAGCAATTGGCAAGGAGTTCGGGCGTAAAGCGACGGGAAAGGTACCCGGAGTGGAGCTGGGAAAACTTCCTTAATCGGCTGGCAGCTGAGTTTAAGGGCCTCGTTCTGATTAAGATATTATTTATCCCAATTGGGTCTGGAATTCTCCCGATTTGGTCATAAACGGCATATTTTGAAAGGACTAGTCATTAAATTGTCTGCCTATTCACTCTACTGCCCAACCAATCAGACCATCCATGTGGGGATTAAAACCCATCGCGCCCCTTTCTCGACTGGCAGATTCCGTTTTCAAGACAGGGTTGTTATATGTGCTGTTGCTCGGAATTAGTCCTTCCACTTTTTCACATCCTTTTCAGGGCCTGATCTTCGGTAGGGTAACTCTTAGGGACAACCAAACGCGGGAGGGTATTCTGTTGTGGACCAATCGTCAGCTTTTCTGGGAAGATGTTTTCGACGCGCAACGCGAAGAAAATAACGCCCTCGATTTTCTGAATTCCAGCGAAATCAAGCAACTCAGCGACCAGGAAATAAATGACAAGATCGAATGGGGATTCATGCACCTGTGGGAGAAAAATATCCCCTCCAAATCAAAAAAAATTTCCTGCCGATTCGGTGACCTGGGTTCGATCACCGTAGGGGAAGAAAACAGCGCCGTGCTGTACTTCAAAAATGGCAGCAGCCTCGGGGTGCGGGGTACCGACCGGCACAAGGACATAGGGCGTAGTATTCATATGATCGATCCGAATGGGGAATGGCACAAAATTACATGGGAATCCATCAGGCGAATCGAATTCAAGCCCACCCCGGCCAATGCTCTCAACAGCCTGGTAAAGCCCATCTATGGTACCGTAAAGACCGACTCAGGCGAGTTGACGGGCTTTGTCAAGTGGGATCAGGACGAAACCATGACTTCGTTCCGGTTGGATGGCAAAAATGACGGAAACCATAAACGGATACCGTTAGGTTCTATCCGGAAGATTGAAAAAAAAGCCGAAAACGCCTGCGAGATCACCACGGTTTCAGAAAAAAAAATCATTTTGTCGGATAACGATGATGTAGGGGCTAACAATCAGGGCTTGACGGTATTTATTAAAGGTACCGGCAGCCTGGCCGTTAGTTGGGAGGATTTTCGGGAGGTAACCTTCGATCATGACCAAACTAATACTGAACTGATGGGGTATTTCGATTTCGCCCCCCCCCGGGAATTATGGGGGAGAGTAAAAACGACCAACGGCCTGTTTTATAAAGGGAAGTTGATTTATGACCTCGACGAGCAGTGGGATTTTGAGACTTTAGAGGGAAAATATAATCAGATAAGTTATTCCGTCGCGCTGCGTGACATCAGCCTGATTGAACCTCATGCCACCTACACCACCCTCGTGCTCAAAAACGGCCGCAAACTTAATTTGAACGGTCACCATGACGTAACCGATAAAAATTGGGGCGTACTGGTCTGGAAAGAAAACAATGCTCCAAAGTACATCCCCTGGAAATCCATCCAATCCATTTCCTTATACTAGCCAGGGGTACCCTGGGCAGAAAAGCAGTTTGTCCCTAACTCATTGGCCGGTGAAAAAGCTACGCAGCATACTGATCCTCCTGGCTATTCTGGTTGTTTCGGGACTATTCTTCCTGATTGGCACCTCGGCTGAACCAGCGTTTTATTTGGCGGCACTTTCCTGGATCCTGGGTGTGACGTTGCTGCTGTGGCTCGGAAATCGTTATATCTCCATCTGGCTGAACGCCTACTACCCCTGGGCAGACTACGACCAACGGCGGTTTTTTGCCCAGATATTTCTGAGTACCGTATATTCCCTAGTCTGTGTGAATCTTACCTACTACCTCATCAAGAGCCAGTTTCTGGGGTTTCCACCTGATCAGGAACAGATGTTACTGCTTAACATGTACGGGCTACTGCTGATTATCCCAGTCATCTCCATTCATTTCGGCGTTTTTTTTATGATGCGCTGGAAGAAAAATTTCACCTACTCTCAGGAGCTGCAAAGTAAGAATCTGAAATCGCAGTTCGAGTCACTCAAAAACCACCTGGATCCGCATTTTTTATTCAATAATCTCAATATCTTATCCTCGCTCATCGACAAAGACCCGGCGACGGCGCAGGAGTTTCTGGAGCACTTTTCCGATGTGTACCGCTACGTGCTGCGCACCAAAAACGAGGAGTTGGTGTCTTTAGAAACAGAACTTGAATTTATTGATTCCTACCTGTTTATGCTCAAAATTCGGTTCATGCAGCAGCTGCAGATCCACATTCGGGTTTCATCTGATTTTCGCAAGTACTTTATCCCCCCATTGTCCGTGCAGACCCTGATCGAAAACGCTATGAAGCACAACAAAGCGACGGATGCTGAGCCTTTAATTATCGAAATATTCACTGAAGCCAGGGGATACCTGGTCGTGCAAAACAATTTTCATCCCAAAAAATCGGAAGGATACAGCGCCCAAACCGGGCTGAACAATTTGGCGAAGCGGTACGAATACGTGGCGAATGCAGGGCCTGAGATTATAAAAAGTACCACCCATTTTGTGGTAAAACTTCCATTAATTCTTTTCGAAGAAAACAATGCGCGTACTAATTATTGAAGATGAAGCGCTGGCGGCCGAACGCCTGCAAAACCAAATAGTACAACACGATCCGGCCATCGAGATTGCCGCTTGCCTGTCTACGGTAGAAGGGGCGATTGTCTGGCTGAATCAACACCCGCATCCCGACCTGGCTTTTGTGGATATCCAATTATCGGATGGTACATGCTTCGAAATATTCGAAACGGTCAAAATTCGCTTTCCGATCATTTTCACTACCTCATTTGAACAGTATGCCCTGGATGCGTTCGAAGTGAATACGGTGGCGTACCTGCTTAAGCCCATCAAGTACGGCCAGTTGGTCAAGAGTTTTCGAAAGCTCGAGGATATGAAGCGCACCTTCGTGTCAACACCGGTCCACGATGGTTCTGTATCATCCGTGGGACCGGTCAATATCTACAAATCCCGATTTCTGGTAAAAAATGGCATGCAGATCAAAGCCATTAAAACGGATGAGGTTGCTTATTTTTTTTCGGAGGAGAAAATGAGTTTTCTGGTCAGTAGCGAGTACGGAAAATTCCCGGTAGACTTTTCCCTCGAAGAAATTGAAGTCACCCTCGATCCCCATATCTTCTTCCGGGTCAGCCGCAAGTACATTGCCCATGTGGATGCCATCCGCGAGATTCACCCTTACTTCAAGGGGCGGCTGAAAATTACCCTGAACCCCCCGGTTGAGGAGGACGTTGTCGTCAGCAGTGACCGCACCCCTCTGTTTAAGTCCTGGCTGGATCGGTGAGCGGGGCCAGATTTAGTATTGTATTGTCCGGGTAGAGTCGGGCTTTTGCCTGATTCATCGGAAACACCTTTCCACGGGCCCTGTGTTGGCCTACTTTTATTAATTGATAGTTTTTTCTGTTTTCAATCCATTTTGCTCGTTATAGTATGCTTACACGTAACCGTTCCAGAAATTTACGGTGTTGCCTCTTTTTATTCCTTTGCCTGGGAATGCTACCACATCTGGCTTTCTCGCAACGCTTTTCAATCGAAGGGTCGGTGCAGAATTTTTCCGACAAATCAGTGATGCCAGGGGCTATCATATCTATACAGAAACCAACGGATGAGCAGCCAACCAACGGCGTAATGACCGATGGGAACGGGGAGTTTAAGTTTGAAAATATGGTGCCTGGTGCATATATTGTAAAAATAAACTACCTGGGTTTCAAGCCGTTGGCCCGAACCGTAAACCTTGACGACAACTCCATCAATCTGGGGATATTGGCTTTACAGGAAGATATCAACGAATTGCAGGAAGTTCAGGTGGTAGGGCAGGTAGCTACGGCCGTTCTCAAAGGCGATACGACGCAATTCAATGCGGCGGCCTTCAAAACCGCGGCCGACGCCAGCGCGCAGGAGCTGATTCAGAAACTGCCGGGTGTGACCATCGAGGATGGCAAAGTGCAGGCGCAGGGCGAAGATGTACAGCAGATCCTGATCGATGGCAAGCGGTATTTTGGTACCGATGTGGCGAAGGCATTGCAAAGCCTGCCCGCCGAAGTCATTGCCAATGTTCAGATATTTAATAAAAAAAGTGATAAGGCCGAAATGACCGGCATTGATGACGGGGAACAGATTAAAACCATCAATATCGTGACCAAGGCCGACCGCCGTAAAGGGCAGTTTGGGAAGTTAACGGGTGGATACGGCACGGATGACCGGTACCTGGTGGGCGCCAGCGTCAACCTGTTCAATGAAAACCGGCGGTTTACCATTACCGGGTTGAGCAATAATATCAATACCACCAGTTTCAGCAACGACCAGAGCAGTGAACGGGGCGAGCGACCCCAGGACGGAATCATCAAAACCAATTCCATCGGGGCAAATTACTCGGATATGTGGAGTCCCAAAATTGAGGCCACAGGCAGCTACACTTACACACACCAGGACAATTTTGGGGTACAATCCAAGTTCCAGCAGTTTGTGAGCGTAGCCGATTCGGGAAGGGTGTATGAGCAGAATAGCCGGAGTACCAATATAGACGCGACCCATCAGGCCGATCTGCGTATCGACTATAAAATCAATCCCAAGAATCGACTATTGGTTCACCCACGATTGTCAGCCCGGATGGGAGACAATTTTTCTTACTTCCTGGGGCGTACCGAAAACGATAACAGCCCACTCAATCAGACCGAAAATACATCGAACGCGACCAGTGGGGGTGCCAATTTTCGCAATTTTCTTTTGTTCAGCCACCAATTTGACAAAAAAGGACGGAGTCTTACGTTCCGGTTGCGCAACGATTTCAGCCGGAGTAGCAGTGAAAACTTCCGACTGGCCGACAATATTTATTTCCGGGAGCCTGATCGGAGTAGAACCCTGAATCAGTTTACCGACTATAACAGTAATGGTAATTCCTGGCAGGTAGACCTTACCTATACCGAACCCGTGGGTAAGTTCGGAAGAATCGAAATTCAACATGAGCGCGGCAACCGTTATTCCGATTCAGAACGCAGACTGTATGATTTCAGCGAGTTTACCGGCGATTATTCCGATTTGAATGTTGGCCTGAGCAATACCTTTAAAAGCGATTACGTCACGGAAGAGAGCGAATTGGGCTACCAGTTCAAAAACGATAAACTCAGATTTCAGGTGGAGGCCGAGTACCAACGGGCCAAGCTCCACAACGACCAGTTTTTTCCTAGGGAGTTTGCATTTGACCGGACTTTTAAGAACATACTTCCCGCCGCCCGCTTTGAGTATAAATTCTCCAAAACAAAAAACATAGAGCTAGAGTACCGCGCCCGTACCGATGCGCCCTCCATTGGGCAGTTGCAGGATGTGTACAACATTTCGAACCCATTGTACGTGCGGACAGGAAACTCAAATCTGGTGCAGTCTTTGCAGAACAACTACAAGGGCCAGTATCGGGCTCAAAACCCGGAAAATAACCATACGTTTTTTGCTATGGTGGAGGCATCGACTACATCCAATTACATTGGCAACAGCACGCTTACTGCCCGCCGCCCCATTTCGCTTACGGCGGTAGATACGCTGCAGATTGGGTCGCAACTCTCCCGGCCGGTCAACCTCGACGGTTACTGGACTATTCGCAGTTTTGCGAACTACGGACAGCCCCTCGACTTCATTAAATCCAAACTCAGCCTGTTTACCTATGTCAACCACACCAAACTCCCCAGCCTGATCGACTCGCTGGCCAATTTTACCTCCACTACCTATTTTCGGGTTGGGGCTTCGTTGAGCAGTAACATCAGCGAGAACCTGGATTTTTACCTCAGCACCCGGACAGGCTACAATATCGTAAACCGTTCCCTGCGGAGAACCACTGAGAATTACTTCAACCAAAGCAGCCGGGCGAGGCTGACCTGGGTCATCTGGAAAGGTCTGGTCTACCGGACTGATCTGAGCCACCAGCTCAATACGGGCCTTTCGACAGGCTTCAATACCAACTACATGATCTGGAACATGAGCATTGGCAAGAAGGTCTTTGCCAATCAGCGCGGTGAAATCAGCCTGAGTGTCTTCGACTTGCTGAAACAAAACATCAGCATCCGCCGTAACGTAACGGATATTCTGGTGGAGGATGTGCAATCCAACGTATTGCAGCGTTACTTCCTGTTGTCGTTCACCTACAACCTACGGCATTTCAGCGGGGGCGCGAAGAGTGAAGCAGATTTTGAGCGCGCTGGCGACTCGGGGCAATCTAGAGGTAGGGGTAGAAACTAGTAATGAAAGTCGTGTGAGGAGATTTCGACCTGAGCGCAGGTAATGATATATTTGGTAAAGGATATTCAACCGCTATGAGGACATCGACCAATAGTCAGCACCCCCCCCGCACCTTAGGGCAATTCTTGGCCTGAGATCCTGATGAAATTTTTTGTTGTCTGCTGTGCTTTCTCTCCGTTAATGCCTAGGCTCTATAAATACTTTTCCAAATTGCCTGTATGCTAAATAGAGTAGGGTCAGCCAAATAAAAATGATAATTGTTGCAAATATCCAATTGTTCTTTTTTAGTATTTGTGGGTTCTCTATTATTTTTTGTCTGGCGTCGGTGATTACAATCAGGGGGATAAGTTTAATAGAAAGTGTAATCAACAAGGGAACAATTATCAGATCGTCAAGCAGACCAAGAATAGGGATAAAATCTGGGATTAAGTCAATCGGGCTTAACATATAACCGACTGTAAGTCCAATAACTAGCTTAGCAACCAAAGGCGTCCGCTTGTCAGAATATGCCAATACCAAAACCTGAACTTCTGCTTTTAGTTTGCGTACTTTTTGTTTTAATCGGGTTATAAAATTCATTTTTAAGTTCAATTTTTTCCTAAACTAGATTAAATATCCCCGTCAATAACCTTTGCGGCAAAGCAGGCTTTTTTTTCTGCGTGTTTTAATTCTTTGCCTATTATATCACAAGTATTCAAAAACCTTCGGAATTCTGTTTTTAACCCAGGGTTGTGCGACGTAGCCCACGGCACAGAATTAAGTCAAGGCTTTCATCGTGTGATGAATGAGTTCAAGCGTATCCAGGCTACCCATTTCTTCACCCTTTTCAAAGTCACCCTCTGACTGGGCCATGGTGTTGGTGAGGTGCGCGAAGCAAATGACACGCCTGTTTTTGGCCAGCGCAAAAGCATACAGGGCCGCCGCCTCCATTTCAACACATACCGCCCCGGCTTTTTTCGCCTCGTCAATGGCGGTTTGGGTTTCACGGTAGGGCGCGTCGGTGGTCCAGCTGATGCCCGTTTCGAGGGACAAAGGCGTGGCGCTGTAATACCTCAGAAGTCTTTCCACTAATTCCGGGTCGATGGTGCTGGGCTCGGCAGGCGGCAAATAGTGGTAGCTAGTCCCTTCATCCCGAAGCGCCCGCTGGATCAGGACAAACTTGGAATTATTACAGGTGGGGTTAATGATACCGGCGGATGTGATACTGAGCAGCGTTTGGCAACCCGATACGAAAAGTTGTTCGGCCAGTAGCACCGCAAACGATGCCCCCACGCCACGGCCTATGATCCCAAATTCGTCATCTCCCTGTTTTACCGTGTACAAAGTGGTGTGGTAACACGCCCAGCATGCGCTCACGCTGGCTTGATTTGTCTTTACAAGGTAGGTCACCAAATCGCCATCGGGATCCAGCACGCAAACTGAGGGTACCTCACAGGTATCAATTCCCTTTTGCCGTCGCGCTTCTCGTAACAAATTGTCCGGTGTAAAAACGGAGGGTTCCTGGTACGCTTTAAAATTCTTAATCATTAATAATACGTTTTTTCGTCACGCTTTTTATCTAAAAAGGTTTTTAGTTGAATAGGTATAAAGGTGCTGTGCGATACTTCCAGCGGAAGAGGCATGTCAAAATTTGTACTGACGAAAATCTATGCTC